>JAWLEV010000138.1:0-3953 GCA_041685915.1 Anaerolineae bacterium | reverse complement strand
GGAGGGCGCATCGTGCTCTTGGGGCCGGAGGGGGAGAGCGAGGCATTCACCCTTGATCGCGACAGGGTGACCATCGGCCGCGATCCACAAAATGATATCGCACTGCCCGATCCTAAAGTCTCGCGACGCCATGTCCAGATCACATTTGAGGGGGATGACGCCTATATCACCGATCTCAACAGCTCCAACGGCACGTATCTGGGTACGAACAAGCTTTTGCCTGGCGTTCCCGAACGCCTTGTCCCGGGGCGCTCGGCGCGGATCGGCGATTGGTGGCTGCGATTGGAAATGGGACAGCCGGTGCCCTCGCCATCCCCCGTCGAGCCGTCGTTTGCGGAGGCGGCGGCCCCCAGGCCCGATCAGCCTGTGCAGGTCGCCTTGGAGCCGGCCGAGATGGCATTGGCACCGGGAGATAGGAAAGCCGTGGCCGTACACGTTTTGAATCGGCAGAAACAGGTGGATCACTTTACGGCCAGGGTCGGCGACATTCCCGCCGAGTGGGTTTCCTATCCTGACGGTGAACTGCAGCTTGCGCCCGGCGACACGGGAACGCTAACGCTTATGTTCCATCCACCCCGTGCACCTTCCAGTCGTGCGGGTGTTCACCTCTATTCGGTGCAGGTGACGTCGCGCGCCGATCCCAGTCGGGGAGGAGAAGCGAATGGTACGATAGAGATGGCCCCTTTCCATGTCGTCGGCCTGGGTCTGCAGCCCAGTCGCTTTGCCAATACGGGGCAGGGCAAGATCGAGATCACCAACGAGGGCAACACGCCGGAAGAGGTGCACTTTGAGACATCGGATCCCAGCGGTGAGTTAGATCTGCGGGCGGGGGCGCAGCACATGAGGTTGCAGCCGGGGCAGAGCAAGATGCTCCCGCTGTCTGTCGGCCTTAAAGGCAAGCGTCCCTTTGTGGGTACAACCCAGACGCGACCCTTCAATTTGATGGCCCGGAGTGAGAGCGGCGAAGCGACTGCTGTTCAGGGTTCGGTGGATATAAAACCTTATCTTCCTGCCTGGCTCGTTCCCGTGGTGGCTATACTCATTTTAGGTCTCTGTGCAGGAAGCGCCTACGCGTACAGAATGTATCAGGATAGGGGAAACGAAAGGCAAGCGGCACTGGAGGCCACAGCGGCGGCTCGGGAGACGCGGACGGCTCAGGGTTTGGGCGCCGCACAAACGGCGACGGCGGAGGCAATGGGAGCATCACAGGTTCAGACGGCCACTGCCGAGTGGTTGGCTGCCGATTCCGATGGGGACGGCTTGACGAATGCCGAGGAACTCGAATGGGGCACCGATCCGAACAATCGCGATACGGACGGCGATACACTTTTGGATGGGGAAGAAGTCGCCATGGGGACCAGCCCTACGTCCAAGGATACGGACGGCGACGGCGTGCAGGATAACGTAGACGAGGCACCTGGGGAGCTTCCCACCTTTACCCCCACGTCTACGGAGACGCCTGGTCCCACCGATACGCCGACATCTACTTTCACGCCCGTGCCCGACTTTGTACCCAACGAGACCAGGGTATTTACCGTCACAGGGAATCTTATTGGTGATATCCAGAAGGTTTGTCTGAAACACGATAACTCGGGGACAAGTCCGGACTGGTACGTATCCTGGGTGGAAGTGGACGACGATTCGGAGGATCCTGTCAAGTTCACCTTCGATCGCTGGATAGCCGAAGATAAGGAGGATGGTAACCTGGAAGCCTGCAGGAACGTTTTAATGATACTCGAGCCTTTGCCGATTACCCTTTTTCCTCTGCCGCTGGGGGGTGACGCCACGCCGACGCCCACAAGTTCGGGCCTTTTGTTGCCCACACTAAAGATCGAAAAAGATCTATTTCTCAAGGTGACCCCTCAATTGGGAACGCCCGTGTTTGTCCAGCAGCAATTCAAAGTGAGCGTGCATACGGGGGGCGATCCGGGAGCGGGGACGAGCGCCAAGGCGAGCATCCGCATCTATGGAGAGGATGGCGATACGGGCTGGCAGTCCCTGAACTGAGAATTCTTTTTGTGGAACGGTGGGATAGAATGGAATATGGAGAAGGGAGCAGTGGGCTCCTTTTATCGGGAACCGCAGGGATTCCTCGATTCTATTCCATCCCTGTCCTTGTGTTATAATCACTCCTCACATGCACATGGTATGTAGGAAAAGGGGGTGAACGATGAAGATCAAATCGATCGAGGTCATGCGGCTGGAGATGCCGGAGCGAGAGCCCGAGACCGAGCCACGACGTCCTGCCTGGTCGGTGGACAGCGAGGTGGCGAACCCCATGTCCAAGTTTGAGGAATTCAAGCGACATCGAAGTTTGTGGCAGCCCCGCTGGCAGGGGGTATGGGTCAAGGTGACGGCTGAGGATGGGACATATGGTTTGGGATCGTGTTCCTTTGGCCGGCCGGCGGCCGCCATCATAGAGGATCATTTTGCCAGGCATCTTGTGGGACAGAATGCTCTGGCCATCGAGAGACTGTGGGATATGATGTTTCGCCTGTCCAAGCCCTATGGTACCGTGGGATTGGCCTCTGTGGCCATGAGCGGCGTTGATCTGGCCCTGTGGGACCTGGCGGGCAAGTTGCAGAATCGCCCCGTGTATGAACTGCTGGGGGGTCCAGCCCGGGACCGCCTCTTTACTTACGCCACGGGGAATGATACCGATTGGCAATTGGAACTGGGATTCAAGGCGGTCAAGCTGGCCTGTCCCTATGGTCCCGCCGACGGCCTATGGGGCCTGAAAAAGAATGAGGAACTGGTGGCCAAAACGCGGGATCTGGTGGGCGAGGATGTGGAGATCATGCTCGATTGCTACATGGCCTTCGATGTGGACTATACGGTGCGCCTGGCCGAGACACTGCGTCCCTATGGGCTGAAGTGGATAGAGGAGTATCTCATCCCGGAGGATATGGATGGGCACGCGGACGTCAGGAAGCGTCTGCCCTGGCAAACCCTGGCCACGGGCGAGCACATGTACACGCCCTGGCCTTTCAAGCAACTCATTGAGCGACGGGCCGTGGATATCCTGCAGCCCGACATCTTTTGGGTGGGTGGTCTCACGGCTTGCCGCAGGATCGCCGAAATGGCCGATACGGCCGGTCTCATGGTGATATTGCATGGCGGGGGTAACAGCAGTTATGGCCAGCATCTGAGTTACGCCATGCCCAATACACCCTGGGCGGAGCGTTTTATCGCCTCGCCGCCGGGCGTCCCACTGGAAGAGTCCGTTCGCATACCGGGTACCCCGGTGCCTAAGGACGGCTGGTTAAAGCCCAACGACGGGCCCGGATTTGGGCTCGAGATCCCCGAGGAGTGGCTCAAGCCCTTTTTCTCCTGAGGGCGTTTGAAGTAAGCGCGTTTTCAAGAGGGGACGGTAGTTTGCCGTCCCCTCTTTTTTGATGATATTGGGCCTATATATCGTCCAGGGGGGCGATGGGGCGGCGAATGTGCTGCCAGGTAAAGGTGGACAGGTTGCTGGAGGAGTAGCCGGGGGTGGCGCTCTGGATGTAACTGTTGGTCACAGGGGGCTTGTAGGCCTCGCGGAAGGCCAAACCGCCCTTGCACACGCTTATCATATAGTCCTCCGGATAGATGCCCATGGATTTGGCGTGCATGATGTTGTTGGGGCTGGCAGCGATGGAGTTCAGGGCGATGGTGATCCCTCCCATATCTATGCGCACCGAGAGCCCCATGTCGCTAACCACGCCAGCAGCATAGCCTCCCCAGGCGCGATTCAGATAGATGCCGTCTGTGATGGCCCTGACACGTCCCTTTATCTCGACTGGAGGACCATAGATGGAATTCGATTTGCCGCCCACGGAAAGTTCGACGGTCGCGCCCACCCCCGCCCTTGCTGCCTGGGCCGCTGCCTCTGGATCCCACAAGGGAACGAAAGCGCTTTCTACATTCTGTCGGAGAATTTCGCGCAGGAGAGCCGTACCATCACCAGGCGTGCC
>JAWLEV010000137.1:0-4018 GCA_041685915.1 Anaerolineae bacterium | reverse complement strand
TGAGGACCAAGCGCTATAAGCTGATCTACTATTACAACGACGCCCTGGGCCAGCCAGGGGCCATCGACGAGACCTATGCACCAGAGTGGGAGCTGTTCGATCTGCAAAGAGATCCCCACGAGCTGAACAGCGTGTACGATGATCCAGCCTACGCCGACGTGGTGGAAGAGTTGAAGAAGGAGCTGCACTGCCTGCAGCGGGAATTGGGCGACGAACGCTATCCCCAGGATCGGTGAAGGACGTTCAATTGCGTGGCACTTTCGCGAGACCCTGCAGTAGAAAAACATACTCTGCATATAACAAAAGCAAACCGCTGGAGGACGATCATCAAGTGCCACGCAATTCTTGGAACTTTTTTCAGTAGATCCAATCTCGCGCCTCTACCTTCTCGAGCCTTCAGGCATCTTCTCAAGTCCGCAGGGCTTTGTCTGATTCGTCCAGGGCTTCAGCCCTGGGCGAGGGATATGCGTAGCATATTCCGCGGAAACGAGGGAGCTAGGAAAGCTCTACGATCTCCCAGTTTTGCGCGCGGGCGTGGGCGATAAGTTTGGAGTTCGGTTTCACGGCCACGGGGTGGCCCACCCTTTCGAGCAGGGGGATGTCGGTGTGGCTGTCGGCATAGGCGTAGGAGGCCTGCCAATCCACCGTCTCATCTGTCACGTGGGATTGCAGGCGCAGCCATTTGCCCTCGTTTTGACATAAAGGACGATCACAGCGCCCTGTATAGTGTCCGTCCCGCAGGATGAGGGGCGTGCCCACGGTGTCCGGCACATCCAGTTGGCGCCCGACCTCGGCCAATAGAGGGGCAAAGGTGCCCGAGACGAGAATGACGCGGTGGCCGGCGGACTGATGACAGCGCAATCTGGCCAGAATCTCAGGATAGGTGCGGGGCGCCACATACTCGCGGGCCACCCACGAAAAGGCCTCGTTGGCTTCCTCTTTGCTCCACCCCCACGCTATCCAGGCCATGGTATCGAGGCAGATTTCGCGCAGTTTGGTCTCGGAAAAGAGGTTCGCATGCCACAGGGGCCACGTGGCGAGCTGGGTGCCCAACGCAGCATAGAGGGGAAGACGGCGTATATGGTGTTTCTGATGATATCGCACGAGACCACGAAAGATATGCCCCGAATATAGGGTGCCATCCAGATCAAAGACGGCCGCGATCATTCTCTTCTCTCCAGTGTGCACTTTGTACAGAGGGGTGGATGACTATACATAATACATAAAAAGCGTGCCTGAAAAATAGATCAGGCCTCCTGGACGGGGATACAGATACGTACCTCCGCCCTCTCCCCTCTGCCCTGAAGAAAATCTGCGCTATACTGTTCGAGATCGGGCCCCTCCGCTCGTTGATAGCCAGACTGGGGAAGCCATGTCTCATAGATCTCTCGATACGTGTCATCGAGTTGGTCTAGAGCACACTCGAAGATGGCCCAGGTCTGCTCCGGGATCTCCAACTTGGTCATGCCCAGGGGTACGTGATGCGGATCTTTTACAATGACACCGGCCACATAGTCGAACACGGCAGTTTCCTCCTCATAGTTATCGACCACGCCACAGGGGGCATTCGGATCAAGGGGGTTTTCGACCCCCTCCAACACGTCCACAAGTTCTCTCCAAAGCCGCGGGATGTCCTCTCCGGTCTCGTTCTGCCCTCGATACTTGAGGCCCACCACGGTAAAAGCTTCCCTCTTTGCGATTTCAGCCTTCATTGCCTTTTCCCTCTCGTTCTGTCCTCTATCAGTATCTGTTTCGATCTTATGGAACTGGTCGCCACACACTCAAGAGCGAGGATAAAGGTTGAAACTCCCTTCACCTTGTGCAACCTGAATAAATGGTATATAAACTTGTATGCGTGTCAAGTTCAGATCTACTTTTGACGTATTATATAGAGTGCATTTGTAGGACTAATTATGGTTGCACCGAAAGAACCACAAAAAGCTGCCTGGCACTTACAATCGATCTTCCCAAAATTATTGCCTTTACGTATAGAATAGATTATTCTGTTGTCATTTATCCTACAAGTGCCAGGCAGCTGAACGCATGACACCTTTTTTCAGGGGAGCCAATTATATCTTTTTTTCCACACAATATACTTCTTTGGCTCAAATGGACTTGTGAGTTTGGAGGGAAAATGAAAGAACGTGTGAAGTTGGAACTGGTGGACTGCGTTCGACCCCTCGCGGCACGCCTGGATGACGGCGGGGTTCTGTGCACGGTGGTGGATGAAAGCGGAGCGCAGAACGTGCTCACCCTGGGGTGGGGGCAGATCGGCACCGGGTATCATGATAATCCTGTCATGACCATTGCCATCACGCCCCGGCGCTATTCCTGGCGTTTTTTGGAAGAAGTGCCCGAGTTCGTGATCGCCGTGCCGGACGCCAGTCTGGACGATGAGGTGCTCTTTTGCGGTACCAGGTCGGGTCGGGATATGGATAAATTCGAGGCCACGGGACTGACCCCTGTGTCCAGCGTGCATGTCAGAGCACCATCGATCCTTGAATGTCCCTACAACCTGGAGTGCCGCGTCTATACGCGGATCACGCCGCCTCACAACCTGCTGACGCCCGAGCATCGCCAGCGCCCTCTGGAGGAGCAGCACACCATCTACTTTGCCGAGGTGCTGGGCATATATGGCTGGAAGGACTAGACGCGATCTTTAGGCTGACTATGTCAGCAGCAGTGTCCCGGTTCGCCTATCATTCAACGCCCGCCATCTCACGCTTTAGCCAACGGATCAACTCGCAGCCTCGGACGCGATGGGATGGCCACTTTGCGGCCAGGGCTTCCGTCTCCTCGGCGATACTGGGGTCCTTTCGATGGTGCATATAGTGCAATACGATATCCAGGTAGGGGTGATTGCCATTTGAGGAGAACGCCCGGGTTTCCTTTTCCAGCCTTTGGAAGACGCCTTCCAGGCGCTGCAGACGGGCCAGGGCGATCTCTCTGGCCGTGTCCGTTCGCAGGCGGGGCACGAAATCGCGCCGCTTGCCCCTCACCCAGCGGGGGAGGTTTTCTATGATGTAGGGCTTTAGATATTGGGACGGTTTCTCCTGCAATAGGGTAGCTATCGCTGGCTCCTCGGGCCCCTTGCGCAGATTGTGAAAGTGAAGGTGAATGTAGATGTTGCGCACAAAGGCGGGCAGGCCGATGTTGGCGTCGATGGTGTCGGCATCACAGAGGCAGCGGCTCTCCACGGGAGGGTCCTCCGGCGGGAGCAGGTGCTGACGGATGGTCTGCGCCACGCGTTCGCACGTTGACTCTCTCAATCCTTTACGTCGCAGGAGATGGCGGGCCACCAGGGCTCCCGATTCGTTGTGTGGCTCGCCCATCAGGCCCAATTCGTCGTAGAGATCGGTGACCCTATTGCGCCGCGCCGGCTGGCGAATGCGATTCTGCCAGTAGCCCCGCTCATCCACGACGCGATCCCCCTCTTTGTCCGTAATATACTCGCCGTCGTAGGGCTTGGTGATGTCGTGAAGGAGGGCGGCCAATTCCACGATATGCGCGTCGCCTCCTTCCTGCCGGCAGATATTAAGGGCCAGGCCTCTCACGCGCTGCACGTGATCGTAGGTGTAGGCCCTCCAGTTAAAGGTAACCCAACCAGGATCCCAGAGGGCGTAGGTTTCCTTTAACAGTTGCTCCAGTTCGCTCAGTAGCGTTTCGTATTCCATGGATATCCTTTTGACAGATTTTCTTTCGTTGCATGGTCTATTATGCGAGAAGCCCAGGGCTGAACCCGCTGGGCTCATGTTACAAAGCCCTCTTCGAGGGCTGGGTCAGCCCGTAGGGCTTTGTAGTATGAGCCTGTGGCCTTTAGGCACAGGCGAAAGAACATTATCGCTCCATCTCCGTCTCCTCAATTGTACGACAGGATCCGTCCACGGACAAGACACCATGGCTCGTAGCGCGGAGCGTTGCTCCATATCCCCGCTTCCATGCGTGGGAGAGGACGGAAGTGGGTCGGAGAGCCGTTCCGACCGCCTGGTCCATAGAGGAGACCGCAGTATCCTCCAAG
>JAWLEV010000060.1:0-17864 GCA_041685915.1 Anaerolineae bacterium | reverse complement strand
CTGTAACAGGATCAGACTCCCGGCAACGATGGCCAAGAGATTCAAGATGAAACTGCCATCCGGCAGACTGGCACCTGTGACGGCCAGGAGCCCCTTAGCAATTAACCAGATGCTCAGGACAATCATGGCCAGGCGCTTGGTTATTCCAAACATGCCTATTCCCCTCTCCTATACAGACTCAATTGTAGGCCCAAGAGATCGCTCACTCGAGCGGCGCACCCGGCCCACCGCCGCTCGTTGGTCTCTCCATGAGGACAACCCACATGACGCGGACCACCCCCCAGGCAAAGAGTGCATACACAAGCATCGCCACCAAGGACGAAATCTCTAGTACCGAGCCCTCAGCAGAGGGTTGGGAAAAGAGTGGCAGAAAAGGTACCAGGAAAACTTGTGTGATGCCATAGATGAAGCGGGCAAAGCCCACCTGAGGATTGGCAGCCAACAGCTTCAGCACAACTCGGATACCGATGAAGATCTCGAGAATACCGGTGAGTAACCAGATTATCTGCGTGGCCTTTGCCAGGTTCCGACGCCGCCTTGGATGTGCCGCATCCGTCACGCCTTCTCCGAGCCCTCCTTTACCGTCTGTTCGACCTTCTCTTGTACTTGTTCGACACCCTCAGACAAGCGATCACCCATCTCGTCCGCCTGCTCCTCAAGCCTGCGCACCCGATCCTCGATCATCTGCCAGGTCTCCTCTCCTGAATGCGGCGCCTGTAGCATCCCGATGCCCATGCCCACCAGCCCACCCATAACAAAGCCGAGGAGAAAGGCCCCTGTCCTTCCTTCACTTCCACCATAGTTCTCAGCTGAACCGATTGCACACCTCCAGTACACTATCCAACATCTCTGCTTGACCACGCATGGAACCCGTTCTGTACCACGACCAGCTACTCATCTTGCGACAGGATAATCGCACTATAAGGCGCCACGGACACGAGGCCGCCGTGGGATAGTCCGTCATTCTCGCCTTCCGTCGTCTCTACGTCCCCGCTTATCTGCTCTTCGAACTCGTCGTCGTATGAAGCACCGTGGCTATCGAACCGCAGCCGCCACAGACCCTCCTTCGGCAACCCCACCACATAGTCCTTCAGGGGTTCGTTGCGAAAGTTCAGCACGACGATCACATCATCGCCCGGATCTCCCTCTTCCCAGCGATGAAAGGCCACTACCTTATCGTCGTCGCTCACGTGGTATATGTTGACACCCTGCCCCATCAGCCCCCGCGTTGTCCCTCCCTCATTGCGTCGCAGCGCAATGAGATCGCCATAGAGCTGGACTATACCTTCCAGCTCCTCCGCCTGCTCCCAGTTCAAGGAATTCTGATCCCGGAACCATTCGGCCTCCAGGAATTCTTGTCCCTGAAAGATCATGGGAATCCCCGGCGCCGTCATCACGACGACTGCTCCCAGCGTGGAGCGTTTTTTTACAAACCAATGGCAGCTGTTCTCAGGCCATATTTCCTGAGCGACTCGTGCCTTGCCGTTGGCCACCTCGTCATGCGATTCTACGTATATCACCCGCCTTAGCATGTCCCCCCCAAAGCGCTCGCCGATGGCTTGGCGCACGGCTTCCATATCCCGATCATCGTCCTCTTGGACCACAATCGGATCACGAAGCAGATGCGCAAAATCGGCATCCCACTGGCTATTGAAACCAGCCCCCTCCTTTGTCACCTCTTCGACAACTCGCCCATCGCCGCGCAGATCCTCGGCGATGGTAATATTGCCAGGCATCCGCTCATCTATCTCGTCGTTGATCCACTGCATCAAGCTCCATCCCTCGGGCAACTGGTCGTCGGGATCGGAGATATTCCCGTCAATGGTCCGAATATAGAGAGTCATATCCCAGCGCAGACCGTCGACCCGATATTCCGTCAGCCACATCAGCGCGTTATCGCGCAGATAGCGGCGCACGGGATCGCGCCCATAGTTTGGGCGCGTATCTCCCCAGGGCGTCCGGGCACGTTCGTCATTGTAAAAGTAGATGCCCCCCCAACCATCCTCGTACCAGCCGTCAAAACGCCAGAGTGAAAGATCACCGGGACCAAGGTGATTGTAGATGACATCGAGCAGGATGGCGATGTCCTGTTCATGGGCTGCCTTGACAAAAGCCTTGAAAGCGTCGGGGCCACCATAGGCAGTCTCGATGGCAAAGGGCTCAGCGGGATTGTAGCCCCACGAGAAATCCCCCGCGAACTCCATGGGCGGCATCACCTCGATGGCCGTCACTCCCAGATCCTTAAGATAGGACAGTTTTTCGATGGCGCTTGAGAAATCGCCAGGACCATCCTCGGACTTGTCGTAAAAGGTTCCCACGTGCATCTCATAGATCACCAGTTCGTTCCAGGCGACCATCTCAAAGGGATCACCCTCTCCCCAATCGAAAGTTGGATCGTATATCACACCACAACCGTCAGAGTGGGTGACCTGGCGCGCATAGGGGTCGATGCGTTCCAATGTCTGATCCCCATTGATGATTTCATATTTGTAGGTATCACCGGGTTTCGCTTCCTCCACATCAGTCGCCCAATATCCGTCCTCTTCTGGCGATAGGGGATGGGCATCCGGTGACCAGTCGTTGAAACTGCCCACGACGCTCATCGAATCGGCATGGGGCGCCCACACGCGAAAGGTCACACCCCCATCGTGAGGTATGGCTCCCATACCTTCCTCTGGGCTTGGCCGATCCGCACCCAAAATGGCAGGTTCACGTGTCATGCTATCTTCTCCGGCACTAAGCAGTGCTTTTCTTATGACGCTCCTATTCCATCGCAAACCATCTCAGGCCACCGCGCTCTTGCGCCGCTTTTCCAACGCCTCCAACAGCTGGTCGTATGAGGCCACAAACCTTTCCACGCCCTCGTCCTCCAACTGCTGCGTCGCCTCGTACAAGTCGATGCCCAGCTCTCCGAGGATCTGCAGGGTCTCCTGCGCCTCCTCCACTCCCTCTGTGACGCGCGAGGCCGGATCGCCGTGATCGCGGTAGGCGTCGATGGTTTCCAGCGGCAAGGTATTTACCGTCTTTGGCCCGATCAATGGCTCCACATACTTGATATCGCTATACTCGGGATTTTTGGTGCTGGTGCTGGCCCACAGCAAACGCTGCACCCGTGCGCCATGTTCCGCCGCCTTTTGGAAACGGCCATCTTCAAAGATCTGCTGGTAGCTCTGATAAGCCATCTTGGCGCTGGCGATGGCCGTCTGGCCACGAATGCGAGCCGCCTTCTCACCATCCGATCCTTCTTGAACGATAATATCCTCCAGCATGGGATCGATGAGTACGTTGATACGGCTGAGGAAGAAGCTGGCCACCGACGCGATGCGGTCGACCGGCTCCCCCGCGGATAACCTTTCTTCTATACCGCTAATGTAAGCATCCGCCACCTTTCTATAACGCGGCAGTCCGAATAACAGCGTCACATTGACGTTGATCCCATCCGCCGTGAGCTGCCGGATGGCGGGCAGGCCCTCTTCCGTGGCCGGCACCTTGATCATCACGTTGGGGCGATCCAGTTCTTCCCACAGGTGCCGTACCCGCTGATGGTACCCTCCGCGTCGTGGGCCAGGCGCGGAGAAACCTCCAGGCTCACAAACCCATGGCGCCCCTCCGAGCCATCGTATGTGGACCGAAGGAGATCGGCCGCGCGCCGCACATCCTCCATGGCCAGCGCCTCGTACATCTCACGGGCCGATTTGCCCTGTGTCACCAGTTCGTCGATGGCTTCCTCATAATCATCCGTCTGGCGGATGGCCTCGTCCAGAATCGAAGGATTCACCGTCACCCCGCGCAATCCATCCTCCTCAATCAGGGACTGAATCTCCCCGGATTCCAGCATACCACGCCGAATAAGGTCCAGCCAGATGCTCTGACCATAGTTCTGCAGTTTCAGCAAGGGATTATCATCTTTCATACATGCTCCTCCGTAGCCACCTCTTTAAAATACGACGGCGACACTGAACTCATTCCTCCACTATCACAACGCCGTCCATGCCAGAGTGAGGTCTGCAGAAATAGTCATACGTCCCCGGCTCCTCAAAGGTAAAGCTAAAAGTATCTCCCCCAGACACGTCCTCGTCGAACATGCCCGTCGGATCCCCTCGCGTGCCTGCGGTGACCGTATGTGCAAAGCTGTCTTCATTCGTCCACGTCACCGTTGTCCCCGGCGCGACAGTGATCTCTTCCGGCTCGAACGCCGTGTTCCGCATCACCACCTCGACATCTTCACCCTCCGCCGGAGGCATCTCCTTTTCGTCAGTCTCCATCGCAGGCTCTGTCGCCGCGGGCTCCACCGCACCGCCTCCATATGGGCCGTCGTCTCCATCCTCTCCTGCCGGCTGACAGCCAGCCGATAACCCCAGCGACAACACCAAGAGCCCGACGAACAAAGCTCCGATAAACATTCTCCCTCGATTCTTGTGTCTTCTCTCAAACATGTCATTCCCTCCGATGCCTTCGTCTATCCAACTGAGAGTCCCCGTCAAAAGCTCAGTTGAGGAAATCCAAAAAGGCCCTTGGGCAAGTACCGGCTCGCCAAATGCAGCCACCTTCCAGACTATTCACACTTGAGCAAATATTATACTTGAAAGATTGAGAAAGTCAAATATGAATGATCCCTTAAAAGCAAGGGAGACAAGCTGGGATCAGCCTCCCTGCCACACGATAGAACTTGTCCCATCTCTACACCTTCCATAAAATGAAGATGGGCGAGAGTTATGAAAATCCAAAATCCAATTGGTTAGACATGAAGAAGTCGAGGAGGAGTTTTCCATGAAAGTAAAGGTATTTGGTACCCTGAGGAACGTCATAGGGGACAAGGAGATAAAAGTCCCCTCAGATCAGAAGGATGACAGTACGGTGGGCACTCTGTTGGAGCGGCTCAAGGCCATGTATCCCGAACTGGAGGAAAAGCTCGGTGGCGAGGGTGAGACGCCTCCCACAGGCGTCAACCTCCTCGTCAATGGCCGCTCCATCGAGTTCCTGGACGGCCTTGACACCCCCTTGGAGAAGGACGATGGAGTGGCCCTCTTTCCCCCTCTCGGCGGCGGCTAAGCGCATCACTCATAACAAAAAAAGAGCGAATGACAGGCCCAAAGGCCCGTCATTCGCTCCCCAAAACGCCTTTGAGGAAATCAGTCGAGGATATCCAACTCCCTTAACTTTTCCTCGGGCACCACGCCCTCTTCCCAACCCCGACAGGCATAGTACTCTTCCAACATCTCATCCAGTTCACAGACCGACTCCGACGCCGCCCCTGTGCCCGGCTCTTCCAGGAAACGTGGTGGCAGGGTATCGGAACCCTCGCGGAAGCCGTTGAGATTATTATAGTAGCGCTCCAGGTTGTAGATGCGCTCCCCGATCTCCAATAGGCCGTCCGCATCCAACTCCACACCCGTCACGCCAGCATATAATCCCGCAAATACGTCCAGGGGGACGGCAAAGGTGCTAAACTTGCACACATCGGCGCTGTCGGTAAAGCCGTACACGTTCTGGAAGGTGGCCAATAACTCGCCCTTTCCTTCCCACGCCATCGGATCGACCACCATCTCCTCACCCAGCACCCAGTTTACCACCTCTGCGGCCGGCGTATACCCTCGCAGGTGGCAGGCCCCGCGGTTGGAGGTGGCAAAACCGATGCCCATGCCCTTCAAACCGCGCGGATCGTAGGCGGGGATGGACTGCCCCTTGGCGCTCATCGAGATCTCGGGGGCACCCCACTTTTCTGCCGCCTGCGCTGGGCCTTCTGCCAATTCATCGCCGAGTCCCTCGCGGAAGGCGATCTTGCGCACCATCTCCATCATGGCCTCTGTATCACCCCAGGCCAGGCCGTCCACCAGCCCTTTCTCGGTAGCCTCCATAGTCATGGAAAGAGCGTTGCCTGCCTCGATGGTATCCAGTCCCAGATCATTGCAGCGATCGATCAGGGCCGCGATGGCATTGACGTCGTCGTTGTCGCACATGGCCCCAAAGGCCCAGGCCGATTCGTACTCAAAACTCTCCATGTGAAGCCCTGCATGCTCGCCCTCTGTAATCTTCACTTCCTTTTTGCAGGCTATGGGGCAGTTGTAGCAGGCGGGACGATCCACCAGGATCTCTTCAGCCACCGTCTCCCCCCCGATGGCGTCCGCCTGGCTAAAGTCGGAGCGCTGAGCATTCCGCGCCGGCAGGGCGCCGATCTCGTTGGCCAGGTTCATCAGCACGTTCGTGCCATACACGTGTAAATCGCCCTCGTTCGGTTGCGTGGTGGGTACCTCGCGAATCTTGGTCGACGCCGCCCTGACCGCCTCGCGCAAGGCCTCCGCATCGGCCGGCTGCGGCATATTGGCGCGCTCCCCCTTGACGACGATACACTTTAAATTCTTGGAGCCCGCCACTGCGCCGGTCCCGCCCCGGCCCGAGGCGCGGGCGTCGGCGTTGATCCATCCGGCAAAGCGCACCAGATTTTCGCCCGCCGGCCCGATGCTCATCACGCCCACATCCTCGCCATGCCTCTCCCGCATGAGCGCAATCGTCTCCTGTATCCCCTTGCCCCACAGGTCCGAAGCATCGTGCAGGCTGACCGTTCCATCCTCCACATAGGCATAGGTGGGCTCGGCGGCTTTCCCCTTAAAGACTATCCCGTCAAACCCCGCCCACTTGAGCTTGGCGCTGATCCAGCCTCCCATGTGAGAGTCGGTGCAGGTGCCAGTGAGCGGCGACTTGGTCACCACACATATTCGACCGCTCATGGGAGCCTGCGTGCCCGTCAGCGGCCCGACCATGACGCATAGAATGTTGTCGGACGATAGGGGTTCCACATCGGGGCCATTGTCGAACAGGAATTTGACGCCCAATCCTCTGCCCCCCACATACTTGAGCGCCTCTTCCTCATCGATAGATTCGTACTCGATCCCTCCCGTACCAAGATCGATCCGAGCAATCCTGTCCGCATATCCTCCTAAGACCATGATTTACCTCCTCATCACTACAAGAATTTGGCACTCCAAAGACGGCAACAATCGAATCGACATCACCCCCTTCCGCATACACTATCCACGCATCTGCCCTCGCTTGACAATATCCATCATATCCTCTCAAAAAACCTTTGTCAAGCTAAATTGATATAATCTCCCCTGAAAAAACTGGTATGCCTGCCCTGTGCAAAAGCATTGAAAGACCATCGGGGACCGCTCTCTCGCCCGGCCCATCCCTCCTTGACATCGGCAGGTTTTTAAAAGATAATGTGAATGTGGAAACAAGTGAACGATGCGAAGAACCACCAATGAGAGAAGGGAGGCACCATGTTCAGCAACAGGGATAAAGTCGTTGCCCGTGTGGCAGAGATGCCGCCCGGTGAGGTTTCGCCCTCGAATCGCTATTGGTGCGTTACCTGCAAGATGTTGTTCGACATTGAGGAACCCGTCTGTCCCTACATGCCCAAAATGTGCATCAACACCCCCATTCCCGTCGAACTGATTCCCCCAGAGACCACGGGCAGCCTCGAAAAGTTCGGCCTCTTTTATCCCAAGATTCCCCAGCAACTGATGTCCTACCTCACCCCGGAGAAGGGCAGCGAGACGGGCGAGGCCCTGGCCCAGGCCTACAAGGCCTTTTTGCAGGATTGGAATTTTCCCTACGCCACCGAGCCGCTGCAGACCCTCAAGAGCTTTATCATCCTCGTTAGCGGCGCCGAGACCGCACAACGGGTGCAAGAAGAAAAGTTCACCTTTGTGGTTACCGATCCCCAAAAGGTGTGGGATCGGGAGAAACTGCGGACGGTACTGGAGGCCGGGGTTCAAGCGCTGCGAGAGGATCTCGGAGTTGAGCGACGGATCGCTTTTGACGACATGGAGATCATCGGCGACATGCCGGCGGGCAAGTACTTTTGTCCCCTGTGCCAAAAGTTTTTCGAGTTCTCCCTACAGCGGGACACCATCACCTGTCCCCTGATGGCACAGAAATGTATGGCCACCCCCCGCGCCATCGAAAAAGCAAAATACTCTCTGTCGGATCTGGCCGTCGTCTACAAGCACACGCCCGACATCTATCAGCGCCTCCTTGGCGTCTTCCCCGACCGTGCACGGGCCGTGCCACGCCTCAAAGAACTGCTTCGAGAGGAATGGAAATTTGAACTGGAGGATGAGCCACTTGAGGCCATCCGAGAACGTCTCGGGCTGGAGTGATAAGAGTATAAAAGGTGGCAGGGGGCGCGACACATCTTTCGACAGTGCCATCGCCCCCTGCTCGATTCCCGCCCAACCTCCCTCGTGAGGGACATGAATTACGAAACGAACCCATTTTGTATCCCCCAGGCGTTCTTCGCCCCTGGCTTGACACAGGAGGGCTTTGACAAGATAATGTAGGCGACGCCGCTAATTTGAAAAAAGGGGGCATGATGGAACGGAATGGGCTTCGCATCGGCACGCTGTTCGGCATCGACATCCGCGTCGATTGGAGCTGGCTTTTGATCTTTGCCCTGGTGACGGGGAACCTGGGCTCCGCGTTCGCCGCCATGCACCCAGGCTGGCCCCTGACACTGCGCTGGATCATTGCTATTGTGGCCGCATTGTTATTCTTCGGTTCCGTCCTGGCCCACGAACTGGCACATTCTCTAGTGGCCAAGGCACAGGGAACCCCTGTGAACAGTATCACGCTCTTTTTGTTCGGCGGCGTCGCCAATATACAGGAAGAGCCTGACTCTCCCGTCAAAGAGTTTTTTATGGCTATCCTGGGACCTGTTACCAGTCTGACCATCGGGGGAGTACTCCTCCTGCTTGCCAACCTGAGCGCCGGTACCATGGTCGCAAGTGTGAGCGATCCCATGGCCATGATCGAGGGGCTTGGGCCTGTGGTCACCCTGATGCTCTGGTTGGGCTCCATCAACGTCTTCTTAGGACTCTTTAACATGATCCCCGGTTTCCCCCTCGATGGCGGGCGCGTAACTCGCTCCATATTTTGGGCCCTTACAGATGATTTGCGCCGCGCCACCACCTGGGCCATGTGGATCGGCCAGGGCGTCGCCTGGCTCATGATCACGGCCGGGATCTTTGCTATCTTTGGGGTAGAGGTCCCCATCGTGGGCAGGGGACTCTTGAACGGGTTATGGCTGGCCTTCATCGGCTGGTTCCTGAGCAATGCCGGTTTTCGCAGCTATCAACACGTCGTCGTCCAGGATATACTTGGCGGCATCCCCGTGTCACGTATGATGCGCCGCAACCCACCCATTGTATCCCCGGCGATCTCGGTAGAGGCTTTTGTGTACGACCGCGTGATGCAGTTCGATGACTATGGCTTCCCCGTAGTGGATAACGGGCAGCTCGTGGGCATCGTCACCCTGGATGACGTGCGGGCCGTACCTCGCAGCAGATGGGCCGCCCTCTCGGTGAGGGATATTATGACAAAAGCCGAGGATCTGATCGTGGTGGCCCCGGATGAGGACGCTGCAGAAGCCCTGCACAAGCTCGCGAGCAGCGAGGTGAGACAGTTGCCCGTCGTGGAAGAGGGAGAACTGGTGGGGCTATTGCGCAGGCGCGACATCGTCAGATGGTTGGAGGTGACAGGAGAGATGGAAAGCCCCCTTGGCCTGGGAGGAACTTGATCCAGCCGCTCACGGACCAGTCCGCTTATTTCGATACGCTGTACTTTTGTCATAGAGGCCCGTCGACGGCACAAGAGATGCGTTGGGAAAATGTTGACACGTTTAGTAGATTTGGAGGGTAAACATGGCTTTTGAAAAGGAGAGAGCTATTCTGGTCAGGGCGCGAGAAGAGCGTGAGCCTGTGGGCCCCATATCCGATATGGTGCCTGGGGGATTGACCCTGGAAGCAGCACATACCATTTGCGAGGAGAATATACAGGAGCGTATAGACGCCGGCGAAGAGTTGCGGGGCTACAAGGTTGGCTTTACCAATATCCCCGTCCGCGACGACATGGGCTTGCCCGATTCCACCTATGGCTATATCCTGGACAGCATGGTCCTGGAGAGCGGAGGAGAGTTCGATACGGACGAACTCATCGATCCCAAAATCGAGTGCGAGATATGTTTCCTGCTCAAGGAACCCCTCTCGGGAGAGGGCCTGACCATTGAGGACGTGTTGGCGGCCACAGAGGGCGTCCGCGCCTCCTTCGAGATCTGTGATGCGCGCATCAAGGATTGGGACTGCCCCTATCCCGACTTTTTCGCCGACAATGGATTCTCCGCCCGCGTGATCCTGGGCCAAAAGGGCTGGGTGGATCCCAGCCAGGTGGACCTACTGGAAGAGGAAGCCGTCCTCACCCGCGATGGTGAGGAACTGGGCAGAGAAAAGGGCCGGGCGGCCATGGGACACCCGGCCAACGCCGTGTCCTGGTTGGCGGCCAAGCTGGCCGAAAGAGACAAATCCTTGCAGGCCGGCGATTTTGTCATGACCGGCACGTTGACGCCCATCATCTCCATCGAACCGCCCGCCACCTATAGGGCCGAATTCTCTACCTTGGGCGTCGTGGAAAAGCGCTTCGTCTAGATCACACAAAACCCGGACCGGTGCAAGGCCCCTTTCAGCGAGAAAGGGGCCTTTTTGTTATGCCCCCTGGACGACCCGATCCGGCCGAGATCGGGATACGTGCAGCGGGTGAGGGCGTGTTCTTCCAGTTCTGTGGATCGGGGACGCGATTGCAAGATGGGGGTTTGAGGACTATAATGGCCCGGCTATTGAGAGAAGGAAGGCCGTTGATGACAGCCTGTAGCCAAGGCGAGTGGGGGACAAAGATGGAAAAGGAACAGAAGAAATTGGAGCCAATCTGGGAAGGTGATCCTCTAACCGGGGATGAGGGGGCTTTGATCCCCCTGGACAGCCTGCCCGCAGCCCAACGGGAACGCGTTCGGGAAGTAATGGCCGAGATCGATCTCGAGAATAGTCAGAGCATCCTCGCTTTTGGAGTGGAGGCACAGCGAAAACTCACATCCTCCGCAGACGAGATGCTGCAGCGGGTGCGCAACAAGGAGGTGGGCCCCGTGGGAGATACGCTGGGCGATCTCATGACCAGAGTTCGGGGTCTGGGCATAGATGAGTTGGATCCCGACAAGGAGCGCGGCTGGTTCGAAAAGGCTGTCCTCCGGCGCGTGGAACCCCTGGCACGCTTTGTCCAGCGCTATGAGACGGTGCAGGACCAAATCGAGGACATGATCGTGGTGCTCGAGAGCCACAAGTCGCGCCTGTTGCGGGATGTGAATATGCTCGACAATCTGTACGAGGCCACGGTGGACTATTTTCATCAGCTCGAACTCTATATCCTGGCCGCCGGAGCCAAACTGCGGGAATTGGATGAGGATGTACTTCCCAAACTGCAAGCCAAGGCGCAAGAGACGGGAGACATGCTGGACGCGCAGAAGCTGCGTGATACCATCGCACGCCGCGACGATCTGGAGCGGCGCATCCACGATTTACAACTTACGCGGCAGGTCACGCTGCAGAGCATGCCCCAGATTCGCTTGATCCAGGACGTGGACAAATCCTTGGTGAACAAGATCCAGAGCAGCATCCTCACCACCATCCCCGTCTGGAAGAGTCAGATCGCCATGGCTATCACCCTGTGGAACCAGAAAAAGGCCGTGGATACCCAGCGGGCGGTCACCGATACGACCAACGAGATGCTGGAACGCAACGCCGAACTGCTTCGCCTGGGATCCGCCGAGGCGCGCCGGGAGATCGAGCGCGGCATCTTTGATATCGAGACTATCAAAAAGGTGAATGAGGATCTTATTACCACCATCGAGGAGAGTATCGAGATCGTGCAGGAGGGCAGGCGCAAACGCCGGGAGGCCGAGCGCGAGATGGAACGGTTGGAGGATGACCTGAAGCAGGCGTTACTATCCGGTGAGGAAGCCAGACGTCGCCTCCCGGACGACGCACCCTAGGTCGATCCCCCATTTACGGCAGCGAGAAAGGCGCTTATAATATCTCCACAGGGAGCTCTCTCTTTGCTTCTGGAGAGGGCTCCTCCTGTTCAATCTGGATGTCATTGAGGTGTGAGGAGGAAGGACATGGGAAAACTTGAGGAAAAAGTGGCCATCGTGACGGGAGGCGGCAGCGGCATCGGCAAAGCCATCGCAAAGGCCTTTGCCACAGAGGGATGTTCCGTGGTCATCGCCGCACGGACAGTTGATCGCCTGGAGCGCGCGGCCAAGGAACTCGAAGAAGCGACAGGCTCTGAGATAGTACCCATCCCCACCGACGTGGGAGTGGAAGCCCAGGTCAAAGAACTCTTTCAAAAGACCATGGAACGCTATGGACGTCTGGACATCCTGGTGAATAGCTCCGGCGCCTTTGACGGCGGACGCATCGACAAGGTCTCTCTGGAAGCCTGGAATCGCGTCATGGCAGCCAACATCACAGGGCCCTTTTTGTGCACCCGCGAAGCCTTTGCCATTATGAAAAAAGCCGGTGGCGGGCGGATAATCAATGTCGGCAGCATATCGGCACAGCGTCCACGCAAATACTCGGTGCCCTATACCACCACCAAACACGCCATCTGGGGTCTGACCAAGTGCACGGCGCTGGACGGGCGAGAGTTCGGCATCGCGGCCAGCTGCCTGCATCCCGGAAACACCCTTGTCGAGCGGCGCGCCGACGGACGGGCCTCCGCCGGCTGGGACGAAGGAGGAGAGCCCATGATGTCCACGGACGAGGTGGCCCGCACGGCCCTCCTTATGGCCACCCTGCCGCCCGAGGCCAACATGCTCGAGGCCATCGTGCTGCCCGTGGAACAAAAGTATCTGGGGCGAGGATAGGCTCGGCTTCCTCAAAGGAAACCCTGATGTATAATGCGTGAAGAGGCTCTGCCCCTACTTGTCGTGATAAAAGGAGTGTGCTATCCTATAACTTGCGCGTCTGTGATGATATTAACTTGGGAGGATTTTTTCTTTTATGGGTGTAAATGAGGATATCCGCAATGTTGCCCTCGTCGGTCACGGTGGTAGTGGTAAAACTTCGCTGAGCGAGGCCATGCTCTACGATACGGGAACTATTTCACGGCTGGGCAGGGTTGAGGAAAAGAATACGGTCTCGGATTATGACGAGGAAGAAAAGAATCGTGGCTTCTCTGTCAACTGTTCCGTCCTGCCCTGCGAATGGCGGGACTATAGGCTCAACATCCTGGATGTGCCCGGCTATATGGACTTTGTCGGGGAGGTCAAGACGGCCATCAAAGCGGTAGAAGGGGGCGTGATGGTGATCTGTGCCGCCTCCGGTGTGGAGGTCGGCGCCGAAGTGCAAAAAGAGTTCCTTGCTGAGGAGTCCCTCCCCTGGCTGGTATTCATCAACAAGATGGATCGTGACAACGCTAACTTTGAGCAGGCCATGGAAAGCCTCAACGTCAAGTTTCCCAATACGACCTTTGTGCCCGTCACGCTGCCCATCGGCTCTCAGGAGTCCTTCAAGGGAGTTGTCGATCTGCTTTCCATGAAAGCCTATATGGGCGAGGAGGCCGAGGAAACGGATATCCCCAGCGACATGCAGGACGAGATGGAACAGGCCCGGCTGGAACTGGTAGAGTACGCTGCCGAGGTGGATGATGAACTGATGCTCAAGTATCTCGATGGCGAGGACTTGACGCCCTCGGAGATTGTCTCCAGCCTTGCCCAGGGAACACTACACCGCGACTTTGTGTTGGTGCTGAGCGGCTCGGCCACAAAGAATATTGGTGTAAAGCAGTTGCTTGACGCCATCGCCGATTTTATGCCCGATCCCTCCAGTATCGAGCGCGAGGCCACAAACCTGGAGACTGACGAAAAAGAGATCATCGCCCCTGATACAGAAGGTCCCTTGGTGGCCCAGGTATTCAAGACCATGGCGGACCCCTTTGTGGGCAAGATCAGCTATTTCCGCGTTTACAGCGGTACCCTCTCTTCCGATTCCCGTGTCCTATGCACCAATCAGGGCGAGGAGGAGCGGCTGGGGCAGGTATATATCCCCCGAGGCCAGAAGCAGATATCCGTGGAGGCCGTGGAGGCTGGCGATATAGGCAGTGTGAACAAATTGGTCTATACCAACACGGGCGACACCCTGTGCGATGAGAAGGCCCCCTATAGAATGGACAAAGTCTCCTATCCCGAGCCTCTTTACTCTGTGGCCGTCTTCCCCAAGACCAAGGAAGACATGGACAAACTCGGCGAGAGTCTGAGCCGCTTGGTGGAAGAGGATCCCACACTCCGCGTGGACTATAATTCGCAGACCAAGGAGACCATACTTTCGGGTATGGGTGCCTCCCACATCCGACTTGCCACCCAGCGCCTGGCACAAAAGTTCGGCGTCGATGTGGAGACGGAATTGCCCGCCATCCCCTATCGGGAGACGATTACCAAAACTGCGGCGGCCCAGGGGCGGCACAAAAAGCAGACGGGTGGACATGGGCAGTTCGGCGACGTCTACTGTCGCTTCGAGCCCCTGGAGCGCGGTGAGGGATTCGAGTTCGAGAGCGAGATATTTGGCGGAGCCGTGCCCAAGCAGTATATCCCCGCCGTCGAAAAGGGCATTCGCGAGATCATGGAGACGGGCATCGTGGCCGGCTATCCTACCGTGGACTTTAAATGCGTGCTATACGATGGCTCGTATCACTCGGTGGACTCTTCCGAGCTTTCCTTCAAGTTGGCCGCGCACCTGGCCTTCCGTGCGGCGATGCCAGAGGCCGGCCCCGTGCTCCTGGAGCCCATCTGCCGCATCGAGGTTAGCGTACCGGAGGAGTATATGGGAGACATCTTGGGCGATCTCAACACGCGCCGCGCCCGGGTGTTGGGCATGGATCAGGATCGCGGCAACGGCATCATCACTGCTCTGGTGCCCCTGGCTGAGATCCAGCGCTACGCTACCGATCTGCGCTCCATGACCCAGGGACGGGGCATCTATACGCGAGAGATCGTACACTATGACATCGTCCCCTCGCACTTGGTGGAGCAAATCCAGCAGGAAGCCGAGGCGCGTCGGGAGAGGGCAGAGGCGCGCGCGAGCTGATTTCTACTCTCATCCTCCCTCTGGCGGGCAACTCATCCGAGTTGCCCGCTTTTTTATATTCCCGGCCTGGCACATCACACTACATCACCTGATGATAGAATGAAGGGCGTCTCGACATGGCAGACAAAAGGCTCTATACTCAGCGTGGCTATAGAGGATCGCCTTCTCAGGGTAGGACAGCATGAAAGTTGATCTTCACGTCCACACGCGGTATTCGCCCGATTCTCTGACAGACCTGGAGGCTGTTGTGCGTTGGGCCAGGCGCGCAGGGCTGGATGCGCTGGCCATCACCGATCATGATACCATCGAAGGAGCGAAGGCTCTCAAGACCCTGTCCCCCTTCCCCATCATCTTGGGGGAAGAGATACGTACCAGCCAGGGTGAGGTGTGTGGCCTCTTTTTGCGCCAAACGATCGCGCCCGGGCAGACGGCGGAGGCGACCATGCGCCAGATCCACGAACAGGAAGGCATCGTTTATGTTCCCCATCCCCTGGATCGGCTCCGTCGCTCTGCCCTGCGGCGGGAAATCCTCTTACGGCTTTTGGATCACATCGACGTCGTAGAAGTGTTGAACGCCCGCGTCCTTTTGCCCCTGGATAACGAACGCGCCGATGCCCTGGCGCAAGCGCACAATCTCCTCCGGGGAGCGGGCAGCGATGCCCACCATGGTTTCGAGATCGGGCGCGCCCACATGGAGATGCCTCCTTTTCATGATGCCCCGGGCTTTTTGCAGAGTCTGGCGCAGGGAGACATCCGCGGAGGGCGCTCCTTTCCCCTCGTGCGCCTTGGCAGCGTCTATGCCAGGATGGTCAAGGCCTCGAGACAGTCCCCGTAAAAGACCCCCGATCACCGTCCTCTTTCAGAAAATAGACAAATGGCTCTACTGAAAGAAGGTCTCTGAGTTGCGTCGCACTTGATGGGCGTGTTCTAGCAGATTACTCTTGTTATATACAGAGTATGCTTTCCTACTGTAGGTTCTTGCGAAAGTGCGACGCAACTGAACGTCTAATGCTTTTTTCAGGGGAGCCACAAATTGATCCTTCGATGTAAAAAAGATATACTTCTGTGTGCCATGTGCCCGAGATTTTTCCTGCCGAGGACCTGGAATCCCTTTATCCCTAGGGCGAGAGTGTGAGAAACAAAAGCGCGCGTAGGCCAGTGTGGACCGATGACAACCAACCCTCCTTCCTCCATGCCCTTTTGGAGGACGTGGAGCCCATGCTCCTGGCACGCAAGGGCACCCTACACCTCCTATGTCATGCCGATATTAAAGAGGCCGCCGCGGCCACACTGTACCAGGCCTACTATTCCGACACCTCATTTGACACTTTTCCCAGTCTGCACCGGGCACTCTTAAAGGCCTGTCTGGAGGATAAGGACGTACAGAGGGCCCTTTTGGCCGCCGTCGTCATCAGGGACATGAACGCCTTTGTGCTCGCCGCCGACGACGTCGCCATGCGGCTGGCACGCTTTGGCGAGGTGCGCGAACTCCCCAAGGCTCCGAAAACATTCCCCTTGATGGCAGAAGGAGAGACCGAGACCCGTAGAAAAGAACTGCGCGCCATACGTCATCCCTTGGGGATGGGGGATAGGCTGCTGCTCACCACGCAAAAGGCCATTGAGGAAATGGGAGCGCGCAAGCTGCGTCACCTCGTGCGGGGTAGCGGTTCGGCCCAGACCGTAGCACGGGCCGCGGGCCGCCGCGCACAGCCAGTGGCCGTTATAGATGTGCCGGGCTTTTCTCCCGTGCCTGCCATAGAATCGGTGCCCGCTCACACCTCTCCCGCGCCCGAACGAACGATGACGGAGCCACGACCGCGAAAAAGGGGCCTGTCCCCTATCTGGCCGGCCCTCTTGGTCGCCATCCTATCTGTCGCCCTGGTCTTCTGGTTGAAAAAGCCTCAAATATCGCGCCAGGAACTATCTGATATCTTTTACTGGGCGTTGACCCCCGCCGCGAACGTCGTGGCCTCTCCCACCCCTTCCCCCACTCCCTCCCCCACACCAGGGGGAACCACAACTCCTGGCTCGGGGGCGGCCCAACCTGCGGATATATCCCAGGACGAGGAATCCACCTCGACGTCTACCATAATGACGGAATATCCCTCCCCCGAACTGCTCTATCCACCCCAGAACGAATCGGTGCACGAGCGCGAACTGACCCTTGCCTGGGCCTGGGACGGCGAGTTAAAGGAAGACGAGTACTTTGACGTGCGACTGTGGCGCCTGGGAGAACCAGAGGAAAGCATCGCCTGGACCAGGGAACGGGAACATACCGAGCGCCTGCCCGAACGTGGCTGGTATTCGTGGAGGGTGTGCCTGCTTCGAGGGCAAGAGGGCGTCATAGAGCACGTATTGGTCAAGACCCCGGTGGCGGATTTCGATTGGAACCCCGACGAGGGCGAGGACGCCACAGTCGAATAGTTCCCATCTCGGATGCTGAAAAAGGGCATAACCAGGCTGTGCGACAACATAACCAGAAGCGGCTGGTACGATACAGGGCCTATGCGGGCCATCTAACTCTGACGAGGACTGTACGCAAACATTGTCGGTACAATCAACCTACACATATATCCCTCGTACAGACCCGGTAGAGGCCATGGGCCGGCATAACTGGCCCGCTCCAGCCCCTTACGTGGCAAAGCGAATGTGCAGGATATCGCCGTCCTGCACCACGTAATCCCTGCCCTCGACGCGCAGCGCGCCCACTTCTCGCGCCCGCTTCATCGACCCCATCTCGATCAGGCCCTCGTAATGCACCACCTCCGCGCGGATGAAACCTTTCTGCATATCCGTGTGGATCCTGCCCGCCGCCTCCAACGCCGTCTGCCCCCGCTGCAGCGTCCATGCCCTGACTTCGCGACCGCCCGTGGTGGTGAAAAAGGTGATATAGTCGAG
>JAWLEV010000059.1:4851-17902 GCA_041685915.1 Anaerolineae bacterium | reverse complement strand
ACCAGAGACAGGCTGCCAATAAAGAGGGCGACCACGATCACCAGGGTGGCCGATGTCACAATCGCCCGTATCGGGCTACTCGCGCTACGGTCTTTTCGCATGCAAACTCCCTCTGCGTCCCTCGCCGGAACGCTTAATTTAGGACATACATTATCCTTATTATCAACATATTATACTTAATAAAGTATCTTGCTCAAAAAACGCGGGAAGCTTTGTCACCTGAAACCGCTACCCGTTTTCGTCTATGAAATGTATAATGTAGGCGGCCCTGCGCTTGTTTGGGGCGTTCTGAGCTCGTCGGTGTGCGTTGTATTTGGATATGGGTGAACTTTGCCGCCGAGGTCCAGATGATAATCGTCGGGCTGGAATATGGTGGACCTAGCGTCACATAGAGGGCCAGGCGCCTTCGGACGCGCCTATGCCTTTATGCTGGGGCACGACGCCCATGCGCCGGGCAGCGTGGACCGCGCGCTGACGCGGGACATGGTCCGCCTCCGGATGTCGAATCGGGGCTGGCCCGGCGGGCTGCGGTGGCTGTATGGGGAAGAGGGTGATAAGTCAGGGTGAGAAAGGTTAGGTGCAGATTGATGAGTGAGGGAAAGTCCATGTTAGAAGCGAGGAAAGCCATGTTCAGCCGACCGTCCCAAGACAATTTTACACTGAATCCCTATCCTGACGAGCGGCTATCTCGTTGCCCCTTTTGCAGCAATAAGACCGGCCAGCGCAAGCGTCCTCTGGTCATCCATATCGACCCCATGCATCTCATCGCCTTGAATTACACCTGTCGCTACTGCGAGCAGTGTGACCTGCTCGTCGCGCACAAGCACGAGATCGAGCATCTGCTATATGACACTCTTATGAAACTTGATCCGTCGGCGATTGGGAACCGTTACCTCATCATGGGCACAGTGGAGAGGAAGGTCTGGCGTGAGCTATCGAAGCGACCCCAAACTCCCGTTGAAACGTTGACCCAGGCAAGGCGGTTTAAGGTCCACCATCAAGAGTTGCGCGCGACGCGACCTGGCTGGTATCGTGACGATGAAGAGCCTCCCATCATGGAACCGCCTCCCTCGCAGGAGTGGGTGAAGGATGAGTCGTCTCGTGGTGGACAAGATGCTGAAAATATGAGATACTGACTCCACAAACTACACATTCCTTGCAAGGAGGTTTCTTCCGTGACAGAGACCAAGCAAGCCATCGACCAGCAGGCGCTGGATACTAGGGTGCGGGAATACGCCAAATCTTTAGGCGCCGAGCTCTATGGCGTGGCCTCGGCGGCCGACTATGCCCGTGAGTTCCCCAATAAGCCTGAGCCCACGCACCTGCTGGAGGGCGCCCGTTCCGTGATCATCATCGGCCTGCCCTACGAGCCTGGAACCGTGGCCACTGTGCTGCGCCCGGAACTCTCGGGGCTGCGGCGGCGTGCCGCCGAGGAGGTGGGGACCTCCGGCGTGCAGCCCGCCGGCGCCGAGCGCTTTTTCCTGGGTGAGGAGAATGGCATCCTCAACCGCCAACTGTCCCTCATGGGCTACCGCATCGCCAAGTTCCTGCGCCACGAGGGATATAGCGCCCTGCACCTGCCGCCGGGCAAGCAGAATGCCCGCTTCCGCACAGCACCCTTTTACCACATGCCGGCCATGTACCTGGCGGGCATGGGCACCCTGGGCCTGAACTGCAGTATCATCACCCCCGAGTTCGGTCCCCGCGTCTATGTGACCTCCATCATCACCGACTGCCCCTTGCCCGCCGGGGAGCCCATGGAGCGGGAGATGTGCACCGACTGTGGCCTCTGCGTGGAGAACTGCCCCATCGGGGCCATCGACGGCGGGGGCTGGAAGGACCCCTATGCCTGCGCCTCCTATGGCTGCTGCTCCACCTGCATCGCCATCTGCCCCGTGGGAGAGATATAGGCGCGGGTTCGTAGTAAGGCACGTAACAGGGGCTCGGAAAGCCCTTGAGTGCCGTGGATCGTCACATAGCGCCCGCTTGTGTTGGGCGATGTAGTAGGTACACAAGTTCCACCGATGGACTCTTGCATCGACATGTACGATCAGACGGTACGATTATATCCCAGAGCCCGAGAAGCCCGCTTGAGCGGGCGCAGCTAGGTAGCACAGGCACTTTATGCCTGTGCGGGGGGCATGGTTAGATTTCGCCGAGGTAATATACGAAGCGTATCAGCCGTTCAACCACACAAAGGCCTTGCTGAGCCGCAGCGGGCGGCGGATCATCTTTTGGGAGGGGGCAGAGGATTAGTGGGTTCCTTGCGTAAAGGGGCAGCGGGCGATGCACACGTTACAACTTGTCCCTGAGGCCACCCAGTAGCGCAAGCACTTTTTTGCGTCGATGTGCCATTTTTCCACGCCGTGGCGGTTGCACTCGTTGTTGCCCTCGCGAGTGGGGGCGCCGTGGGCGATGGCCTGCGCGGGACAGAGGCGGGCACAGAGATCGCAGGCCTCGCAGTGGGTGTGGATGCCCAGATCCACGGGGGCGTCGGGGATCAGGGGCATATCGGTGATCACCTTGGAGAGGCGCACGCAGGCGCCGTATTCCCGGGTGATCAGCAGGCCATTACGTCCCCCTTCGCCCAGACCAGCGCTGATGGCCAGAGGGATATTCAGCGCCGTCCCATTCAGGCTGGGGATGGCCTGGTAGCCCAGGGAGCGCACATAGGTGGCCACACTCAGGGCCACGGCCGCGGCGTGAGAATAGCCCAGGCTGGTGGCCGCCTCTGCCAGGAGCGAGGGTGCGGTGGAGATCATGCGCCGATCCATGGGCACGGCAAAGACGACCACATAGCGCATGCTGCGGGGCAGGTGCAGGGCCTCCTCATCCTCCCAGGGCTCCTTCTCGTCGGTGAAGCGGATGGGCGTGCGCTCTGGCGCTTCGGGCGCGCAGTGGTTGCGCTGCACGTCGGCATAGACCCAGCGGGGCTCCAGGAGCGTGATTCCCGTCAACCCCGCGCCGCAGTGGGCGGCCACCGCCTTTACGTGAGGGGTGAGCAGGGCGGGATCGTCGCAGCGTGCGGCGAGAACCTCCTCGGGGAGGTGCTCGCCGGATGCCCAGCGCAGGGCACCTCGGTTGCTCTTGCCGCTGCCCCACGCGGCGGTCAGGATATTCATGCGCTCGAACCCCTCGCCGTAGGCGTAGTGAAACAGGGCCTCCTCAGGCGGTAGATCTCCGCCCTTTGGTCCCCCTTTGCCCTCGGTCACCAAGGACAGGCGTCGACGGCGAAAGCGCGCCTGCCAGTCCTCCCCCAGGTCGCGAGAGAGGGCGTTGAACGCCGTGTTGCTCTCGCTAAAACGTTCGTTCATCTCCATGCTGTCACCTTCTACCTTGCTCATCTTCTCCTCGATCTAGATGTTCAATCTTGACTCTACTGAAAGAAGGTGTCATGCGTTCAGCTGCCTGGCACTTGTAGGATAAATGGCAATAGAATAATCTATTCTATATGTAAAGGCAATAATTCTTGGAAGCTCGATTGTAAGTGCCAGGCAGCTTTTTGTGGTTCTTTCAGTGTAACCAAGCTTTCATACTCAGATGGCCTTATGTCCAACAGCGTGCAGAATTGGCTTGCCAATTCTGCTGAGCCAAGCCGTCTTTTTGGCTTGGCCAATTTGGAGCATTAGAACATTTGTGCTACTATATAGCTACGAACAAATGTTCTAACATAGGGAGGCGGATATGATCATCATACTCGTTGTCATCGTGGCCCTGGTGGTGCTGAGTGCCCTGGACAGGGACCGCTGGCCCCAGTCGGAGGAAAAAGGACGGACAAAGCGCTCCCCTGGCGCCAGGCGCCTTCCCCCGCGACGCCGCACCCGGCATTCGCCGTCGATTCTCAGTTTTCAGGGGGCGCGAGAGGATTCTTCTTCCTCCGCCCGCTGGTGGTGGGAATAGCCCATTTAATTTAATGGGGGTTTTACGTATCCCTTAGTTCTCCTTTACACATCTGCACCTCATCATGGAGTAATATAATATCGTGATCGTCAGATGTATAAGGGGGAACGCCCATGATCGTCCTGGACGAGGCCCATGAGCCCGTCGATAGAATAAGCGCTTTTCTCTGGATGCGCACCAAACGGGAGCGCATGAGCCGTTTTCTCTACCTGTTGGGCAAGTTGGTGGCCTATCTGCCTGAGGAGAGGCGCGCCTACTATGCCTGGGCCCTCATCCTGAGTTATCGACCCGCCCAGCAGATCTCGGCCCGCCAATTCTCTCCCCCGCACCTGCGCATCATCCTCTTTTCCCGCTGGGAACTGGGCCTGATTCTGGGCCACTGGCTGCTGGGCCTGCGGCTGGGCCAGCCCCTCATATGGTTCAGGCGATTGGAACTCGCCTAGCCCAAAGTGTTGCTATCCTCCCTGGGGATGCCGCGGCTGGTGATGATATCCACGCCGCTTCCCAGGGCATCCTCGAGTACCACCTGATGTTGGGCGACGGGCGCGGAGAGCACCACCTCTCGCAGGGCCCGTGCCACCTCCAAGAGGTGTTCCTTGGGTAGCGGCGCCTCCGAGCGTACCGGCACCAAGGGCAGGGTGCCGCCCTCTACCTGCACAGTGGTGGTCAGCGTCCGCCGGGGGTCTGTTAGCTCCTCGCGCACGAACTCTATGCCGCGCCTGCATCCTGCCCCCTCGACGTCTATCAACTCGTCCCCCTCCACGACGGCCTGCAGGGTGCAGCCCACGGGGCAGGTGATGCAGATGAACTCTCGACGCTCAGCCAAGGTTCAGCCTCCAATATATCTATCTATGCGTGCGCGCACGCTACTTTTAGCGTCTCGGCCTCGGCGATCCTGGACGCCAGATCGGGCTTCAACGTGACGGCGATCATCTCCGAGGGGCGCGCATAGCGCAGACGGCGGGACACCAGCGTCTCGCCGTCTGCATGGACCCGGGCGTAGACGGCGCATTCCAACGGCGCGCGCACACGGAATTCGAGGGTGAAGGGGTGTTGCTCCAATGCCTGGGGGTGCACGTGTTGCGGCACCACGTGGCGCACGTTCTCCCCCGCCTCCACCGCTATGCGGCGTCCGGCCGGTTCAGGGCCCCGCCGCACATGGTCGGCAGCGCGGCGACCGGCTCTTAGGGCGCTGCGCGTCACCTGATCCACAAGGTCATACACGTGCACCACGTTCCCCGCCGCATAGATGCCCGGCACCCTGGTGGCATTGTCCTCGTCCACATAGGGACCGCCCGTGACGGGATCGATGGGAATCCCAGCCTGGCGGGACAACTCGTTCTCCGGGATCAGCCCCACGGAGAGGAGCAGCGTATCGCAGGGCACCTCCCTTTCCGTCTCGGGGAGGGGACAGCCCTCCCCGTCCACCTCGCTCACCATCAGGGACTCCACCCGCTGGCGGCCGCGCACCTCGGTCACCGTCGCGCTCAGGTGTAGGGGGATGTCAAAATCCAGTATGCACTGCACCAGGTTGCGTCGCAGGCCACTTACATGGGGAAGGATCTCGAACATGCCAGCTACGTGCGCTCCCTCGAGCACTAGATGGCGGGCCATGATCATGCCGATATCGCCTGATCCCAGGATGACAAAGCGTTCGCCGGGCATATAGCCTTCTATATTAATCAGACGCTGGGCCGTGCCCGCCGTGTAAATACCCGCCGGGCGACTGCCTGGGATGGCCAGGGCGCCCCGGGGGCGTTCCCGGCAGCCCATGGTCAGGACGAGAGCCTCGGCCCTTATGCACATCAGGCCCTGGCGCTCGTTGGTGGCGACGAGGGTGCGGGATTCCCCGATCTCCAGCACCATGGTCTCGGTGAGGAATTCCACGTCCGCATCGCAGGCCCTGCGCATCCAGCGGGTGGCGTACTCGGGGCCCGTCAGATCCTCCTTGAAAATCTCCAGTCCAAAGCCGTTGTGAATGCACTGGGGGAGAATACCCCCCAGTTCCCCGCCGCGCTCCACCACGAGAACCTTTTCTGCACCGCGCTCCCGGGCCCCATAGGCGGCGGCCAGGCCCGCAGGTCCGCTGCCGATGACGGCCACGTCGCAGGACAGGGATCTCACGACGGTACCTCCTTGGTCCCGCGTTGCAGGAAGCGTGAGCCTGGTCCCTGTTTCGTGATCTCCAGGGGCGAGACGCCCAGTTCGCGGGCCATGATCTCGATGACCAGGGGGGTATCGAAAGCTCCCTGGCAGCGGCCCGTGCCCACCCGCGTGCGTCGTTTGACGGCGTCGTAGGTGCGCGCGGGGATGGGGCGGTGACACGCGGCGACGACCTCTCCCTCGGTGACCGTCTCGCAGCGGCAGATCACCCGTCCGTAGCGGGGGTCCTGTTCGATGAGGGACTGTTGCTCCTCGCGACTGAGGTCGGCAAAGCGGGGGATGTCCTGGCGTATGGGATCATAGTCGGGACGATCCACCAGGGGCAGTCCCGACTCACGCAAAAGATGGGTCACATACTCGGCGATGGCTGGTGAGGAGGTGAGCCCCGGCGATTCGATCCCCGCCAGGATGACAAGCCCCGATACCTCCTCGGGAATCTCGATGACGAAATCCCCCCTGTTCCCACCGGCCCGCAGTCCAGCAAAGGTGCGGATGGCCTGTTCCTGGTCCAGATCAGGCACGAGTTTACGTGCGCCCTCCATCACCTCTGCCAGGCCAGAGGCCGTGGTGCGTAAATCCTCCTTGTCCTCGATCACGTCGGCATTGGGCCCCAGGATGACATTATCGTGCACAGTCCGTGTGACCAGGATGCCCTTGCTGACGGGCGTGGGGCAGGGAAAGAGGACGTTATGCACCTGTTCGGAGGCCACGCGGTCCAGGACAAAGTATTCGCCCTTGCGAGGCTTGATCTCGAAACTGTTCAGACCGGCCCTGTGCATCAACTCGTCGGCCCACAACCCCGCCGATATGATGGTCCATCGGCTGCGGTAGGTGCCCCGATTGGTGACCACGCCACGTACAACCTCGTCGTCCTGCACAAAATCCAGGACCTCCGTCTCCAGCGCGACCTCCACGCCGTTCATCACCGCATTCTCTGCGGCGGCGATGCATAATTCAAAGGGGTCCACGATACCGCCGGTGCCCGAGTAGAGGGCGCCTACCGTGTCCTCGTTGATGGCGGGCTCTCGCCGGCGCATCTCGGGGCCGTCGATCAGATGCAGATCGGGGACGTCGTTCTCCTTGCCCCGACGGTACAGGTCGCGCAGTGTGTGGCGATCCTGTGGAGTGACCCCCACCACGTAGGTACCGCATCGCTCAAAGGGCACGTCGAGTTGGACGCACAGTTTATCGAACATGGGATTTCCCCGCGCGTTCAACTGTGCCTTAAGGCTGCCCGGCTCGGCGTTGTACCCTCCATGGACGATGCCCGTGTTGGCCTTGGTGGCGCCCTCGCCCACATCGGAGGCCTTGTCCAGCAGGAGGACATGCAGCCGGTAGCGGGAGAGGGTCCGGGCGATGAGGCTGCCTACGACGCCGGCGCCTATGATGATGATGTCGTACGTTTTGTCAGCCATGAGCCGCTCAACCCTGTTCCGTTTTCAGCCAGCCCTTGGCCCGCCCCACGGCCCGCTTCCAGTCGGCATAGCTCTCGGCCCTTCGCTCCTCGTCCCACGTACTCTCGAATTCGCGCTCCGCCTGCCAGTTCTGTCGCAGTGCCTCCAGGTCTTCCCAGAAGCCCACGGCCAGGCCGGCGGCATAGGTGGCACCCAGGGCCGTGGTCTCGCGCACGGTGGGCCGGATGACGGGGGTGTCCAGGATGTTGGCCTGTAGCTGCATGAGCAGGTCATTGCGTACGGCGCCACCGTCAACCTTGAGGGCTCGTAGGGTGATCCCCGCGTCGGCCTCCATGGCCTCCAGCACCTCGCGGCTCTGATAGCAGATGGCCTCGAGGGTGGCCCGCACCAGATGGGCCTTGGTCGTGTGACGCGTGAGTCCCACGATGGTTCCCCGGGCGTACATATCCCAGTGGGGGGCGAACAGCCCCGAGAAGGCGGGCACAAAGTAGACGCCCCCCGTATCCCCTACCGTGCTGGCGATGGCTTCGGTCTCGGCGGCGTTGTTGATGAGCCCCAGGTTGTCGCGCAGCCACTGTATGGCCGCGCCCGTCACGGCGATGGAACCCTCCAGGGCGTAGGTACACTCGCCCGGTGCCAGGCTGTAGGCGGTGGTGCTGAGCAGCCCGTGGGATGAGGAGACGGCCCCCTCTCCCGTGTTCATGAGCAGGAAGGAGCCCGTGCCATAGGTGTTCTTGGCTTCACCCGGCGCAAAACAGGTCTGGCCCATCAGGGCCGCCTGTTGGTCGCCCAGGGCCCCGCACACGGGGACATCGCTGCCCAAAGGGGTTGAAGAGGATGTGGTGCCGTATATGTCGGCGTCGCTGGAGGGCCGAATAGTCGGCAGCATCTCCCGGGGAATCTCCAGAGCATTCAATAATTCCTGGTCCCAATCCAGGGTCTCCAGGTTCATGAGCATGGTGCGTGAGGCGTTGGTCACATCGGTCACGTGGACGCCGCCGTCGGGCCCTCCGGTGAGGTTCCAGATGAGCCAGCTGTCCATGGTCCCAAAGAGGGCGTCTCCCCGTTCTCCCGCCGCCTGCAGTCCCGGCATGTTGTCCAGCAACCATCTGAGTTTGGGGCCGGAAAAATAGGTGGCTACCCTTAATCCGCTGCGCTCGCGGAAGAGGGGCTCCAGTCCCGCCTCGATGAGTTCCTCACACAGTTTTTGGGTGCGGGTGCACTGCCACACAATGGCGTTGTGGTAGGGTTCCCCCGTGTCCTTTTCCCAGACGACGGTTGTCTCCCGCTGATTGGCCACGCCCAGGGCGCAGATATCCTGGGCATCGAGGTCGGCCTTTTGCAGGGCCGCCGTCATCACCCGTCGGGTCTTGCGCCAGATCTCGGTGGGATTGTGTTCCACCCATCCCGGGCGAGGAAAGATCTGCCGGTGCTCCTGATAGTCCGAGGCGACGATCCTTCCCGCGTGATCAAAGATGATACAGCGGGTGCCCGTGGTGCCCTGATCGATCGCTGCTATATATTCGCTCATACCTTTTCCCTCCCCATCTGTCTTTCAGTCTGCATGTTATAGCGGGGCGGGCCAATCGTCAAGAACACGGTGGCTTCTCGCTTCATTCTACCGTCAACGATCCCAGCAGCAGCCGGTCGTGGGGCTGCTGTTCCCCCTGACGGTCGAGGGCCGGCAGACGGGCGAACGTGGTCGCATCATACATGCCCGCGTAGAGCCGATAGGTGCCCGACGGTACGTGATCGGGGATGAGCAGTTCGTGCTCGTCGCTTATCACCTCTCCCGCCTGCCAGCCCGTCGTGGGACGCGCCCAGTTGGCGGGCACGCTGTCGTGCTGAGCGATGATCTCTTCCTCCTGATCCACAAGGTGGATGAATATCTTGTAGTTTTTGGCAGGTGTATCCAGGGCCCGCCAGTATAGAGAGAGGGAGACGACCTGGCCCGCTCGCGCTGACGCGTTCTCCAGATCGTAGCCCAGCAACTCGGCGATCTCGCCGAATCGAGTGCCCAATCTGTGCTCCATGGCGGGGGCCTCGTAGCGGCGGGGCGGCCCGGTCACCTCCACCGTTCCCAGGGCGAGGCTCCTCTCGGACGCGGACGTCATCATGTATAGACTGTAATCCCCCGCCTCCAGATCGTCCAAAGGCACCCTGTATTGCGCCATGATCACCTCGCCCTTTGCCCATTGGCTGGAGGGGTAGGCGCCGGCGATGGGCAACTCCAGTCGCCTTGCCACACGATCTGTCGTGTCGGTCAGGAGGAACTCTACGGCATGCTCCTTCTGTGGTTCCTCCCGTGCCTGCCAGACCACCTTGCACAGCACGTCGCCGCCCAGGGGAACCTCTGCGTCGAGGGGCTCATACTTTAGAATGCGCAAGGTCTCACCGAAGGGGATTCCCTCGGAGGCGACAGGCTTGATCAGGCGTCCCTCTTTCTCCAGGTGCGTTTCTCCCAGGAGCAGGTGATCGCCTGCCAGGCTCCCCTCGCGAATCAGGGGAAAGGGATCTCCCCCCTCCTTGCCGTAGACCAGGCGCGCGGTATAGGGACCGGCCGGGAGGCCCGCGGGCAGCGGCACCTCGAACTGCTGATACACGGTGTCGCCGGGCCGCCATTGCTGGGGCATGAATCCCAGATCGGTGCGCTGGCTCCAGAGTATATCCTGGTCGTCCCGGAGGTGTACGGATAGCGTTCGCCCGGCATCGACCTCTTGCAGGGCGCGCCAGTGGAGCATCAACCGCAGGGGCTCGTCCCGTCGACGGCTTGAGGGGAGTTGCCAATTGAGGATACCGACCTCATCGCCGAAACGGGCGGCGGCTTCCATCTCCCCCTCGTGCTGCTGCGCCTCGGGCAACAGACGGTATACGGCGACGGCTTCCTCGCCCGTCGGCGCCGGAATGCTATCCATCTTCTCCGTCATCTCCTGCAGCCGCTTGCAGAGTTCCCTCTGCACGTGATGGCGATTCGTGGGCCAGAGGTATACGACCCCCGCCGATTCGCGGTCGGGCACCACCAGGGTACGCGAGCCGACGGACCAGACGGCCTCCAGTGTCCTCGGATCGGTAAAGGTGCTGGTGGGATGTTGGTAATGCTCCGATAGCACGACGACGGTATGGCCCGCGTCCATCTCTGCGGCGGCCCGTTCGGCCAGCACCTCGTATGCCCTGTGAAAGTTGTAATAGTTCTCCGGCGCCCTGCCCCATGTGCCGTAATAGGTACGCAGGGCGAGTCCCCCGTCCACCACCACGAGGAGCGCCAGGGTGAGGGACATCCAGAGATGTGAGCGTTCTCCCATCTTGGATCGCAAATAGTCGCTGGCGCTGACCAGGCCCAGGGCGGACAGGGCATATATTCCCGGGATGATACCGGACATGCGCTGGCTCTGGGGCATCTGGCCGTCGGTCAGGATGGCGGGCACGCACATGACCACCAGCCAGATGATCAACAGGCCGTGGCGCAGATCACGCCATCGCCAGAGGGATCTGGCGATTCCCAATAGAAAAAAGGGAGCCAGCAACGGGGAAAAGACGGGACGCCCGGGCATGTTGAACTTCCAGCGGGGATCGCCTTCTATGACGAAACCTCCCAGGGTCTGTAAAAAGTTTTGGCCCACGATCCGCCACGCCTCCCAGCCACTGTGGCGTTGAAAGACCAATACCTGGCCGGCCCGTTCCCAAAAGTGGCTCCAATGGCGAACGAAATACAGCCCCAGCGGCAGGAACACGATCAGCGCCGCCAGCCCCGCCAGGAGCAACTTCCAGAGCCGACTCGCGAATCGCCGCGGATCCACCCCGAGGGCATAGAGAAAGAATAGGGCCACGGTGAGGGGAAAGAAACGGGCCGCAAGATATGTGTACAGCACACTTCCCACAAGGCAGCCGCCCGCCAGCAGCAGGGACAGCCTATCCTCGTGATAGCCACGCCATAAAAAGTACAAGGCAGCGCACGCTATGGGTGGGATGAGGATATTGGGATAGGCGCTGCGGCTCAGGCTGAGGTGCCAGTAGGACAGCCCCGTGATCGCCGCCGTCCAGAGGGCCACACGCCGGGAAAAGAGTTGGCTGAAAAGGAGATAGGCGAGGGGAAGGGTGGCGATGCCGATGAGCGCCGAGGTCAAACGTACCGTCGCCTTGGTGGCGCCGAAAACTTGAAAGAGAGCGGCCATGACGTACATATACAGGGGTTCACGACCCGTATACCCTGAAAAATAGATCGGAAGATTTCGCGGGCCTATCTCCCTGGCCATCAGACCGTACACGGCCTCGTCAAAGTGCAGGGCTGGCGGCACGCTGTCCAGGGCCACGATACGGGGAATACTGGTGACGATGATGATGAGGAGCAGCCCAAGCGTCGCCCTTTGGGCGCTCGATGTGATCTGTTGGTCGTCGTCTGAACGCGGTAACCCCATGTCTCCCTCGTTTCGCTCCCTCAAGAGTTGGCCATTGGCTCGATGCTCTATACAATGGTGGTCAGCCCGACCTTAATCGTATTCGAGGAGCGCGTTTTTGTCTATTTGGTGACAGGGCGCAGAACTTTTGGGGAAAGGAAGATGAGGGACCTTTCGGCTGGAGGTAAAGGCTTTGCTTGGGGAGGTGTGTGACGTGGAGGAGACAGCGGCATCCGCACGCTGGCAGGGCGTCCTGGCCGTGAGCGCGGTGATGGTCATCTTTGGGACCACCTTTGTGGCCACCGAGATCGTCCTGGAGGAGATGGGTCCCCTCACGTTGGCCTTTGCCCGTTTTCTCATCGCCCTGATCGTGTTCGCGCCCTTTTTACGGCATAGGAAGGACGGCAAGACATCTACGTGGCGGGTGGCCTGTATGGGGCTTTTGAGCGTCACCCTCTTTTTCTCGTTGCAGAATTGGGGGCTCCTATACACCACGTCGGCGAACGCGGCCATCATCCTCTCGGCCATACCGGCCCTGACTGCCATCGTGAGCCGGTTCACCTTGGGAGAGCCCCTGACCCTGTGGCGGGGATTGGGCATCCTGCTGTCCATGGCAGGGGTGGCGGTGGTGGTGACGGGTGACTCGCTGATGGGCGTGGTATCCCCCTCCGATACCCTGCTTGGCGATCTGTTGATATTGGGAGCCGCCGCCTGTTGGGCCCTGTATACGGTACTGGGGCGGCAGGTGGTGAGGCGTTGGGCGCCCAGCGCCGTCACCGCCCACACCATCGCCTGGGGTACGCTGTTTCTTGTTCCTCTGGCGGCGGGGGAGATATTCTGGCAGGGGATAGCTTGGCCCACGCCCAGGGCGTGGATCATGTTGTCATTCCTGGCCCTGGTCGCCTCGGGTTTGGCCTTTTTTCTCTATCTTTTTGCCCTGACCAGGCTGGAGGCGGGGGAGGCCTCGGTGTACGTTAATCTGTCGCCGGTGGTGACTCTCATCGCCGCGCGCCTGGTGCTGGGCGATCCCATCCGCTGGCTGCAAATCCTGGGAGCGGCCCTGGTGCTCGCGGGAGTCTACCTGACGGAGAGAGGTTCTGTCCGTGACAGGGGATGATCTCGCCGTTGGTCGGAAGGAAGCCACATCTGGATCGGCGGGACGTCACGCCTCGCTCCCCC
>JAWLEV010000059.1:0-4751 GCA_041685915.1 Anaerolineae bacterium | reverse complement strand
GGCCTCACCCGTGAGGGTGTGGCCGCATCGCGAGCAGACGTTGACTGCCCCGATGTCGTAATCTTTCCCCGCCTCTACAGAGTCTTTGGCCTCGGTATAAAGGGCGGCGTGAGTTTGCTCCGCCTGCCAGGCCCAATCAAAGGTGTGCAGGGCGCCCCGTTCCTCCTGCTCCTCGGCCACGGCCTTGTAAGCGGGATACATCTCGTTGACCTCAAAGCTCTCGCCCTCGATGGCCACCTCCAGGTTCGCGGCTGTGGGTCCAAGCCCGAATCCCGCCATGGCCGCCGTCAGGGCGTCTCCTTTTTCATCTCGCATCACGGTGAAATGGTTTGTGGCGTGAATCTCCTCGGCCCAGGCGATGGCCCTGAAGAGGCGCGCCACGTTGGAAAAGTTCTCCTCTTCTGCCCTGTCGGCATAGATCAGATAGCGCATATGCGCCTGGCTCTCGCCCGAAAAGGCACTCTGCAGGTTGCTCACGGTCATGGGATGCATACGCTTGCCTCCTTTATAAAATCACTTTGTTTATCATGTTACTAATGATATTTGCCTCCCGTCGCCTGTCAAGCCTAGAACTCGATGCCCCGTTGGGCCGGTACCCCTTTGTCAAAGGGATGTTTTACCTTCCGCATCTCTGTCACCAGGTCGGCAAAGGCGACGAGTTCCGAAGGGGCGTCCCGTCCGGTGATGACCAGGTGCAGTCCCGCCGGCCTGTGGGCATCCAGCCATTCTATCACCTTGCAGGTATCCAGCCATCCATACTTGAGGGGATAGGTGAACTCGTCCAGCACGATGAGATCGTACGTGCCGCTGACGATCTTGTTCTGGGCCAGGGACCAGCCCTCGCGGGCTTTGCGGATATCCCTCTCCATGTCCTCCGACTCCCAGGTAAACCCCTCCCCCAGAGTGTGCCATTCCAGCCCCAGTCGCTGGGCGGCCTTGACCTCGCCCCATTTGCCCTTTTCGCTCTTGATGAACTGTATCATGCAGAGGCGCATGTCCTGTCCCCAGGCGCGCAGCATCGTCCCCAGGGCTGCCGTGGTTTTCCCCTTGCCTTTGCCCGTATAGACGATGATCAGTCCCCTGTGGCGATCCTTTTTCTCACCCATCATCCCATCCTATTGTGTAGGGGCGCCAAATCTTGCGTCCTTACGTCCTATCGTGCTCGCGACAATACTGAATCCATTGCATGGCCCACTCGTCGTGGCCCATCAGCAGGTTGGAGGCCAGCAGGGCCTCGCGGATAGAGCGCACGAGAGGATTGGTGATGGGACAGCTCAGCCCGCATCCGATGGCCATGGAGAGAAAGCTGGCATTCAGCGCCGCGCGATTGGGTAGCCCGTGGGATACGTTGCTGGCCCCCATGGTAATGTTTACGCCAAAGGTTTCGGCTATGAGGCGTGTCGCCTTCAGCGTAGTTTGGGCCGCCTCCGTGTTAGAGCCCACCGTCAGGACCAGGGGGTCGATGATCACGTCGTGGCGGGGGATGCCCACATCCTCGGCCCGCGAGATGATCTTGTGTGCCACCTGGAGCCGTTTCTCCGCCGTGGAGGGGATGCCCTCATCGTCCATGACCAGTCCTATCACCGCCGCCTCATACTCTTTGGCCAGGGGAAGGATCTTTTGCAGCGATGCCTCCTCGCCGTTGACCGAGTTGATGAGGGCTTGGCCTTCATAGGCTTGCAGGGCCTGGCGCAGGGCCTCGGGGTTGTTGCTATCGATGCATAGGGGCACGTCGGTGACCTCGCGCACTGCCTCCATCATCTGGATCAGGAGGGGGGCTTCTTCGGCCCCGGGCACGCCAGCGTTCACGTCCAGGATGGCAGCGCCCGCCTCCACCTGTGCCACGGCGTCCTCCTGCACGATGTCCATGTCTCCCCGCTCCAGTGCGTCCATCAATCGCTCCCGTCCCGTGGGGTTGATGCGCTCGCCGATGACCACCACGGGGCCATCACGGCTGATGGTGACGGTCTCTTTTGTGGATGAGATGGTAGTCTCCAGGTTATCCTCGAACATAAAGGCTCCTCCCATATGGATTGCACAACTGACGCTCATTATGCGGCATGGGAGGGTGCCATGTCAAAAAGGAGTGGAAACGGATTGTGCATCTGATAGGCTTCTCGTATATACTATGCTATGATCTAATTTTTTGTGAGGTAGGATATGGCTGCCCGTTCATGGAGCCTTAGCACGACGTTTAACGCCCTAAAAAACCGCGGCTTTCGCTGGCTGTGGCTGCAACGCCTGGCTTCCTCGGCCACGTTTCATATGGGTTCTGTGGTACAGGGATGGCTCGTTTATCAACTTACCGGTTCGGCCTTTGCCCTGGGATGGGTGGGCGCGGGGTGGAGTGTCGCCACCCTACTCCTTTCCCCGTACGGCGGTGTCGTCAGCGACCGCCTGGAAAAGCGCACCGTCCTGTTCTGGGCCAGGATTGGTATGGCCCTCAACAGTGCCATCATCGGCCTTTTAATTTCCTTCGATCTGATTCTGGTCTGGCATCTGGCGGCCAGTTCTCTCTGTACCGGTATATTCTTTTCCTTTTTAATGCCTGCGCAGCAGGCAATCATCTCGGATCTGGTAGACAGGGAGACCCTGTTAAATGCCATTGCCCTCAACGCCCTTGGTACGGGGCTTGTGGGCATCTTTTGTGCTTCTCTGGCCGGTTGGCTCATTGAGATCGGGGGGCCGGCCACAGTGTACTATGGGATGGCCTTCCTTTACGTGCTGGCCATCTACACCATCGTCAAACTGCCCGACACGGGTAACAGCGCTGACACATCAGCCTCTGTATGGGGCGATCTGGTAGAGGGGATTCGCTATCTGTGGCGGAATCCTCTCCTGTTGACATTGTTGGGAATGGGACTGATCCGTGTGTTGTTTGGCCGAGCCTACAATACGTTGCTTCCCGCTTTTGCTGAGGATAATCTGGGGTTTGATCCCGCGGGGTTGGGGATTCTCATGTCGGTGCCCAACCTGGGCGCGCTGGCCAGTGCCCTGATTATCTGCTCTTTGGGAAACATAAGGCATAAGGGCAAGTTGTTCCTTGTCGCCGGGGGATTATTGGGGCTGAGTCTTGCCCTTTTTGTGAGCACCCCTCTGTTGCCCATCGTCTTTGGCTTTATTTTCCTGGTGGGCTTCTTTGACAATATCTGCAGGGTGGTGAGCAGCACCCTGCTCCAGGCTCAGAGTGACAAGGATTATCTGGGGCGTGTGATGAGTGTCGCCATGATGGAGTGGGGGCTGACGCCTCTGGGCACCCTGCCGGCCGGGGCCGTCGCCGATTACGTGGGTGTGCCCCCCGTGGTCATCGTGCAGGGGATGTTTATGATCATGCTGTTCGCGGCGGTGGCCTTTTTCCAGCCAAAGATCTGGAGGCTGGATTGAGAAGGGAGAGGTTATAGGCACTTTCTTGACGGTGCGCGTTCCGCAAACTGTGGATTTATCTTTTTCGTGGGACAAGAGATGGAGGAAACACCATGACACGGAATATGAAGGTTCTGGTCACCGGCGGCAGCGGCCAACTGGGGCAGATGTTCCTCAGGCACTATGGCGACTGTTATGCGCTGCGCCTTACCTATAACACCCATCCGTTTGAAGCGCCGGGTCATGAGGTGGTGCAGATGGACCTCACCGAATATGACGACATGCTCCGTGCCATGGAAGGCATGGAGGCTGTGGTGCACTTTGGCGCCGACTCGGCAAGCCGCGCGCCATGGGACTCCATACTGCCGAACAACATCGAGGGCACCTATAATGCCTACGAGGCCGCCCGCGAGGCGGGTGTGATGCACTTTGTCTTTGCCAGCTCGAACCACGCGGCGGGATTTGCTCTCAAAGAGCAGGATATGGTCGGACCGGACGCGCCCATTCGCCCCGACGATCTTTATGGGGTGAGCAAGTGTTTTGGTGAGGCGTTAGGTCGCTTCTACCACGACCGCTACGGCATGCGGGTCATCTGTCTGCGCATCGGCATGTGCCATGGCGAAGAAGGCTATGCTGGACAGCGCGCTTACCTGGAAGAGGTAATCGAGCGCGGTGGAAGTTATCCCTACGACACCCCGACGACCTTGTCCATGTGGCTGAGCCCCACGGATATGTCCCAACTCGTGCACCGGAGCCTGGAGACGGATTGCCCGTTCGGTATCTTTTATGGGATCTCGGACAACACCCCGCCGGCGTTCGACCTCTCAGAGACCAAGCGCGTCCTGGATTATGAGCCTCAAGATGACGTGCAGGATCTCTTTGATCGTCCCATCCGTTCCTTCGAGTAGGAGTAGCCGCGCCGTCATTTGCGCCACAAGAGGAGGGGCGATCTCCTCGTTCGTCAGCCCCACCGTGAAAAAGGGGTGCAGCAATTGGCCCCGCCCTAAAGAGCGGGACCAGCATGTGTGTTGATCGGGGTTGTCTCTTCGGCGCAGCAGCAACCTGCCAAAGTGGTCCCGAACGTGTGCAAAATCGCGTAGAAATTCTGCAAGAGAATCCGCGGAGCGGATTCCTCCCTCCTATACGCTGGGGTCCATGACGCGGCCGACAAAGAGGATGGTTTCCGTCTCCCTGTCGCGGATCAAAAAGATGAACGGATGATCGGCGGTGAACTCGACGGGGGAGAGCGGCGCCGATTCTGCCATGACGACGCCGGTGGCGGCCGCCGCCTCGGTGCCCTCTTCATCCACCGCGACAAAGGCCTTGTGAACCACGTCATCTATGAACAGGTCTGGGCTACCCGTCATGCCCGAAAAGTCGGCACCTGC
>JAWLEV010000004.1:0-62120 GCA_041685915.1 Anaerolineae bacterium | reverse complement strand
AACAGGCCAAAGAACCAAAAAGGGGTCCCAAAAAACCGCTTTGATCTCCTGGCCCTGGACGTTGACGGCACGCTCGTCGACGAGACGGGCGAAATCAGCACGCGCCTGCAAATGGCCCTTGAGCATTGCCAGCACCTGGGCATGCGCATCTGTCTCTGTACAGGCCGCCCGCTGGCTGCCACGGAACGCTATCTGGAAGCGCTGAACCTACATACACCTCCCGTCGTCTTTAACGGCGCATTGGTACCCTCTGTAAATGGCGGCAAGCCCCTGGTAAGCCGTCCCCTCTCCCATCATACCGTGCAGATGGTGGTGAGAGAGGCCCGGGAATATGGCGACCATCTGGAACTTCATACGGCGGGGGAATATTATGTAGAGTCCATGGGGTCCATAGGGAGGCGACAGGCCCGAAAACTGGGCATAGAGCCCGTTGTGGCACCCTTTGACGATCTATGGAAAGAGGGAGAAGCCTTGTTAAAGGCCCAGTTCATCGTGCGCATGGAGGCCCAGCGACGACGCCTTCAGGCTTTGGATAAAAGGCTCAAACCCAAGGCCACCTTGAGCTGGGGCGTCTCGCCAGGTTTTGAGGGATATTTCGCCAATGTCATGTGTGCGAACGTGAACAAATGTGTCAGCCTGGAGGTTCTGTTACGCGAACTGGGCATCCGTTGGGAGTGTGTCTTTGCCGCTGGCGATTCCCCCAGCGACCTGGCTTATGTGCAGCGGGCGGGATGCGGCGTGATCATGGGAGGGGCTCCACCGGAGACAAAGCATCGGGCACTACGCATCGCGCCTCCGGCCCACAAGGATGGCCTGGCGCAGATCATAGAGACGTTCGTATTGGAGTAAAACGCGTCACACACAGGCTCGATCACGCGTCGAGTCCTGCAGCTCAGACAAGCGCCGCGATCTCGTAGGGAGTTTTTGCAAGCGAATACAATCATTCCAACCAGACAGTATGTGGTAAAAGGAGGCCCAGTATGGTAAGCCTGGTGACCGGTGCCACAGGGTTGATCGGTAGTCATCTCGTCGAGACGTTGGTAATGCGCGGGGAAAAGGTGCGCGTGCTGGTTCGCCCCACCAGCGACAAATCCCACCTCCGAGAGCTGGGGGTGGAGATCCGCGTTGGAGAGCTGGCAGACGCGGCCGCTCTTATGGCCATCACCAAGGGGGTGGATTGTATCTTTCATTGTGCTGCCTTGGTGAGGGATTGGGGTGTCGAGGAGGCTTTTCGTCAGGCGAACGTCCATGGTGTGCGAAACATACTGGCGGCAGCCACGCGAGCCAAGGTGGACAGGTTCATCCACCTCAGCACCACCGACATCTATGGCTTTGCGGGCGAAAAAGTAACTGAGGATGAGCGTCCTGCCCCCAGGGGCTTTCCCTATGTAGACAGCAAGATCGAGGCGGAAAGCCTGGTCTGGAACCACCGACGCCGTGTGGGACTGCCCGTCTGTGTGATTCGACCAGCCACCGTGTATGGTCCCCGAGCCGATCTCTTTGTCACGAATATGCTCGAGGCCATTCGCAAGCGGGAGATGGTCTTGATCGATGAGGGCCAACATGTCGCCGGACTGACGTACGTGGGAAATCTGGTGGATGCCCTGGTTCTAGTGGCGGATGAGGAAACAGCTGTCGGTGAAGCGTACAATATCTCCGACGACAGCCGGGTGACGTGGCGGCAGTACCTCAACGCTCTGGCGGACCTGGCCGAACTCCCCCGTCCCAAGCGCAGCTATCCTCATTGGCTTGCCTATTTGCTAGCCACGGCGTGGGAAAACTATTATCATCTCATGGGACGCACGGAGCGCCCTCCCATGACGCGTATGATGGTGGAAACCATGGGCACCGATCAGGTCTTCTCCATCAAAAAAGCCAGGGAACAACTGGGATATCGTCCACGTGTGGACTTTCAAGAAGGAATGCAGCATACGGGGATCTGGCTGCGGCGCGAAGGCCTCCTCTTTCCCAAGTTGCGGCGATAATCCTTCTGTGACGAAAATAGTGAAAAAAGTTCTCCCGTTCCCCTCTGCCCCCACCCGGTATGCCTCTCATCTCCTCATATCCAAGAGGCCAATCTCAGATAATCCTGCCATCCCTATGCCGTGCCGCCCTCGTCACAGACAGATCCTCTACGCCATGTGACAAGATGCCCTTATAATATCACTTGAGCAAACTTGACAAAGGATACTAAAGGTACTAAAATTTTATCAGATTCATGTGAGGAGTGCTAATAATTTGACCATAAAACGCACTCTGGCCGAAAAAAGAGGGGTGAGAGCCCGTTTGAGCCCCTCTGATCTTGACACACAAGGGTATGAATGCTATTATATTAGCACTCTAATGAGGGGACTGCTAATTCGCCAGTGTAAAATGGGTGATGATGACCGCAGAGAATCAGAACAACCAACTTGCGGAAAACAAACTGAAGCCTCGACAACGCGATATCCTCAAGGCGCTCGTGCAGAAATATGTGGACACGGCAGCTCCGGTAGGATCGGAGACCGTACGTCGTGTGGGAAACCTTGAGGTCAGTTCGGCCACCATCCGTAACGAGCTTGCTGCGCTGGAGGAAGCGGGCTATGTACATCAACCCTATACTTCCGCCGGCAGGGTACCGACAGTGGAGGGATATCGCTACTTTGTCGAGGAACTGATGGAGAGGGTCAACCTATCCGTTCCAGAGCGGCGTATGATCGGTCATCAGTTTCATCAGATGCGGCTCAACCTGGATCAATGGATGAGTCTTACGGCGGCCGTGCTAGCCCATACCGCGAGGGCTGCTTCTCTAGTTACCCCCCCTCACGCCAAGAGCGCCTACTTTAAGCACTTGGAACTGATCGGCATCAATGAAGTCATGTGCCTGATGATCCTGGTGCTACAGGATGGCAGCATTCACCAAGAGATGTTGGGTATGGCCAACCCCATAGACCAAGAGACGTTAACGCAAACGTCAAGAAAACTCAATGTGCTGTTAAAAAACTGCACCGCGGAGGAGATCCAAGAGAGCAAGGACCCGGAACTGACGGCCCTGGAAGGGTTGACACGCCAGGTGCTGGGCCGCGTCGTGGATATCATGGAAAGCATAGATCGCGACGCCATCAGCAAGATCTATCGAGACGGCCTAGAGAATATGTTCCGCGAGCCCGAGTTCAGGGATGCGGAAAAGATGCAGCAACTGATCGAGATACAGCAGCGTCACAACTTGTTGGAGCCCATCCTGGCAAGCATCCTGAATTCGAACGGTATCCAGGTGATCATCGGAGGGGAAGGACCGTACGAGGAGATCGATAATCTGAGCCTGGTACTGTCGCGCTATGGTATTCGAGATAGAGCGAGCGGCGTTCTGGGCATCATGGGACCAAGACGGATGCCCTATGGCCGGGCGATCTCCACGGTGCGCTATGTCACACGTCTGATGGACGACCTGATAAGCAACGTCTACGGGGAAGACGACTAGATCATCAAAAGCACGTCGGTCCCCTCAGATAAAGCGAAATATAGAGGTCATAAAGGGAGGTTATATGGGAGGCGGAAAAGGTGAGACCAAAAATCATGAAGAACAGATGAAAATGCAACAACAAGAAGAGGGCAAGGAAACAGAACGTCCTACAGAACAGACGGACACCCAAGAACGGGATAAGAGCGAGGAAACCTTGGAAGGGTTACAAGAAAAAATAAAAGAATATGAGGCGGAGATAGAAGAACTTGTTGACAAATACCGCCGAAAGGCAGCCGCCTTTTCCAACTATCGTAAGCGTCAAAAGCGCGCGCGTGAACTCGAGTCTATCCGCCTTCGTACCGAAGTGCTGGGTGAGCTTTTGCCCATCGTGGACGACTTTCGACGGGCACTTCAGAACGTGCCCGAGCAAGCCGAGGATAAGGAATGGGTGGAGGGAATTACCCTTATTCAGCGCAAGCTCGAAGGGCTTCTAGACAAGTACGAAGTAGAGCCCATCGAGGTGCTGGGGAAACCCTTTGATCCCAACTACCACTCGGCTTTGCTCCAGGCTGAGAGCGACGAATATCCCAAGGGCACAGTGATGGAAGAAGTAGAAAAGGGATACGTTATCGGCGATAGGGTTCTTCGACCTGCCCTCGTCAAGGTTTCCTTGGGATCAGAATCCAATGGAGACGAATCAGCAGCCAAAGATGAGAAATAATGGTTCACAAATCCATGCTCATCGATGGCCCGCATTATAGATAATAAGCAATTTGGGAGGAAATTATGTCAAAGATAGTTGGTATAGACCTGGGAACGACAAACTCGGTTGTGTCCGTCATGGAAGGCGACGAGCCAACGGTTGTCAATACGGCCGAGGGAGGCCGTCTCTGCCCATCCGTAGTCGCTGTGAATCCCGAAACAGGGGAGCGCATGGTGGGACAGGTGGCGCGTCGACAGGCGATAACGAATCCGGAAAACACAATCTTTTCCATAAAGCGCCTTATGGGCCGTAGATACGATGACCCAGAGGTGGAAAGGGCACGCGAACTCTTGCCTTACGAAATCGTGGAAAAGGATGGGGACGCCTGGGTGGTCATGAACGGCGAAGAGTATTCGCCGCCAGAGATATCGGCCATGATTCTGTCAAAACTCAAAAAGGACGCCGAGTCCTATCTGGGTGAAGAGGTGAATCAGGCCGTGATCACCGTTCCCGCCTACTTTGACGACTCTCAGCGCCAGGCGACAAAGGATGCCGGTCGCATCGCCGGTTTGGAGGTATTACGCATCATCAATGAGCCGACAGCCTCTTCCCTGGCCTATGGGTTGGACAAAGAGATAGATCAAAAGATTGCCGTTTACGACTTGGGAGGCGGGACGTTCGACATCTCCATCCTTGACATCGGAGAAGGTGTATTCGAGGTTCTGTCCACCAACGGCGATACCTTTTTGGGTGGAGACGACTTTGACCAGCGCGTGATCGACTGGATCGTCAAGGGCTTCCGCGAGGATCAGGGCATCGATCTGAGCAAAGACCGCATGGCCCTTCAGCGTCTGAAGGAAGCAGCGGAAAAGGCCAAGATCGAGCTGTCCACAACCCAGCAGACAGAGATAAACCTGCCCTTTATCACTGCAGACGCCAGCGGTCCCAAGCACCTGAACATGACACTGACACGTGCCAAGCTGGAGCAACTGGTGGATGACCTGGTAGCCGAAAGCATGGAGCCTTGTCGTCAAGCACTTGAGGATGCCGAGCTTACCACAGGCGACATCGACGAGGTGATCCTGGTGGGCGGGCAGACGCGTATGCCCATGATACAAGAACGCGTCCAAGAGTTCTTTGGCAAGGAACCGCACAAGGGCATCAATCCCGACGAGGTGGTCGCCATTGGCGCCGCCATTCAGGCAGGCGTCCTGGGAGGCGAGGTGGACGACGTATTGTTGCTGGATGTCACCCCCTTGACGCTGGGCATCGAGACCCTGGGGGGCGTGGCCACACCTCTCATCCCGCGCAACACGACCATTCCCACGAAAAAGAGCCAGGTATTCTCTACTGCAGAGGATAACCAGACACAGGTGCAGATAAACGTCGTACAGGGCGAGCGCGAGATGGCTGCAGACAACAAGCAGCTGGGCACCTTTATCCTTGACGGCATCCCCCCTGCACCACGGGGTGTGCCCCAGATCGAGGTGACCTTTGATATCGACGCGGACGGCATACTCCACGTCTCGGCCGAGGACAAGGCCACAGGCCGCGAGCAGGAGATCACCATCGAGGCTTCGAGTGGCCTCACCGAGGAAGAGATTGAGCAGATGGTCCAAGAAGCTGAGGAGCATGCCGACGAAGACCGCCGTAGGAAGGAAAGAATCGAAGAGCGTAATCAGGCCGATACCATGGCTTACAGAGCGGAAAAGACGTTGAAAGAACTGGGTGACAAGGTCCCCTCGGACGTCAGATCCGACATCGAATCCAAGATCGAGGCGGTGCGCGACGCCCTCGAGGGCGATGATATCGACAAGATTCGCCGTCTCCGCGAAGAACTGGCTGAAGCCCTGCAACAGGTTGGCGCCGCAGCCTATCAACAGGCCGGCGGGCCAGCCGGAGCCGAGGCCGCGGGTGGTCCTGGTGCCGCAGGTGGTCCCCGTCCTGGCGGAGAACAGCAACAAGGTGGTGAATCGGACGAGGACGACACGGTGGAAGGTGAGTTCCGAGAGGTATAGGGAACGATCTGTAATCAGCAAAGGGTTAGGAGAGGGATCCCTCTCCTAACCCTTTCTCTTTTGACGTCGACGGATAGAATAGGTAAACTTGGTTGGCTATCAGTTCACTAGACTGAAATACTTGATATATGGCTTCTAACGATAGAAAACGTGACTACTATGAAATATTGGGCGTCTCCCGGCAGGCTTCGAAATCCGAGATCCGCGCCGCCTATCGGAAATTAGCTCGTGAGAATCATCCCGACGTGAGCGACGCCCCAAACGCCGAGGAAAGGTTCAAAGAAATCAACGAAGCGTATCAGATCCTGAATGACGATGAGAGGCGGGCCGTCTATGATCGCTATGGTCATTCTGGCCTGGATCGCTCCGGTATGAGAGGCGGGTTTGAGGGGTTCGATAGTTTCGAGGATATCTTTGACTCCTTTTTCGGGTTCGGCAGGGCGGGGACGACGCAGCAAGGTGGCCCCCGACGCGGCTCGGACCTGCGCTACGATCTGGAGATCACCTTCGAGGAAGCGGTCTTTGGATGCAGTAAAGAGCTCGAGATCTCCCGAATGCAGACCTGCCCCCACTGCGGTGGCACGGGGGCAGAGCCCGGCACGCGCCCCACACGTTGTCCAGAGTGCAACGGCACGGGGCAGGTGCGCCACGCCCAGCGCTCGATCTTTGGCTCCTTTGTAAACGTGACCACGTGTCCCCGCTGCGGGGGCAGGGGCGAGATCATCGAGACGCCCTGTTCGGAATGCCACGGTTCACGGCGCATCGAAAAGACCCAAAAGATCTCTGTGGACATTCCTGCTGGCGTCGACGATGGTATGCGCATACGTCTGGCCGGCGAAGGAGAGTCGGGCCTGGATGGCGGCCCTGCCGGAAACCTCTATGTGGTAGTGCACGTCAAGGAACACCGCTATTTCAGACGGCGCGATGAGGATATCCTGCTGAATATCAACGTCAATGTGGCCCAGGCCGCCCTGGGCGACGAGATCACCGTCCCCACGTTGAACGGCGAACGCGAACTCGGCATCCCCGCGGGCACCCAGACGGGGGCCGTCTTCAGACTGAAAGGGGAAGGCGTGCCTCGGCTGCAGGGAACAGGACGTGGAGATGAAATCGTGATCGTGAACGTGGAGATCCCCGAAATGCTGGACGAGCACCAAAAAGAGCTCTTTGCCGAGCTGGGCGAGACGTTGGGGGATGAGATAACCCCTCAAGAGGAAAAGAGCTTTTTAAAGCGCCTCAAGGTTGTATTGGGCATATAGGAAGCGATGTCCCAGCATGGACAATGGGCCGAAATAAGCGTATGGGCCGCCCGAGAGACCGTGGACGATCTGGTTAGCCTCTTTGACAGAAATTGTCAGGGGGGCGCCGCGGTGGAAGAGCAGGACCCAGAGAAATCTGAACAATGCACGCGCTTAAAGGTCAGTGGCTTTTTGCCGGCAAAGGATATAGAAACGCGCCAAAAACTGGAGATCGCCCTTCTCCTACTGGCCAGAACCTCACCCATCTCGGCGCCCCGAACCAGAATACTATCGCCAGAAGACTGGACCGAGTCCTGGAAAAGTTTTTTCTCACCTCAACACGTCGGCGAGCGCACCGTGATCGTACCCACCTGGCGCTCGTACGAACCCAAACCAGAGGAGATCGTCCTCCATCTGGATCCCGGCATGGCCTTTGGCACGGGCCTGCACGCCACCACGCGACTGTGCCTCGTGGCCATAGAACGCCTCCTACAGCCTGGCATGAAGGTGCTGGACGTGGGAACGGGCTCAGGAATCCTGGCCATCTCGGCGGCCCTGCAGGGAGCCGAGCATGTCTGGGCTCTGGACATAGACCCCACCTGTGTACAGGTCGCCCAGGACAATGTGGCGCTGAACAATGTGGATGATCGAGTCACCGTGCAGGAGGGGACACTGAAGATGCCGCTGGATACATCCCTGGTAACCAGATGCTATGACCTCCTGCTCGTCAACATCCTCGCGGAGGTCATCGTCGACATGGCCCCCGCCCTGGGCACCATTCTGCCCAAACAAGGCCTCTTTGTGGGCTCTGGGATTATCGAGACAAAGGCCTCTCAGGTGGAACGGGCCCTTGCACGGGATCACATCACAGTGGACAAGATCCTACGGGAAGACGACTGGGCAGCCCTCATAGGACATCGGACGTAAAGAAGATGCACCGCTTCTTCGTACCGCCAGAATGGCTAAGAGAGGATCCTGTCAGCCTCACCGGGGACGTGGCACATCAACTGTGCCGCGTGCTTCGCATGCGCCCTGGCGAGCGCATCGTCCTCCTGGATAACTCGGGCCGCGCGTACGTCGCCGAACTAGACCGCGTCACACCCTCTGAGTGCCATGTTCATATTCTCTCCGTCTCCCATCCCGAAACGGAGCCCCGCACACGGATTGTGCTCTACCAGGCGGTACCGAAAGCACAGAATTTCGATTGGGTGCTGCAAAAGGGAACGGAGATAGGTATAGAGACCTTTGTGCCCCTGCTTACCCATCGTTGCATGATACAGGATCTCGATCGCATCACCGAGCACAAGATGGAGCGCTGGCGGCGCATCCTAAAAGAGGCTGCGGAGCAATCGGGCCGCGTGCGTCTCCCCCAACTCATGCAGGCCAGATCTTTTTCTCAGATTTGCAATTCCCCCCCATCGCCGGATACCCTCGCCCTCATGTTCTCCCTTGCAGAAAAAGCCCCATCCCTGCGCCACATCTTGGAGGATAAAACGGCTCCCAACCTCAAAGAAGTTCGGCTCTATGTGGGACCGGAGGGGGGCTTTACGCCAGAAGAAGTGCAAAGCGCCAGTGAGGCAGGATTGGAACTCGTCTCCCTGGGACCGCGCACCCTGCGCACGGAAACGGCCCCTCTTGTGGCCAGTTCCATCCTCCTCTATGTCCTGGGGGACATGGAATAGGACCATTCTGACGCTATCAAGAAAGCAGTTCCACCTCAATCGAACTTGGGCTCGTACTTTCTGAGGGTTTCTCCCACAGAGAAACCTCGGTGAACGGCATCTATCACGGCAGCCAACCAATCTCCCAGGTGGATAATCTTCATATTGGGCAAGAGGTTGTCCCTATCGATACGCTCCGTATTCGTGAAGACGATCTCTTTAAAATTGGCTTCCTTCAAAAGATCATAGGTCTCTGGTATAAAGGTAGGATGTACAAAACAGGAATAGATGTTCCGAGCACCGGCCTCATATAGCTTTTTGGCCCCGCCCACTATGGTCGTGCCCCGATTGACCTCATCATCGATCAGGACAACATTTCTTCCCTCCACGTCACCGATAATGGTGAGGCTCTCAGTCTGGCTTCCCGTGCGCCGCTTCTCAACAAAGGCCACAGGCACGTCGAGACGCTCGGCGAAATAGCGCGCTTCCTTGGCAAACCCAAGGTCGGCCGCAACGACGGTCAGATTGGGGATCTCTTTTCGCTGGAAATACTCTCCGATGAGACGAAATGCCGTAAGTTCATCAGTAGGCATATCAAAGAAACCCTGAATCTGCGGCGCATGCAGATCCACAGTCATAAAGCGGTCCGCGCCGGCAACGTCTATCATATTCGCCAGCAGGCTCGCGCTGATGGGCACGCGGGGCATATCCTTTTTATCGCTGCGCGCATAGGCATAAAAGGGAACCACTGCTGTGATACGTCCCGCCGAAGCCCGCTTCACAGTGTCGATCATGATGAGAAGTTCCATCACATTGTATTGGACAGGAAAGCAGGTGGGCTGAATGATGAATACATCCTTGGAACGAACTGTCTGCCTCAACTGGACGAAAATGTTCTCGTTGGCAAAAGTCTTGATCTCCACGTCATGCAAAGGGACATCCAACGCCTCGCTGATCTCCTGCGCTAGTTCTGGGTTGCCGCTTCCCGCAACGAGAGCCAGTTCCCCATAGATTCTGACACCTTTTTCCATCGTCTTTCTCCCTCCGAATTATCCTATCTCTTTTATTCTCTTCAACAGCTCTTGGGCCGCTGTATACGGATCCACTTCACGTCTCACAACGCGCTCGATCAGGGTGGCATAATGCTCAGTATCCCCCTTGGTCAGATATTTGGAGATAACATCCTGCAACAAAATAGTTCGAATCTCCTTTTCTACCCAATTCCGTTCCAACTTTTCAAGCGTCCCGCTTTTTCTTAGATGATCCGCGTGGTTCTCAATGTTATCGACGAGAACTTTTGTGCCCCGATCCTCCGTAGCCACCATCTCGATGACCGGTGGCTCCCATGACGGCTCATCCTTCCCTCCTTTTTTCCCCGCCAAGGACAGCATGGCCTGCAGGCGCGTCCTCAAGCGTTCACTCCCCTCAAGGTCGGCCTTATTCACCACCAGAATGTCGGCAATCTCCAAAATGCCAGCCTTTAGTGTCTGGATGGCGTCTCCCATACCGGGCACCTGGAGTACCACTACGGTATGAGCAGTTCTGGCAATTTCGACTTCGCCCTGCCCCGCCCCCACGGTCTCGATGATAACGCGCTGGTAGCCGCACGCGTCCAGCAATCGCACCACATTCCCCGTGGCCTGGGCCAGACCGCCTGGGGTTCCCCGGTTGGCCATGCTCCGCACAAAGACGCCGGGGTCGCCACTGAGATTTCCCATACGAATACGGTCCCCCAGCACGGCCCCTCCCGAAAAAGGGCTGCTGGGATCCACGGCCACAATGCCCACAGTCATATCGCGCTCACGGTATGTGGCGGCCAGCCGGGCTACCAGAGTACTCTTTCCCGAGCCGGGCGCGCCCGTGACACCGATGACATGAGCTCTGCCCGTATGGCGGTAGATATGAGCCATGATCTCCCGGATCCTGGAGCCATCGTTCTCCAAAAGGCTCATCAATCGTGCCATGGCACGTCGCTCGCCAGCAAGGGCCCTTTCAAGGGTCTCTTTCATAAAGCGCCCTGCGTGTCAACTCTTTTACGAATGAATTTCACCACTTCATCGGTGGAGGCACCGGGCCCGAAAACGCCGTCGACGCCCTGCTCCATCAGACGGGGGATATCCTCTTCTGGGATGATACCACCCACCAGCACGAGGGGCTCCTTTAGCCTGGCTTCCGCCAGCAGTTCCACTATCCGGGGCACCAACGTCATGTGCGCCCCGGAAAGGATGCTGAGCCCAATCACGTCCACGTCCTCCTGCAGAGCCGTTTCCACGACCATTTCTGGCGTTTGACGAAGGCCCGTATAGATGACCTCCATACCAGCATCTCGCAGGGCCCGAGCAATGACTTTGGCGCCCCGATCGTGTCCATCCAGACCAGGCTTGGCAATCAAGACCCGAATCGGCCTCTCAGACATATCCCTCCCTTATAGGTATCCACCATCTTCCCCCGTAACAGCGTGCCACCCTCAGGAATCCTGGATCAGTTCCAATAGCACGCCATTTGCACTGCGAGGGTGAACAAAGGCCACCAAAGATCCACCAGCCCCACGCACGGGCTGCTCGCTCAGCAGTTGCACACCCTGCGTCTGCAGACGCTCCATAACCGCCTCTATATCCGATACTTGCACACAGAGATGGTGTATCCCCTCACCCCGCCTGGCCAGAAATCTGGCCACGGGACTATCGTCATTCAGGGGCTCTAGCAGTTCGATCTCACAAGTACCCAAAGGAAGGAACCCCACCTTGACCCCCTGATCCTCCACTGCCTCGATATGACAGAGTTCTATGCCCAGCCCCTTCGTGTACAGGCGAGCGGCTTCCCGAATATCCTCCACCGCTATACCCACATGATCGATACGTGTCATGTCTTCCCACCTTTTTAGATTGTAGTAACCTGCTCGTATTCTCCAAAGACGTCCCGCAGGGTATCACAGATCTCCCCCAGCGTCGCATAGGCCTTGACGGCATCGAGGATGGGAGGAATCAAGTTGTCCTCCCCCTCGGCCGCCCTCTGCAATGTCTCCAACGTCTCCCGGACAGCGGCATCGTCACGACACTCCCTCAACCTCTCCAAGCGTTGGCGCTGGCGGCGACCCATCTCGGGATCCACAGTCAGACGATCAAGATCTACTTCCTGTTCCTCGCGGTATCGATTGACCCCCACCACCACACGCTCTCCCGCCTCGATGGCCCGCTGCTGCTCATAGGCGCTCTCCTGAATCTCTTGCTGCACATATCCCACATCGATGGCGGCAGGCGCCCCGCCCATATCGTCGATACGGGCGATATATTCTCGAGCCTCCCTTTCGATATCCTCGGTCAGGTGCTCCAAATAGTAACTCCCTGCCAGGGGGTCGATGGTATCGACCACGCCGCTTTCATGAGCAATGATCTGCTGCGTGCGCAGCGCGATCTGCACCGACTCTTCCGTGGGCAACCCCAGGGCCTCATCTCGCGAGTTGGTGTGCAAACTCTGGGTACCGCCCAACACGGCAGCCAGGGCCTGAAGCGCAACACGCACCACATTGTTCTCCGGCTGCTGCGCCGTGAGGGTCGCCCCCGATGTTTGCGTATGAAACCTAAGGCGGGCCGATTGAGGATCCTGAGCGCCGAAACGCTCCATCACGAGACGGGCCCACAGACGCCGCGCCGCACGAAACTTGGCCACCTCCTCCAAGAGGTTGTTATGCGCGGCAAAAAAGAAGGAAAGACGTCCGGCAAAGGCATCGATGTCCTGTCCCGTCTCCAATGCCGCCTCTACGTAGGCGATGGCATTGGCCAGGGTAAAGGCCACCTCCTGTACCGCCGTAGACCCGGCCTCGCGCATGTGATACCCGCTGATGCTGATGGGATTCCAGCGCGGCAGTTCCTCCGTACAAAAGCTGATGGTATCGGTGATAAGCCGCATAGAGGGCTGAGGCGGATAGATATAGGTGCCGCGCGCGACATACTCTTTTAGGATGTCATTCTGAATGGTACCCCGCAGGGCCCGACGCTCCACCCCCTGTGCATCTGCGACGGCGACGTACATAGCCAACAGCACGGCGGCAGGGGCATTGATGGTCATGGAGGTACTCACCTCATCCAGCGGAATACCCTGAAAGAGGGTCTCCATATCCTCCAGGGAGCAGACAGAGACCCCCACTTTGCCCACCTCGCCAAGGGCCAGAGGATGATCGGCGTCGTAGCCGATCTGGGTGGGCAGATCAAAGGCCACCGAGAGGCCCGTTTGCCCCTGTTCCAGCAAATACGTGTAGCGACGATTGGACTCTTGTGCAGTGGCATATCCGGCGTACTGGCGCATGGTCCATAGGCGCCCCCGGTACATGGTAGGATACACCCCACGTGTAAAGGGATACTCGCCAGGGAATCCGAGCCCGCCCAAATAGTCGCCCTCCACGTCACACGGTGTATAGAGGCGCTTCACTGGCCTTCCATTCGACCGCGGCGGGATACGCCGCTCCGGGTAGCGCTCCAAAAGGGGTTCCAGGACGTTCTCTTCCCACTCCGATTTGGCATCCGAAATATCATCCACAACAGACCTCCCTATCCTGTGCCCTCCAGCCGCCATATCTGCAAACACAAAGGATATTGTGTGCCTTTCACCCCGTGACGTCAAGTCGAATAGATGCCATCGCTCCCGCACCACCGGTAGTCCATCCATCGGCGCGATGCGCCGTGTGCTTGCGACATGGACAAAAGAGCGCATTCCAGGTATCCTATTCCCTGTCAGGAGGTGGCATGTCTTCTTATACCGTAGCACTCGACATTTTCAGAGGCCCTCTGGAACTCCTCCTCCGCCTCATCGAGGCCGAGGAGCTCGATGTCACCACCATCTCTTTAGCCACCGTGGCGGATCAATATCTGGCCCACCTGGAAGAGCTTCAGCACGTCGAGCCGGACGATCTGGCGGACTTTGTCGTGGTGGCCGCCCAGCTTTTGGTGATCAAGTCGAGGGTGCTCCTCCCCCAACCAGAAGAGGACAAAGAGCAGGAGGAAAGCGACTGGGAGAGCGATCTCGTGAGCAGGCTGCAGGCCTACAAGCGCTTCAAAGAGATGGCCTCCCGGTTGGGAGAGATCGAAGAGAGGGGGCAGAGAAGCTATGTGCGGCTTGCCCCTCCTCCCGACATAGAACAGCGGGTAAAGCCTGGCCAGGGCGACATCGAGGACCTGCTACAGGCCTTTGAGGAACTCTTGGAGAGAAACCCGCCCCATTCACCTGTGGAAGAGGTGGTCTCTCGCCTCGAGGTACACATAGATGACTGCATTCAGAGCATCCTGACAGGAGTGCGCCACAAAGAGAGGGTAACGTTCAGCGAGTTCATGCGTGAGGCTCGTTCTCGCATGGAGATCATCGTCACTTTTCTGGCCATGCTGGAGCTAATAAAACAGCAGCAGATTCGGGTATCTCAGAAAAAAAACTTTGGGGAGATATGTCTTGAACAGTGTCAGGAGGATGCCACAGAGAAAGCGGGAGACGAAGCCAAGAGGGGGGAATCGGGGGAGTAAAAAGTTCTGAACTGCAGCGAGTAGATTCTCCCGAGGGGCAGGCCGAAAGGAAAAGGATTGACCGGCCCTTGACGACGTCGAGCGGTCATGATAGGATGAAACGCAGCTGACCCTATGAGAAAAAGAGTGAAAGCAGCGCAATGTCCATAAAGGGACGCTTGCAGCGAGAAAGGAAAAAGGGTCCCAACTACTTTTTCAGGTTCCTGGCAAAGATCGGGCCAATGCTTATTCTTGTGATACTGGCTCTCGGCTGCGCGCGAGCCAAGCCCCCGCGCACGGTCACGATACCCGAGAGTCTCGAACGGGAACAGGAAATCGTCGCCCAAAATGCCCCGGCCCAGGACACCGACACCCAGCCCTCTCCCACCATGCCCAGCGTTACGCCCTCCCTTCCCCCCATCACACCCCCATTGACCACGACATCCCTACCTACAACCACCTCCCATCCGCCCACCACCACGGTCGAGATCCCCACCATAGGACCGACGACCTCCTCCCTTGAATCGACCCCACATCCTCCAGGTGAGGTGGTGCATGTGGTAAAAGCGGGAGAGACCCTTTACAGCATCGCCGAGAGATACGACACTACCGTACTGGCCATCATGGACAAAAACGATCTACCCTACTCGAATGCAATTCATGTAGACCAATCGCTTATAATCCCGGTGGGGCATAAACCATCGGGGACCCCCACCCCCTACACCGTCGAGCATATAGTGCGGCGGGGAGAGAGCCTGGCCCAACTTGCCCGCACGTATCGCACCACGATCTCTGACATCATGGCAGAGAATCCCCGCGTAAGAGACCCCAACGACCTGTCGCCAGGCACCACGCTCACTATCAGGGCAGGCACGGTGCCTCCCATCCGCATTCACATCGTGGCGCCGGGCCAGAGCCTCTTTGCCATCGCCAGGCGATATGGCGTAAGTGTAGAAAGCCTCGTGCACGCCAACGGATTGCGGAATCCTAACGCGATCCACGTGGGACAAAAGCTGATCATTCCACACTAAGTTTGCGCGGAAACACATTTGGATTCGAACATAATTAGTAGTACAATTGTGAAGTTGGGTACAAGGACGAAAGGATGATATAATAGGGCGTCAATTTCATTCCCCATTCGATGATCACACATCTGAGAAAAATCGAGATGACGCGAGGCGAGATCATACGGGGGATGGATAGAGTTATCTCATTTCACAATACTCTCTGAGGAGGGAAAAATGGCAAGTAAGAAAGCAGTTCTCATCCTGCTGGCCGTCTTTATGGCTTTTTCGACGGTTCTGAGCGGATGTGCCGGAGGGAGGGCCGAGGGGCCTGAGCTCAACTGGAACCTGGGCACCGAACCGCCCACCGCAGACCCCGCCCTGGCCACGGACACCACATCAGTGCAGGTGGACCAGGCGCTCTTTTTGGGGTTGACGGACTTTGACGACGAGACCATGGAGGTCGTGCCCGAACTGGCCACAGATTGGGACGTATCCGACGATGGCCTCGTCTGGACGTTCAACATGCGGGATGATGCCCATTGGGTAAAGTATGATCCCGAAAGCGAGAAGGCGGAAGAGCTGGATCCGGTCACGGCTCACGACGTGGAATACGGCGTAAAGCGCACCATCAATCCCGAGACGGCGTCGGACTATGCCTACGTCGACTATATCATCAAGAATGCCGAGGCCGTAAACACCGGCGAGAGCACGGACCTGGATAGCATCGGCGTCGAGGCCCTGGACGACTATACGCTGCAGTTCACGTTGGAACGGCCCGCGGGCTATTTCCCCGCCATCGCTGGCATGTGGATCAACCGCCCCGTGCCCCAGGACACCATCGAGGAACATGGCGACACGTGGACAGAACCCGAGAACATTGTGACTAACGGTCCCTACTGCCTCGACACGTGGGACCACGAAGACGAGATGGTCTTTGTCAAGAACCCCCACTACTATGCGGCGGATGACGTGCAGATCGCCAAGGTCAACTGCGTCATGGTCACCGAGGCCTCGACGGCCTTTGCCATGTACGAGAACGACGAGTTGGACGTGGCGAGCCCGCCCCAGGAGGATATAGACCGCGTCAAGGCGGACCCCGAGTTGTCCGAGGAACTGTACATCGCGCCAGACCTCTGCACCTACTACTATGGGTTCAACACGACCAAGGAACCGTTCGACGATCCCCTGGTGCGACAGGCCTTCTCCTACGCCTTTGACCGGCAGAAACTGATCGACACGGTGACCAAGGGCGGCCAAAAGCCAGCCCAGACGTTCGCCCCTCCCGGTATCTTTGGCACGCCGGCAGAAAATCCGGACTTTCCCGGTATCACCTTCGACCCCGACAAGGCGAAACAACTGTTGGCAGAGGCGGGATATGCGGATGGCGAGGGATTGCCCGATATCACCCTGATGTTCAATACAGACGAGGGACACCAAAGGATCGCCGAGTTCGCCCAGCAGACGTGGAAAGAGAACCTGGGCGTGGAAGTGAAACTGGCCAACCAGGAGTGGAAGGTTTACCTGGACACCGTGACCGAGGACGCACCGCAGGCTTACCGCCTGGGTTGGTGTGCGGACTATCCGGACGAGAACAACTGGGTCATGGAAGTCTTCCACCCCACAAAGGGCTCTAACGATCCCCAGTGGGATCCCGAGTCAGAATCCGCACAGAGATTTATGGAACTGACGGAGCAAGCGGCGGAAGAGCCCGATCCCGAGAAGCGCGAGGAACTCTACTTTGAGGCGGAAAAGATCCTCTGCGCCGACGAGGCCATCATCGCCCCCATCTACTACTATACGCGCGTCGTCTGCACCAAGCCATACGTGAACCGCGCGTACGCGCCTCTGGGCGGCGAGCACTGGGAGCAGTGGACCATCGAGAAGGAATAGGCTTCCATCATCGCTAGGGATGTGTGCCACATGGCCCCGGTGGCCATGTGGCACTTTTATGTATATCGTGTGATACATGTTATAATGTGTTGTCGGCGTTCCAATCTGGGATCCACTTAGGAAACAATCATCGCCAAATCCAGAATCTTTAACGGAGAACGCTACCATCCAGCAGAAAAAGCGTTTCAGTGGATAAGATGCTAGATCTTTATAACCTACAGGGAGGACGGACAATAGAAAAAGATGGGACGATACATCGTTCGACGCATATTATGGTTGATTCCCGTGTTCCTTTTTATCTCCATCGTCACCTTTGCCTTGGTGCACGCCGTCCCCGGCGGCCCTTTTGACCGCGAAAAACCCCTGCCGGCCGAGATCAGGGCCAACCTGAACAGGCACTATGGCATCGATCAACCCCTGTGGAAACAGTACACCGACTATATTGGTGTTACTCGCAACCCACAAGGCGAGTTTTCCGGCGTCCTTCAGTGGGATTTTGGCCCCTCCTACGCCTCGCGCAGCCGCACGGTGAACGACATCTTTCGTGACCACCTTCCCGTCTCCTTAAAACTGGGCCTGGTGGCCATGTCGATCGCTGTGGGCATGGGCGTCCCCCTGGGCGTGGTGGCCGCACTAAAACAGAACACTGTATGGGACTATGCGAGCATGACGGTGGCCATCTTTGGCGTGTCCGTGCCCTCGGTGGTATTGGGTCCCCTGCTCATCCTCATCTTTGCCCTGACCCTGGGATGGTTCCCCGTGGCTGGATGGGGACGCCTGAAACAGATGATCATGCCCGCCATAGCCCTGGGGCTGGGCTCGTCGGCCATCATCGCCCGCCTGACGCGGGCCAGCATGCTGCAGGTCACACGCGAGGATTATATACGCACCGCTCATGCCAAGGGTTTGAGCGAGAAAATCGTGATCGTGCGCCATGCGCTTAAAAACGCCTTGATACCAGTGGTCACCGTCCTGGCACCCATGTTCGCTAGCATCGTCACGGGCAGCTTTGTTGTGGAACAGATATTTGCCATCCCTGGCATGGGCAAATATTTCATCACCAGCATCAGCAACCGAGACTATCCCGTCGTGATGGGAACGGTGCTCATGTATGCTCTCTTTTTGACCGTATCGACCCTCGTCGTCGACATCATATATGCATTCCTGGATCCGCGGATCCATTACGACTAGAAAGGACTTTTTCCCTTATGAGCAGACAAAAGCGGGCCGCTCGCCGTCTAAGTACCGGTACGGACCGTGAATCGCAACATAGGGTGACAAACCTATGGCAGGATGCTTTCGAGCGCCTGCTCCGAAACAGGGCAGCCGTCATCGGGGGCATCCTCGTCCTCCTATTGATATTTCTGGCCATTTTCGCCAACGTCATCGCCCCCTACCATTACGCAAGGGGAGATTCCGACGAGAACTATATGGTGCCCCTGTGGCTGACAAAGGTAATGCCCGGGAACATGGAGAACTATGCCACCATAGGAAACAAATTCTCATTGGGTGCCGACTATTTGGGGCGCGACCTCCTGAGTCGCATCATCTATGGTGCCCGCGTGTCTCTCCCCGTGGGATTCATCGGAGCCACGACAGCTCTGGTTATCGGTCTCGTGTACGGCTGTATATCGGGATATTATGGCGGAAAAGTGGACGACATCATGATGCGCATCGTGGAGATCGTCTATGCCTTCCCCACCATGCTGCTCATCATCCTGCTCATGGCCTTTTTCAAGACCACCTTTGGCGGCGCGCCAGAACCGGGAACAGCCTCTTACACCTTCAATAAGATCAACGACGCCATCGACGGCCTCTTTGGTCTACAAGGCGGAGGTATCTTTTTCATCTTTATGGGCATCGGGATTACGGCCTGGATGGGCACCGCCCGCCTGGCACGAGGACAGATCCTCTCCCTGAAAGAAAAAGAATTCATCGAAGCGTCCCGCATGATTGGGGCCAGTGATCTGCGCATCATCGTACGACATGTCCTGCCCAACATCATCGGCCCCATCCTGGTCAGCGTGACACTGGATATCCCCGGTTACATCAATACTGAGGTGTTTTTGAGCTTCATCGGGTTGGGCGTCGATCCCCCCACCCCGAGCTGGGGGAGCATGATCTCTGACGGGGCCAAGGCCATTCGCTCCTATCCCAACCAGGTGCTTTTCCCCGCCATCATCCTGTCCCTTACCATGTTCGCTTTCAACTTTTTGGGGGATGGACTGCGCGATGCACTGGATCCGCGCATGCGCGGCACTCAGTAGAGGCGCCGCCAGCGAATAGGGGGATGGATATGTCCAGGCGCACCTGGTTGGCCGGCATAGGCTTGATTCTACTCTCTTTGTGTGTGCTCAGCGGAGCATGCGCCTCCGCGGGCTATTTGGCCTACAAGGGCTTTTTGCGTAAGCAAGAGTCCTCGGTCTCCCAGGGGGCTCCCCTCAGCGACGTAAAACGGGCGGACGCGGGGGGGACCCTCCGCGTCCTTGGCGGAAAGCCCCCGACGCTGGACCCGGCCATGGTACAGGACAGCACATCTGCGGAATATGTGGTCCATCTCTACAGTGGCCTGGTGGCTCTGAACGCGGAACAGGAGATCGTGCCCGATCTGGCCAGCGAGTGGGAACTCGATCCCGACGGGACGACGTATACCTTTCACCTAAAGGAAGAGGCCCAGTTCGCCGATGGCAGCCCTATCACAGCACAGGACATCATCTATTCCATAGAACGAGCCTGCAGTCCCGAACTGGGCTCTCCCGTAGCAGCACCCTATTTGGGAGACATTATGGGGACAAAAGCCTTTATGGCCGGAGATACGGAAGAAATCGCGGGCCTGGAGATCATGGGTCCCCATACCCTGCAGATCGAGATAGATGCGCCCAAGGCCTATTTTTTAGCCAAACTCACCTACCCCACCGCCTTTGTAGTGGATGAAGAACAGATAACACAAGAAGGGAAGGCCTGGCTGGAGGCACCCAACGGGAGCGGCCCTTTTGTTCTGGAGCGCCATGATGACGATGAGATCATCCTCCTGCGCAATGAGAACTACTATGGGGAAAAGCCAGCCCTGCAAAGGGTGGAATACGTGATGGGCGAGGGTATGCCCATCGCCATGTATGAGAACGATATGCTGGACATCGTAACCGTACCCCCATCCGAGATCGAGCGTGTATCGGACCCGTACAATCCCCTGCATAACGAATTGGTGCAAAGCGCGGAGTTGAGTCTACAATATCTGGGATTGAACGTGACCAAGCCACCCTTTGACGACGAGAAGATGCGTCAGGCTTTTATCCAGGCCATCGACAAGCAAAAGCTCACCGATCTCGTGCTGAGGGAGACGGGGCTACCGGCCGAGGGCATTTTGCCTCCCGATATGCCGGGCCATGACGCGTCCCTGAGCGGCTTGAATCATGATCCCCAGGCAGCGCGCGAGAACCTGGAACGTTCGCGCTATGGCAACGAGGAGGAGATGCCTCAGATCGTGCTGACCATCAGCGGCACCAGCGGCCATATGCCCGACACGACGCGGGCGATACGGCATATGATCTCGGAGAACCTGGGCCTGGACATCATGGTGCAGCAGGTGGAGTGGGCACACTTTTTGGACGACCTAAGCGCGCAGCGCTATCAGATATTTTCCTCCGGTTGGATCGCCGATTACCCAGATCCTCAGAACTTTTTAGATGTTCTTTTTCACAGCGAGAGCTCTCAGAATCACACGGGATACCGCAATCAGCGCATGGACGAACTGCTGGAGGCGGCGCGGGTGGAAGAAGATGCAGCCGCACGCTGGGAGCTCTATCGAGAGGCGGAACGTATCGTGGTGCGCGAGGCCCCGATAATCCCCCTGTATCATGGCGTGAACTATCATCTAGTGAAACCCCATGTCAGGGATTTTACCGCTGGTGCGGGGTTGCACCCCTGGTTGAAGGACATTCGCATCGAGGATTGAGAAAAAGTCTTTATTGGAGGCAGTACGGCTATGGAACCTCTTTTGCAAGTCAAAAACCTGCACACCGAGTTCGTTACCCAGGACGGGATCGTCCAGGCGGTCAATGGCATCAGTTTTACGCTAAAAGCAGGAGAAACGCTGGGAGTGGTAGGCGAAAGCGGTTGCGGAAAGAGCGTCAGCGTGTTGTCGATGATGCGGCTCATTCCCCAACCCCCTGGTCGCATCGTGGACGGTGAGGTACTGTTCGAGGGGAGGGATCTGCTCCAGCTCAGCAACGAGGATATCCGTCGTGTGCGGGGCAACGATATCGCCATGATCTTTCAGGACCCCATGACTTCTTTGAACCCCGTGTTGACCATCGGGCGCCAGATCAGCGAAGCCCTGGAGCTGCACATGGGTATGGATAAGAGGGAGGCACGGGAACGCAGCATCGAACTGATGGAAATGGTGCATATTCCGCAGGCTCGAGATCGCATCGACGACTATCCCCATCAGTTCTCAGGGGGCATGCGCCAACGCGTGATGATCGCCATGGCCCTTTCCTGCAACCCCAAAGTACTCATCGCCGATGAGCCCACCACGGCCCTGGACGTAACCATCCAGGCCCAGATCGCAGAGCTGATCAAGGAACTGCAGGAAGAGTTGGGCATGGCCATCATCTGGATAACCCACGACCTGGGCGTGGTCGCGGGACTTGTGGATCGCGTGCAGGTGATGTATGCGGGCTATGTGGTGGAGCGAGCAAAAGTACACGAATTCTACAACAATCCACGCCATCCCTATTCTATGGGCTTGTTGGCTTCGCTTCCACGATTGGATGAACAGGAGCGCGAAAAACTCACCCCCATCGCGGGATTGCCTCCCGATCTCGTCAGTTTGCCGCCGGGGTGTCCCTTTTATGCACGGTGTAAATATAGAATACCCAAATGTCTGGATCGAAATCCTCAACTTGAACCCATCGGCTCAGATGGACACGAGATAGCATGTTGGGTTGACGTCTCGGAGGATAAAGGGAGCACAAGTTATGGTCACAAATAACGACGTACTGATACAAGTCGAAAATCTCAAGATGTGGTTTCCCATCACCCGGGGTATCATATTCCAGCGCCACATTGGAGATATCAAGGCCGTCGATGGCCTGACTTTTAATATACGCAAGGGAGAGACCCTCGGCCTGGTAGGAGAGAGCGGCTGCGGCAAGTCGACGACGGGGCGCGCCCTCCTGCAGCTGTACTCTCCAACGGAGGGCAAGGTACAATTTGAGGGTCAGGAGTTAACAGAGATGCGGGGCGAGCGGCTGCGTCTCATGCGCAGACGCATGCAGATGATCTTCCAGGATCCCTATGCCTCTCTTAATCCACGTATGACCGTGGGCAATATCGTCGGGGAACCCCTCCAGGTGCACAATATCCTGCGACCAAAGGCGCGCCGCGAGCGGGTGCAAGAGCTGCTGGAGACGGTGGGACTGAACCCGTACTTTATCAACCGCTATCCCCACGAGTTCTCTGGCGGACAGCGTCAGCGTATCGGTGTGGCACGCGCCCTGGCCGTCCAGCCCGACTTTATCGTGTGCGACGAGCCGGTATCCGCCCTGGATGTCTCCATCCAGGCCCAGATTATCAACCTGTTGGAGGAACTCCAGGACGAACTTGGTCTCACATATCTGTTCATCGCCCACGACCTATCCGTGGTGCGGCACATCAGCGACCGTATCGCCGTGATGTACTTGGGCAAGCTCGCAGAGTTGACGACCCGCGACGAGTTGTACGAGAAACCACTTCATCCCTACACCCAAGCGCTCCTTTCCGCCGTGCCCATCCCCGATCCCGACGTCGAGGATGAACGGGAACGTATCATACTACAAGGGGACGTTCCGAGCCCCGCGAATCCCCCGCAGGGTTGCAACTTTTGCACCCGGTGCCAATACGCTACGGAAAAGTGTGAAACCGTCAGCCCTGAATGGAAAGAAGTAGAAGATGGACACTGGGTAGCATGCCACCGTGCGTGATGCCAACCAACGAATAAAAGAGCCCCTCTATTCAGAGGGGCTCTTTTATATCTCTGCAGGACTGATCAGTCCTCAGAGGTCACCAGACGGGTATAAAAGATTACCACGACGACGGTCAATAGGATGGTCAAGATACCCGCCGAGAGGCCCAAGAGGATGGCCTCTCGAAGTGGTCGTGGATATTCGACCACAAGTCCGGACGCCTGATGCTGTGCCGCCAGACTGAGATCGTCCCGCAGCCTCTCGCGAAAACGATCGGAGGGCCTGACGGGTGGCAGGGCCTCCTCCATGGTGCTCTCTAACTCGTCTACCTCATCCACATCATGAGACCACAAACCCAATTCTTCCAGCACAAAGGCCAGAAAATCACGTATGGTGTATACCATTCGCCAGGTCGCTGCTCTCAGGTTCACTCGACTCCCAGACCTTTCTCTGCTATCTTTTCGCGCAGTTCCACAAGTGTGCGATGATAGAGCGACTTGATAGCCCCTTCGCTCCTCCCCATGATCGTACCAATCTCCCTGTTCGTCAGTCCTTCGGTAAACTTGAGCACGAGCAGTTCTTGACGAGAGGAATCGAGAGTGCCAATGACGTCACGTAAGAGCCGCACGTCGTATTCCAACTCTGCCGCGCTCTCTGGCTGCGGCTCTACCACATTGCGCAATATCGTGGCATCGAGGGACACGACGGTCTTTCGGCTATTGTCCCGATGCCAGTTTGCCATAAGGTTATGTGCGATCCGATACAGCCAGGCGGAAAAGGGAAATCCTCTGTCTTCATAATCGGACAAGTGTGACAGGGCGCGGTAAAACGTCCTGGATGTGAGATCCTCAGCGTCACGCACGTTGCCGACACGGCGATAGAGATAGGCATAGATGCGATCCACATAATGCTCGTATATCTTGTCAAAGGCGCGTGGATCCTCCTTTGCGGCCTCGATACACGCTTTCTCATCCCATTCTTCCATGCGAACGCTACTACCTTTCCCTGACTATAACACCCATGGCCATGCGGCGTTTCGATCGCCTGACCATCACGGACGATATCTCAAAGCAGATAACAGTCTATCTCTCAGTTCGTACCTGTCAAAACCAGCGATCCTGAAAAAAGGGAGCCAATAGCAGGCTGTGCCCTGCTCCTACGGTACATATTCTCCACAAGACATCCCAAAGGCACACAACCACATTTGCGAAAGGGGGCGAAATATGCTAAAATTGTGAACCACGGTGAGGGATCGTCTAATGGTAGGACGACTGACTCTGGATCAGTAAATCGGGGTTCGAATCCCTGTCCCTCAGTGACGACGGGCTGACGGATGACGTCAGCCCGTTTTTCTTTTTCGTCCCTCCTGCGACTCAAACAGAGAAGATCAAGGCACAATCAAGGTCTTCAATGACTGCTGGGATCCCAGAGACTCGGCTTCTCGAGCAAAGACCTCGGCGATCTCATCAAGGGCATAACGGTCCGAGTTTTCCAAAATGATGTCCACATCAAATGCGCCCCGCTGCACGGCGCGATACGCCTCTCGCGCATTCTCCACCGCCTGAAGTTTGGTATAGTGCATGGCATTGAGATTCTGCACCTTTAGCCCATCTTCATGAAAGCGATGGAAACAGAACTCTTCGATGGGCGCATAATTATCCCCGTATAGGGCGAGGACACCGTTGTGGGCCACCATGCCCAGAGCCTGCACGATACCGATACCCGTGCCGCCCACAGCATCCACGGCCACGTCCACGCCCTCGTCGTCGGTCAACTCGTTCACCCGTGCTACCGGATCCTCCTGTTGAGCGTTGATGACAACATCGGCACCCAACTCTTTGGCCACCTGCAGCTTCTCATCGACCACATCCACGGCGACGACCAGGGAGGCACCGGCCTTGATCGCCCCCTGCAGCAGGATGTTGCCCGCAAAGCCCGCCCCATTAACGGCCACCGTATCTCCAAGCTTGATATCTATGCGACGCGCCGCCCATGCCGCACAGGCCAGGGCTTCGTAGAGACATCCCACCTCGAAAGAGACTCCTTTGGGAATGGGCTGCACATTGCTGATATCCGTGACCCAATAGTCGGTATAGGTAGGAAAGATGAGGCTCCCCACACGATCGCCGACAGACACCCCCCCTCCTCCCAGATACTCTCCCACAGCCGAACCGACTTTCACGATGGTACCACCTCCCTCGTGACCCATAGGGCCCATGGGATAGGTATGTTCGGGCTCCTCCCCCTCCACCCGTTCATCCGGACGTCCTCGAGCCTCGTCCTCCGGTCTCACCGAGATGCCTCGGTAAAAGTATCTCTCCGAGCCACACACCGACGCCTGATGCACCTTTACCAGGACGTCGTTGGGACCGATCTCAGGGAGGGTTACCGTATCCATGATGATCTCCCCCACATCGAGATAAACGACTCGTGTATCCATGAACGCTCTCTCCTTTCGATACTATATCCCCAGCGAATCGAAGGCGGGATCCGCATCCCGGGATGCAGCCCACCGTGGGTTTGTCCTATCTTACGTCCTCTCGGAACTGCATACAAACGGGATGGGGACGATCATCAGGGCGGACGGCCTGCCAGTGAACTGAGCCAAAAGAAAAGACGCCATGGGATAAAGGGTGAAGGCTGTAACGTAATAGGTCCCACAGCGTCTTGTATCTATATGGTATCACATCTCTCGGTGCCGCCAAATCCAATACGACCGTCCGAGGAGCGCGCAATGTACCCAAAAGATCAAGCCAGGCCCCGTTCCCGATGCTTCTCGGCGATGGTCAGGGCCAAAGTATCCAGGGCCGCACAGGTATCCTCGTCCGGCAATCCCTCGCAGAGGACGGGCTCGAGAATCTCCATCTTCAGATCGCCGATCTGATGAGCGATCTGCTCCACTGCCTGGCTCCGCCAGCCATAGGAACCGATGACGGAAGCGAACGCAGCCTTGGGGCGGAGCGCGTTGGCCAGATAGGCGGCGTACAGGACGTCGGGATGGGGACCACGATGAAAGGTAGGCGTCCCGATGATAATGGTTGCAGCGTCCACCAGAGTAATGGCCAACTTGCCAATATCGGTCACGGAAAGGTCAAATTTATGGACGGTAATCCCTTTTTCTACCAGGGCGCTGACCAGATATTCCACCATCTGGCGCGTGCTGCCGTGCATAGAGATATAGGGCAGGACGACTCTATTTTTGGGCTCGTCCGATACCCAATCCTCATAGGCATCGATGATAAACGACGGTCGATCATAAAGGGGACCATGGCTGGGTGCGATGACATCGATGGTACAGTCTTCCATCTTTTCCAGGTTCCTTCTGATGACGCGGCGAAAAGGCATCATGATCTCTGCATAGTAGCGCTTGGCAGCCTCGTAACCCCGCCCCTCATCCTCGACATAGAGGTCAGAGGTGGCCAGGTGGGAACCAAAAAAATCACACGAAAAGAGCATGCGTTCCTCTGGCACATAGGTCACCATCGTCTCGGGCCAGTGCACCCACGGTGTATGAATGAAACGCAACGTCCTGTCGCCAAGGGAGATTTCCTCTCCATCCTCCACGCTGAGAAAGCTATCCTCGCCAATTTTCAGATGGTGGCCGAGGAGTTCCTTGCCCTTGGGAGAGGCCACGACCCTGGCATTGGGATACATCTCGAGAATCTCGGGGATGGTTCCCGAATGATCCTGTTCAGCATGGTGTGAGACGAGATAATCAACTCTTTCCACCTCCTCGAGTTGGGATAGCAGCACCTGCGCCATGGAGGGGTCGACAGTATCGAGTAACGCCACTTTTTCACTGCCACGGACGAGGTAGGCATTATAGCTGGTACCATCGGGCAGTGGGATGAGGGCATCGAAGAGACGACGATCCCAATCCACAGCCCCCAACCAACTCACACGATCGCGAATCCTTCGCACTTGCATCATCGGCCTCCTTTCTGTCAGTTCCTAACCATACTATACCAGGAAACAAACAGCCACGATGTGACGGGAGTCACATGATCGACGTTGGCAGCGGCATCCCCGCACAGGAGAAATCACAAAAAGACCATTCCTTTTTGACAAAAAGCGCAATATATGCTATTCTCATGTTGGTTATTTCGGAACCTAGAGTCACACAAGCAGACGGTCTCGTCTTGACATGCTTGTCCGCATCAACGACAGGATGCCTGGACAGAACCGTCTTTTGTTGTCTCTCGGTCACTTGAAGGTTCTTTTTGCGGGGCTGCGGCCCCGCATGGTAAACGTATCACCTTGATGGAGTATACAGATATAAGATGAGTAACGAACGACTACAACGGCTGAGGAACATTGGCATTATAGCACATATAGATGCGGGGAAAACAACCATCACGGAGCGGATCCTGCACTACACAGGATTGACACACCGTGTAGGAAAAGTCGATGATGGTGATACCGTCACCGATTTTATGCCTCAGGAACGCGATCGGGGCATCACCATCCAATCGGCGGCCATCACCTGCACGTGGCAGGATCACCAGATCAACCTTATCGACACCCCGGGGCATATCGACTTTACCGCCGAGGTACAGCGCGCACTGCGCGTGCTAGACGGTGGTGTAGTCGTCTTTGATGGCGTGGCCGGCGTGGAGCCCCAATCGGAGACGGTATGGCGTCAGGCGAACAGCTACGAGGTGCCGCGCATCGCCTTTGTGAACAAGATGGATCGGCCCGGCGCCAATCTGGATCGCACCGTGAAGATGATTCGCGAACGACTCAAGGCGCATCCCGTGGTGATGCAAGTCCCCGTAGGACAAGAGGATGATTTTTGCGGGGTCATAGACCTCATCACCATGAAGGTGCTCCTATTCGAGGACGAGAGCCTAGAGCCAATGGTTCAGGATATCCCGGAAGACATACAGGCGGTGGCAGAAGAGAAGCGAGATGAGATGCTTGAGGCCATCGCCGACGTGGATGACGATTTTGCCTGGGCTTATCTCGAGGAAGGAGAGTTGGAGGACGAGACCATCATCGAGGCTCTGCGCAGAGTTACGTGCGATAACCGGGCTGTACCCGTGTTGTGTGGGTCGGGATTGCATAACATTGGCGTACAACCCTTGCTGAACGGTATCGTGCGCTATCTTCCCTCGCCCCTCGATGTGGAGCCCATGGTGGGCTATACCGAGGATGATGAGCCGTTCGTGTGCGATCCCACCGACGAGGAATCCCTTGCTGCCCTCATCTTCAAGATCAGCACCGACCCCTATGTGGGCAAACTCTCGTTTATCCGCGTCTACTCTGGGGTCATCCGTCAAGGCATGACAGTGTTGAACGCCACGGAACGCACCACCGAGCGTATCGGTCGCCTGGTTCGCATGCATGCCGATAAACGTGAAGCGGTAGAAGAATTAAAGGCCGGAGACATCGGCGCAATTCTGGGGTTCAAATCGGCCAGAACGGGACACACCCTCTGCGACGAGGATCAACCCGTGTTGCTTGAGCAGATCACCTTCCCCACGCCGGTCATCAAGCTGGCCGTGCATCCCAAGACCAGCGCCGACCAGGAAAAATTGGGCAAGGCCCTACGCAGCCTCTGCGACGAGGATCCCACCCTCTATGTACATTACGATGAGGATACGGGAGAGACGATCCTGGCAGGCATGGGCGAGCTTCACCTTGAAGTGACCGTGGAACGCCTGAAAAGGGAATTCAACGTGAACGTGGAGACGGGGGCTCCGAAGGTGGCCTACACGGAGACCATTACCCGCCCCGTTCGCGTTGAGGGTCGGCTCGTCAAACAGTCCGGCGGTCATGGTCAGTACGCCGTGGTAGTTGTGGATCTCGAGCCCCTGAAAGCGGGCAGCGGGTTCGTTTTCGAGGAAGAGATAAGGGGGGGCGCTGTCCCCAAGGACTTTATCCCCGCCGTGGAAAAGGGTATCATCTCGGCGATGGAAGAGGGGCCTCTGGCCAAGCAACCCGTCGTGGATATCAAAGCGACGCTGATAGATGGCAAGTATCACGAGGTCGACTCCTCGGAACAGGCGTTCGAGACGGCCGGAGCCATGGCCCTACGGGATGGGCTGAAAAAGGCGAACCCCATCCTCTTGGAACCGGTCATGGAGGTGGAGGTCATCGCCCCTCAACAGTATACCGGCGACGTGATCAGCGACCTCAGCAGGCGGGCGGCGGACGTGCAGGGTATCGAACCCCGTTCCATGGGCATGCAGAGTGTCAAGGCCCACGTGCCCCTGGCACAGATGTTCGGTTATGCCACCGCGCTGCGGTCTGTTACCCAGGGACGTGGAACCTTTACCATGCAATTCTCCCACTATCAGCAGGTGAGCGAGGACACCCGCGAGGAGTTGGTCACCCAGGTGGCATAAAGGCTCCCAAAGGTACCGTAACATCACCCTGTGGGCATAATTGCCCACAGGGAATACCTGTGTTATCATCTTTGTGGGGCATTTGGAGCTTTATCGGCGGCACATGATAGACGAATCTTCATTGGTCATCATCGGTGGGGGACTGGCTGGAAGTGAAGGGGCGTGGCAGGCGGCCTCTCGCGGAATCAAGGTCCACCTGTTCGAGATGCGTCCCTGCCTGAGCACCCCTGCGCATGAAACGGAATGGCTGGCCGAGTTGGTATGCAGTAACTCGTTGGGGTCCGAGCGTCCAGATCGGGCGCTGGGATTGCTCAAACGAGAGTTGCGACAGCTCAACTCCCTCATCCTGCGCTGCGCCGAGGCGTGTGCCGTTCCTGCCGGCGGCGCTCTGGCCGTGGGGCGTAAAGCCTTTGCCCGGATGGTCACCGAGGCCATCGAGGGACACCCAAACATCGAATTGATCCGTCAGGAGATACGTCGTATCCCGGAAGAGACGACCACCATCGTGGCCACCGGTCCTCTCACCTCGGACGCGTTGGCGCAAGATATTGGCACGCTGACCGGGCAGGAGCATCTCTACTTTTACGATGCCATGGCTCCCATCGTAACCCGCGAATCCATCGACGAGAACAAGACCTTTCGCGCTTCCCGTTACGATGCGGAAGAGGCGGATTATATCAACTGCCCCATGACAAAGGCGGAGTACGATCGCTTTGTGGAGGCGCTGGTCAACGCGGACACCATCACTCTGCGCGACTTTGAGCAGGAGGATCCCCACTTTTTTGAAGCCTGTCTCCCCATTGAGGAACTGGCCGCTCGCGGCCACAAGGCGCTGGCCTTTGGCCCCCTGCGACCGGTTGGCCTGGAGATTCCAGAGACGGGAGAGCGGCCCTATGCCGTCGTGCAGCTTCGCCAGGACAACCTGGCCGGAACCCTGTACAATCTGGTGGGCTTTCAGACGAATCTGAAATGGTCGGAGCAGAAACGGGTTTTCTCCCTCATTCCGGGGCTGGAGAACGCCCACTGGGTGCGTTTCGGCCAGATGCACAGGAACACGTATATCAACGCCCCCGCCTTTCTGGAGCCCACGATGCGTTGGCGCGAACGAGAGGATCTCTACTTTGCCGGCCAGATAACGGGTACGGAGGGATACGTGGCTTCCACAGCCAGTGGCCTGGTCGCCGGCATCAACGCGGCGCGCACCCTGCGCGGGGACGAGGAGCTCGTGTTCCCACGCACGACGATGTTGGGCGCCCTGCTACATTACGTGGCGCGGACAGAAGAGGAGAACTTTCAACCCATGAAGCCCAACATGGGGCTGCTGGCCCCCTTGCCGGAACGCATTCGCAACAAGCGGGAGCGCTATGCAGCGCGCGCCAAGAGGTCGCAGCGAGAGCTGACGTGCTTTATCGCCGGAAAAAACGTTGGGGAGGATATCGTCGTCACCCAAGACCTTGGAGAAACGGGCTAGAGGCCCGGTGATGAAACGCCTGGCCTCCTTGTCGCTGGCCCTGGTACTTGTCATACTGAGTATACAATGTAATTCGGAGCAGGAGCGCTTTGACGGTAAGCGCGCCCTCAAAGACGTGGAAAGGCTGTGCGCCTTTGGAGCCCGTCCGGTAAGTAGCGAGGCCAATCTTCGGACGTCACGCCATATCGCCGAGACGCTGAAGCAGAACGGTTGGGAAGTCGACGTACAAAGGTTTGTGTACGAAGGAGAAACCCTACAGAACATTGTGGGAAAGCGGGGAAAAGGGCCCGTCATCCTTGTGGGAACGCACTTTGACACCCGCCCCCTGGCCGATAGGGATCCATCAGATCGCTCTCAGGCCGTGATGGGAGCCAACGACGGGGGAAGTGGCACAGCTGTACTGCTGGAGCTTGCACGGGTGCTGGACACTGCAGCCACGGATCAGGTTGAGATATGGTTGGCCTTCTTCGACGGCAAGGCCAGGGAAAATATCGAGGGGTGGCCCTGCTGTGTCGGCTCGCGCCACATGGCCCGAAATTTGAATGCCAGACTCGAGTACGCCCTCATCATAGATATGGTAGGCGACGACGATCAGCGAATTTACTATGAGTGGTCATCGACGCTATGGCTGCAAGAAAAAGTGTGGGGGATCGCGGCAGACCTGGGACATGAGGCACATTTCATTCCCCAGCATCAGCACCGCATCGTCGGCGATCATACATCCTTTCTGGAGGCAGGTATACCGGCGGCCATCGTGACAGATCTGGATTATCCTTATTGGCGCACCGGCCACGATACAGTAGACAAGATCAACGTAAATAGTCTACAGCGCGTGGGAGACATTATGGAGACGTTGCTCGAAGGAGAGCCCCTTAGGAGTTCTTTTGAAGCTCATGGAGCACAGGAATAGGAGACCAGCATGAAAATCGCCGATCGTATCAACAATCTTCCACCCTATGTATTTGCCACCGTGGAAAAAAAGATCGCCGCCCAAGAGGCCAAGGGAGTCGATGTCATCAACCTGGGCATCGGCAGTCCCGATCTGGCGCCCCCCGATTTCATCGTCGAGGCGCTGTGTCATTCTGCCAAGCGCGCCGACACTCACGGGTACGCGGGCTATTACGGGACACCAGATCTGCGACAGGCCATAGCAACCTACTATCAGCAACGTTTCGACGTTGAGGTGGATCCCGAAACGGAGATCCGTCCCCTCATAGGCTCCAAAGAGGGGCTGGCCAACATGGCCCTGGCCTTTGTCGATCCGGGCGACCTGGCTCTGGCCCCCGTTCCTGGTTACCCCACCTACCGCATGGGCGCCATACTGGCCGATGGGGACTATTATGCCATGCCTCTGCTGGAGGAAAAAGACTATCTCGTGGATTTCGAAGAGATACCCCCTTACGTGGCCGATCAGAGCACAATCCTGTGGCTCAACTATCCCAACAATCCTACGGGAGCCGTGGCCCCGGAGGACTTTATGCGCGAGGCCGTCGATTTTGCCGGCGAGTACGACATCGTCCTTTGCTACGACAATCCCTATTGTGACCTGACCTTCGACGGCTATAAAGCGCCCAGCATCCTGAAAGTTCCCGGCGCCAAAGAGGTGACGGTAGAGTTCAACTCGCTTTCCAAAACCTACAATATGGCCGGCTGGCGCGTGGGCATGGCCGTGGGCAACGCCGAGGCCATCGGCGCTCTGACTACGGTCAAGACCAACATCGATTCCGGGATCTTTCGGCCCATCCAGGACGCAGCGGCCGTGGCCCTCACCAGCGACCAGAGCTGGATTGAAGAACGCAACATGGTATACCAGCGCCGTCGCGACATCATCCTCGACTGGCTACCCAGCATCGGCATGAGTGCAGAAACACCCAAAGGCGGACTTTATGTGTGGGCCAAGGTCCCAGAGGGGACAAATTGTGACGACTTTGCCATCACCTTGTTGGAGGAGGCGGGCGTCTGGATCACGCCGGGAACAGCCTTTGGCAAGTATGGAGATGGTTATATGCGTATCTCATTATGCGTGACGGAAGAACGCCTTAGAGAAGCAGGAGAGAGATTATCAGACATCTAAGAACTATTGCCGGGGAACATGACACGGGTCTCCTGGAGCGTCCCGAGAGTGCCTTTCTCGTCGGCGCCCAGGTCAGGGGCGAGCAATCCCTATTCACTCTGGAAGAATCCCTGGATGAGTTGGAGCAACTTGCCTACACAGCAGGACTGAAGGTGGTGGGCCGCGCGTCCCAGAACCTGCACAGCATCAATCCCGCCACCTATATCGGCACAGGCAAGGCCGAGGAGATAAGGGACCTCAAGAAAGCGTTGGGGTTCGACGTGGTCATCTTTGACAACGAGTTGTCGGCGGCACAATTGCGCAACCTGGAGGAGATCCTTGATACCAACGTGCTGGACCGGACGGCCCTCATCCTCGATATCTTTGCCATGCGCGCCAACACCAAGGAGGGCTCCCTGCAGGTCGAACTGGCCCAGTACGTCTATCGGCTGCCGCGCCTCACACGGCGATGGACCCACCTCTCCAGGCAGGCCGTGGGCGGTGTGGGACTCCGAGGACCCGGCGAGACCCAGCTAGAGTCAGACCAACGCGACATCAGACGGCGCATGACGCGACTGAAGCGAGAACTCGAAGAGGTGCGCAAGCAACGTGATCTGCGAAGGAATCGCCGCAGGTTACGTGGTCTGCCGGTGGCGGCCATCGTGGGCTATACCAACGCCGGCAAGTCCACACTGTTGAATCGCCTGGCGGACGCCGACGTACTCGTGGAGGACAAGCTCTTTGCCACCCTGGATCCCACCACACGTAAAGTGGCGCTGCCCAGTGGCAAGGAAATCCTCTTTACCGACACGGTGGGCTTTATCCAAAAACTTCCCACGCAACTGGTGGCCGCCTTCCATGCCACCCTGGAAGAGGTGCACGAGGCGGATATCCTCGTCCACGTCGTCGACGTTCAGGATCGGAACCTGCTCCAAAAGGTAACTGCCGCGAACGAGGTTCTGCAGGAAATAGACGCTGGCGGCAAGCCCACGATCATCGCCCTGAACAAGATCGACCTCATCGATCCAGAAGTGATGCTGAACGAGGAGGAACACCCCTTCGCCATGCAGAACAGTCCTGTGGGGGAACTCCGAAGGCAGTATAGACACGTGATTCCCATCTCGGCAGAGCAGGGGGTGGGGATCGAGGATCTGCTGATCAGCCTGGAGGAAATGCTGCTGGAGGAGATGGAGGACGTGGACCTCGTCATCCCTTATAAGGTGAGCAACCTGCTGGATCTGTGGCACAAGCAGGGCATCATCGAGCGGGAAGACTATGGCCAGGACGGCATTCACGTCCGCGGCAAGCTGCCCAAGCGCATCAAGGGCATGGTGCAGGGCAATATCTAGGCTTTCTCCGACTCAATCAAGCTGAAAGGTATCTATGATCAACGCATAGATATCCTGTTGTACCACGGCTAATGGCTGGTTGGCCAGCGGGTAGTTGAGGAAGCTCAGCTCCACAATGCGGTCCTCGACGGTCAGATAGAACGCCCAATAGGTAGAATCAAACCAAAAGTACCTGACCCAAAATGCAGGCTGACCAGCCACGATGTGGTGTCCCACTTTATCCTCTTGAATCGCCCCCTCCTCCGTCACCGGCAACGACCCCGTGGGTCGGTCTCGCTCTCTGGCCTCCTGCCAACGCACGAGGACGTAATCCCGTGCCCACGACTCCGCGTCCAGCCCCTCTGGATTCTCAAACGTGCGTACGGTCAGCTGGTAGGCTTCACCATTGTATGACCAGTCCGCATCACCTAGTTTGATACACACGACGGGGCCATTGACGCGTATCTCGGTCGCCGCAGGCACCTCCGGATCGACCGCTTCCACCTGGGCATGGGCCGGATACTGAAACGAGAAGCCCGGACCGTCGTAGGCCTGTAGGGAGATAGCATAGGGTAGAGGGGTCTCCATCAGCGATGGAGGGGCGTATTTCGCCCGCGGCGTCTCGGCTGGCGTCCGAGTTGGCGTTTGCCCAGGTGTCGCCGTTGCTGCCGTCATGGGACGGGCCTCGCCGCGCCACCAATCAAAGCATTGATGCCAGGCGATGTGACCGTAATTGCCGAACCACTCTGGCGCCGGGGTCAGTTCCTCCACCACCTGCTGCGGCTCGCCAGCCTCCAGTGGCACGAGCCACAGGGAGGCGCGATCCTCGGCGTCAAAGCGGGCGAAGAGGAGGTGCGAGCCGTCGGCCGACCACAGGGGACGCTCGTCGCGGTAATCGGAATCGTCGGTCAGTTTCTCAGCCTCCCTGCCGTCCGCATCGATCATCCAGAGCCTGCGGCCCATCATCGCCTCCCGAGCCACCTCCCCGCCCACCAGATCTTCCTCCTCAGGCATGGCTGAGTAGACCAGATGGGTGCCATCCGGAGACCACACGGGGGAGAGGGCCACCACATCCTCGGAGGTGAGGTAAGTGACCTCCCCGCTCTCAGGCTCCACGACCGCGATGCGTTTGTTGGTCCAGGTCATCCGCCCGGCGCCTGCGACGACGGCGACGCGAAAGCCAGCGGGGAACGGCGCCACAAAGTCCTGGTGTAAGAGGACGGCATCGGTCAACTGTGTCGCCCCGCCCCCGTCCGCGGGCAGGGCATGGAGGGGAATGCCATCGGCCAGCATCGAGGCCGAGAGCGTTTCTCCCTGCCAGAACAGGACGTGACCGCCATCCACCGTCCAACCATAAAGATGAACCATCCCCCGCTCCGGCACCCCACTGTCATAGATCTCTTCCGGCTCGCCGCCCCCTGCCGGGACGACCCACAACCCCTGATAACTTGGTGGACCGGCGTTTTCCCCCGCCTGCTGTGGATGCTCGAACAGGGTGTACGCGATGCGGGTGCCGTCCATGCTCCAGGCGATCTCCGTGACGCCGCGTTCCCTCTCCGGGGGCGTCGGCGAATCCTCCCCAACCTCGCGCACCAGCGCCTCTGACTGCTCTGCATCCGCGTCCTGCACGCACAATGCACCATTAGACGCATCGACGTAGGCCAGATGGTCTTCCACCGGCGACCAGGCAAAGGCATCCACGGGACGCCCCTGGTTTGCCTGACGGGCAGCCACACCATCCTCCCGCATGATCCAGACGCGATTGAAATCTCCCCGGCGGAAGGCCAACCACTGGCCCGAGGGCGACCACCGTGGCTCGCTGTTGTGCCCGTCCGTGGTCAGGCGCTGCGGCTCCCCATCGGGCAACCCCTTGACCCAAATGTCGCCCCCCTGAACGTAGGCCAACCGTCCCAGGCGGGACTCGTGGTGGGCCACCTTGGTGGCCAGTTGAGATTTCTCCCGTTCTAATGCGGTGATGGTCGCCTCGGCCGCCGGCGCGGTCTCCACCGCCAGGTCGAGCGTGTCCCCACAGGCGGCCGCTAGAGACAAAAACGCCACCAACAGCCCCAGACCCGTTAACCACTCCCCTAATGACCGTCGCTTCATGCCAGAATCTCCTCAACTGGAACCCTTCAATCCCTCCCTTTTTCGATAGCCAGTATATCACATAACGTGTAACACCGTATGATGGGATGGTAACCACCTCGTCACACGGTGTTACAGTCTCGTTACATAGGTCGGTGAGAACCAACCCTGCCTGCTGTACAACTCTATCGGCCGCCTTATCGTCCGCCAAGAGGTAGGCTGCCAGGGGGAAGGCCCTCCTACACGGCGATTGTAGTCGGCCAGATTGCCCACCGTCCTCACGGCACCGCTGCCGCAGCGCCGGGCGGCCAGCCCAGGTGTTCCACCCTAGGTGTATAGACCCATCGCCAGTAGAGGGGCTCCTCGCCCCGAGGGTAGACGTCGCGGAGCGCCCACCGTCTTGGTGGATAGCCCGCCGCAGCCCCCCAGTAGGCGCCATCCTGATGGAAGACGTCAAAGACGTAGGTGACCGGCAAGCCATCCTGATCCAGGAACTGGACGCGCACCCGCGCGCCCCCGGCGCTGCGCGGGTCACACGTCACGCCAGGCTCGCAGCAGGTGCGCCACCACTCGGTGCGCGTGATCATATACTCGCTATCGAGGTCGGCGGCGATGAGCGTGCGCGTCACCTCCTGCCGCCGTTGGCGGAGGAGATTGCTTTGTTCGTCGGCGCCGTCCTCGGCCGGCACCTTCCATGCCGCCAGCGCGGCGGCCTCATCACCGCGCAGGACTGCGTCCACGTAGGCCTCGATTCGGGCCTCAGGCGTCTCGCCGCGGATGCGCTCCACGAGGCTAGCCCGCAGGGCGCCTCCCGCCGTGGGCCCGGACAGCCACAGGGACAGCAGACTCAGGCCCAACGTCCCAACGACGAACAGGCCTAAGCGATGCCATCGCAGCTTGACCCCGCGACCGGTTCTGAGACGCATCGCGATCATCACGACAAACACCACTAGGGCTACACCCATCACGCCGAGGAGTGTGGGCCAAAACCGCAGACCGAACAGAGATACCAGGGGCGCGACGCCGCCAAAGAACAGGATGGCAAGGATCGCCATCGCCCGGGCAGCTTCTTCCAGGAACGTTCGCGTCACTTTATGAGCTGTCATCCTTCCCCTCCCGTGTTCCGGCAGTCATAGTGTACCACATACCCCGTAACACCGTATGATGGGATGGTAACCACCTCGTCACACAGTGTTACAATCTCGTTACATAGGTCGCTGAGAGCTAGCCGTCCCGGGTTCGGCATACGCGAACACCAACGCCTCTAACCTGCTACGGCACGCGGAAGCGAAACTCCCACGGCCCAGCCAGCCGCACCTGTTCGTATGGAGGCACCAACTCGGTCCCCACCAGTTCGGTCACCTTCAGCGTCCACTCGCCTTGCCGCTCGTGGAGCGGTGCCGGGAAACCATATACGTGGACAGGTGAATCGTCGGCGACGGCATAGAAGTCGCCTCGTGTCTTCCTATCGTCAGGTGCTCTGAGCGTCACGATGGACGTCCAGCTCGTCTCCACTTCGGTCGGTGGATCGAAACGCAAGTAGGCCCTCGCCTCCGAAGGAGTTACCACCACCCGCTCCAGGCGCATAGCAACCCCGGCAGTTTCCACAGTCTGGTCCACCTCGACCACACGTCCGGGAATAAAGGGCACGCTAAAGTCAAAGGCAAAGGTCCCAACGACGTCCCCCTGGGGCATGGGCTCCAGTTCCACCACCATGGGCTCCGCGGGCTCCGCCGGGGCACTCGATGAACCGACAGAGGTACCTGGCGTGTCAGTGGGCAGAACAAACTCCCTCAACTCCATCGCCAGCCGCAAATCCAATTCCGCTGGCGCTCCCTTTACACTGGCGGCATCGAAGGAATTCACATAGTTTCCTTCTCCCTCTGGGAGTTCGATTCCGAAGAGATCGGATCGACCAGACGCGCCCCATCCCACCGTCCTGGGAAAGACGTTGCCGTCCGCATCGGTGAGTGTCAGGCGACTCGCCTCATACCGCTGGTCGTCGGGATGTTTTACGGTATAGTCCACGACGATACGGTTAGCATCAGCGTAGGCCCGTTCCAGGGTGACAGTGACACCGTGCATCGTCTGGCTCAGATCAAGTTCCTGCACCAAATCGGCCTGCTCGACGTGCTGCAAACCGTCCTCCAATTGGAACAAGCGGCTTACAGCGGGCACCACGGCATAGGTCACCGTCCCAAAAAACAGGCAAAGGATCAAGGCTGTAACGGCCCATCCCAGACCGGTGGCGGGGCTGGGAATCTGTGCAAGCAAGCGGCCAAGGGGGAACCATCGCCGCGCCCCGCGTCTCCCAGTAACCTCCTCGTCGGCCTCATGAGCCGTCCGTTGTTGCATTCTGGCAACTAACCGAGACGCCAACCGCTCTCGGAAAGCGTCGTCGGCCCGGGGCACAGTGCTGGCCAGTCGAACGCCAAGGCCATGCAGCGCCCCCTCCTCGCGTCCCTCGCCATCGGCGAGGCTCTCCTCAATTTCCTCCAACAACATGCGATCCTGCTCCGTCAACTCATACTCCTTGCTCATGGGGCACCTCCCTCTTTTCCTCATCCACATATTGGCGGTGCAGATCTCTCAATCCCCGACACAGGTGCGAGGCCACGGTACGCTCGTCCAACTCCAGCAGGGCGGCGATTTCCTTGTTCCGCAGGCCCCCAAAGAACCTGAGAAGGATCACCTCACGGCGTCGAGGCGACAGCGTGTCAATCAGGCGCCGCAGGTGGGCGAACCTCTCCTTCCGCGCGATGGCATCGGCCGGAAGTAGGGCACTGGACGCCAGACAGGGCAGATCCTCCAGGGCGACCCCCTCCTCAGAGCCCCGCCCGCGCCGGTAAAAGTCGCTCACCCGGTTGCGAGCGATACGAAAGAGCCAGGCGGCAAAGGAGCCCTCTCCGCGCCACCGAAACATATCCAGTTTATCGACCGCTGTCAGAAATACGTCGGCAACGATATCCTCCGCATCCTGCACCCGCCCTACGCGGTAACTCGTATAGGCATACACCTTAGGAAAGTAGTGATCGTACAGCGCTCGCAAGGCCTGGGGATCGTTCCGGGCGCGTCTCAGTAGCGCTCGCTCCTGCTTGGGGTCCATCCGATCTGCACTCCTATTGAGGATTCATCCAACTCACTTATTAAAACGCGCGAGGGAGGAAAATACTGCATCGGAGAAACAGCAAAAGTATAAGACAGCGTGCGCCGCCCCTAGGCCATCGGGAGGCGCAGGGTAAAGGCGGTGCCCTCGCCCTTGCGGCTGCGCACGGTCACGCTGCCGCCGTGGTGACGAGCCACAGCGCGCACCAGCGCCAGTCCCAACCCGCTGCCCTCCACCGCGCGGGCGGCATCACCGCGATACAGCTCCTCAAAAATGTGGGAGAGATCCTCCACGGGGATGCCGGGGCCGGTATCAGCCACCTCGACGACGATCCAACGATCATCCTCAAAGGCGCGTACCTCAATGGCGTCGCCGGGACAGGTGAACTTGCAGGCGTTATCCACCAGGTTGTAACAGGCCAAAAAGATCAGATCCTGGTCGCCGGATGCGGGCGGCAGCGGCCAGGGGGCCTGAGGCAGGGCGAGGGAGACCTGGCGGTCGGGCGTCTCCCTCGCCAGCTCGACCACCTCGGTCAGCAGCGCGCCCACGTCCACGGGCGCCCGCTCCAGGGGCCGCTGCTCCAGTTCCACGAGTTTACGCAGATCACCGACCAGGCGGTTCAGGCGCATCAGTTGCGTCTCCACGCTGGCCTGGGCGGCGTCCCGTTCGGGGCCATCGTCGAGGGAGACCAGGTTGGCCAGCCCCGCACGGAGGGCGGTGAGGGGGTTCTTTAACTCGTGGTCGAGGCGACGTAAAAAGCGCTGGCGGTCGTCGGCCCAAGCGGCGCGGGCGGCCTCTAGGTCGCGGGCGCGCCGGTGCCTGGCGTACACGGCGACGGCTGCAGCCGGCAAGGCCAGCAATGTGAGCAACGCCCCGAGCAGCAGGAACAGACTCCCCACGTCGGCGCGCAGCCGAAAGGTCAGCAGCGGATCGGGAAAGAGGCCGGACTGCCAGAGCAACGCCACCAGCAACCCCAGCATGAGCGGAGCCAGGCTCGCCGCCAAGGGCCACCACCTCCGCCATCGCCCGCCATTCACGATGTCGCCTCCACAGGGGCCACAAAGCGATAGCCCTGTCCCACCACCGTCTCGATAAAGCGTGGCTCGTCGGCATCGTCATCGAGGGCGCGACGCAGTTCGGCCACCCGAGCGTCCACGGCGCGGGTGGCGACGACATAGTCCCAACCCCAGACTGCATCCAGCAGCCGCTCCCGGTCCAGCACCTCCTGAGAATGAAGCATCAGATACTCCAGCAGGGCCACCGCCCTGGAAGTGAGTTCCACAGGCCGGCCGCCCCTTTCAACCTGCCGGGCCGTGCGGTCGAGGATCACGTCGTGAGCGCGGAGTCGGCTCGCCACCGCCAACGGCTTTTGCCCGGGAGCCGCGCCCCGGCGGCGCAGCACGGCCCGGATGCGCGCGATCAACTCGTGGGGATCAAAGGGCTTGTTGAGGTAATCGTCGGCCCCCTCCTCCAGGGCCATGGCCCGCTCGGTGGATTCCCCCACCTGGGTAAGAAGGATCACAGGGGTCCAGTCGCCCTCCTGACGCAGCCGCCGCAGCACTTCCCGCCCGTTCAGTTTGGGCATCAGCACATCTAGGACGATCAGGTCCGGCGCAAAGGCGGCAGCCCGCTCCATTGCCTCCTCCCCATCGCCGGCCACAGCCACGGCGAATCCGGCGCGCTCCAGGAGGGAAGCCAGATTGTCCGTTATGGCCTTTTCGTCATCCACCAATAGAATACGGTTGCGATCCCCTGATAATTGCATTAACCCAACCTCCTTATTCTCTGTGACGCCCCTTCACCCTCCCAGCCTCTTCCCAAAGTGACAGGGAGGCGTCTCTGAGAGACGCCTCCCTGTAGCAATGCAAATGCAAGACGGATTATGGGATTACGAGGCGTCATCCTCGTCGGAGGACAGACGATGGCGCAGGGCATCGATGTGCCGCGCGTCGTTCACCCAGCGCACCCATTTACCCTCCGACGTGGAGCGCAGGCAACTGGTGGAGGCCCAGTCGAGTTCGAACCAGCAGGTGCGCAGGCGAACCATTCCCCCGCCCAGGAACTGGCGCAGCATGACGTTTATGGGTCCGGCGTGGGAGACGACGGCGACGCGCTGCAGCCCCTCGTCGGCCACCACGTCCATCATCCGCCGCCACCCCGCCTCCACACGCTTCCACATACGCTCGTTGCCATGGGCAAAGTGGTCGCTCTCCCAGCAGGCCAGATCGGCCTCCGGCAGATCTCCAGGATAGTCCACCAGGTGATCGAGACACACCTCGCGGAACTCGGGCATCTCCATGCGGGGCAGGCCGGGAAAGCGCCCAGAGATGGCGTCCGCCGTCTCCTGCGCCCTGGGCATGGTGCTCACGAAAAGATATTGCAGATGCCACTCATCGCACCGCTCAGCCAGGCGCTCGGCCATCTCGTGGCCCAGCGCCGTCAGCGGATTGTGCGCCGTTATCTGGGCCGGAGGATCATAGTCGACGTGGGCATGACGAAAGAGATAGATATCAACCATGGATCTCAGATACACGCACGACGGAGGTCACCATTCCCCCTCCGCCAACACCGGAATGGTCGGCTCCCCCTTCAGATAGCCGAATGAGGCGAGGAACTGGTCCAGTCGATACAGCGTACGTTCGAACCATGGAGAACGGTTAAAGAACCCGTGCCCCTCGCCTGAGGCGATGTGCAGTTCGGCGCGGTTCCCCGCCTCCTCCATCAACGCCACAAAGGACTCCGACTGCGCTACCGGGACCACGGCGTCGTCTGCCCCATGAAAGACCACGGCCGGAGGCAGCCCCTCTTCGATGTAGAGATTGGGGGAGAGCGCCCTGGCTAACTCCATAGAGCCGAATCGCTCCACAATACCGGGAAGGTCCCTGGACAGATCCAATGCGGGATTGAAAAGGGCCAGGGCATTGGGGACAGAGGAGACCGTCTCATCCTCCCCCTCCGCCTCAAAGCCCTCAATGGTGGCCGTGCAGGCCGCCAGATGACCGCCCGCCGATCCGCCCGAGGCCACCAACCGCTCGGGATCGAGCCCCAGTTCGTCAGCGTGGGCGCGCATCCAGCGGACGGCGCTCTTGGCATCCTCCACGCAGGCGTCCGGCAGCACGTTCTGGCGCGACCTGACGCGATAGTCGGTACAGGCAGTCACCATGCCCCGCTCGGCCAGATACTGGGCCTGACGCCTGAAATGGTTCGCCGTGCCCTGCCGCCAGCCGCCCCCGAAAAAGAAGACTATGCCCGCACGGCGGTCACTTTTCTTCCAGTCCGACGGCAGATACAAATACAGGAACAGCCTGGCATGCTCCGTCGTCTTGTAGATATACGCTCTGTGCGCATCAATCATCGTCTTACCTCATGCTCCTATCGTCGTAGATGTCTAGTGGTGGAACAGGCGAACGCCCGTGAAGCACATGACCATCCCGTATTCATCGCAAGCCGCGATGACGCCCTCGTCGTTCAAGGAGCCACCGGGCTGGGCCACGTAACTGACACCGCTACGAGAGGCACGATCGATGGAATCGCGGAAGGGGAAAAAGGCGTCCGAGCTGAGAGCCACTTCATTCACCTGATCCAGCCATTCCCTTTTCTCCTCCGGCGTGAGGCGCTCGGGAACCACCTTAAAAGCCTTTTCCCAGGCCTCCTCCTCGGCCTCAGAAATCTCTTCCAAAAAATAGACGTCGATGGCATTGTTCTTTTGGGCCCGGGAAATGCCCTCAGCGAACTGAAAGTTCAGCACACGGGGATGCTGGCGCAGGAACCAGAGGTCGGACTTGGAGGCCGCCAGGCGCGTACAGTGCACCCGGGACTGCTGCCCCGCCCCCACTCCCGTCACCTGACCATTATAGGCGAAGCATACAGAGTTGGACTGTGTGAACTTGAGGGCCACGGAAGCCACGATGAGATCGCGGAGACCCGAGGCGGGCAGATTCTCGTTCTCTGTCACAATATTCTCAAACAATTCCTCGGAGAGCACGACATCGTTACGCGGCTGCTCCAGAGTCAGACCAAAAAGGGTGCGCTTCTCCATCTCGGGCGGTTCGTATTCGGGATCGATCTGCAGGATGCGATATCCGCCATTACGCTTCTGTTTGAGAATCTCTAGGGCGTCCGGCTCGTAACCAGGGGCGATGATGCCATCCGACACCTCGCGGCGCACGACACGGGCCGTGGGCACGTCGCAGGGATCGCTCAGAGAGATCCAATCGCCAAACGAAGACATGCGGTCGGCGCCTCGGGCGCGGGCATAGGCCGTGGCCAGAGGCGAGAGATCCAGATCCTCCACAAAGCAGGCCTTCTTTTCCGCCTCGCTCAGGGGCATGGCCACGGCCGCCCCCGCCGGGCTGACGTGCTTGAAAGAGGTAGCAGCAGGTCGACCAAGAAGGGCCTTTAACTCGCGCACCAACTGCCAACCGTTCAGGGCGTCCAACAGGTTGATATAGCCCGGCCTTCCGTTCAGAGCCTCAAAGGGCAGGTCGCCCTCCTCCACAAAGACGCGGGCCGGTTTTTGGTGAGGATTCACACCATAGCGCAGGCTCATCTCACCGGACATAAATCCCTCCTTTGCTATAAAGATTTTTATATGAGACACACTGGCTTATTGTACGAGGCGGTAGAAGCATTGGCAAGTGAGCCAATCAATCCGACATCGCTCCTATCCTGTCCTGTCTAAGAGCCGGGACTAACTTTTTACCAAGCCTGCCGCCAAAGTTTCCATGGCGACCTACGATCTACTATGTTATAATAACCGCGCATCAGATGATCAGCAGAAGGAGAGATATGGGCAAGGTCAACGAGAAATCCGATCCTGTAACTCCCGTCATCCGTTGGGTGGCGCGCGTCTGGAGTATCGTCAGCCTGGGATTCGTGCTGTTGATAGTGGGCGGCGAACTCGCCTCACACACAGGATCACCGCCTACAGCGCCCCGCGGGATCTTGGGCATGGCCCTTTTCCCCGTGGGGGTATGTGTGGGGCTTGTAGTGGCCTGGTGGCGCGAGGGACTGGGCGGCGCGATGACGGTGGGCAGTCTGTTGGCCTTTTACCTCATCCTGTGGGGCTTTGATGGCCGCTTTCCCCGTGGTCCCTACTTTGCGCTGGTGGCAGCGCCGGGCGTCCTGTTCCTCCTGCTGTGGGGCATCGCCCATATGCAAAGCCAAACCCCATCCCCTCACGACACAGCCTAGGACGGCGCGCCGACCTCCCTATTGAGAGGCAGAGACAGGCTCCCAAACCAGTTCCTCCGCCCGCACCAGATACACCCGCCCCGTGAGGTCGCCCAATGCCAGCAGAACCCGTTCCTCTCCCTCCATACTAACATCCAGGTCGGTAAAGCGCTCTTCCAACTCCCGCCCAGCAAAGGGCGTCCCCTGAGCCCGAGACCATATCTCGCCCCCATCCGTGGAACGGTAGAGGCTCAGAGAGGAAAGCACGTACACGGTACCATCGCGATCATAGAAGGGAGATTTTTCCTTTGCCACCACGAATTCCCCCGACGGCAAAGAGAGAACGGTCCGCTCGGGGTCGTCCCCTCGTGTGAGTATACGGCTCCCCTCAGCCGCACAAAGCGCTGCATCCTCCGATTCCTCGCCCAACAAGACCTCTGCCTGGGGAAGATTCTCTCCCTCAGCGACCTGAGCAACCAGTTCCCACGTCTCTCCTCGATCCATGGAGCGGAACAAGGACCGACCCGCCTCACGGGAGCGCAGATCGCGATAGCGACAATAGGCCAAAAGGGTGTCGTCGGCAGCATATTCCCGCGAAAGGACGATCTCCTCCACCTGCAGATGGGTTAGACCCTGCCACATGGGCTGCCAGGTGTCGCCCCCATCGAGGGAGCGCCATACGCCAAAACCCTGGCCGTCGCTATCCCAGCCCCCCACAAAGAGCGTGTGATCATCCACGTAATCGGGAGACACGGCGAGCACCAGATGAGCATCCGCGCCAGGTCGCGCACGTGGCAGCCCGCCCTCTAATCGCCTCCAGTCACGCCCATCCGAATGAGAACGATAAAGGGCGTTCTCGCTCAGGGCAAAGAGCGCCTTGTGCTCATCATAGCGCGGCGAGAGGCGTAGGCTCGACACGCCACCCCGCAGGGACGCTTGCTGGGAAGCGGCAGGAGCCGAGGGCTCTCCTCCACGAGAACGCAACACCACCAACCGGGAGCCCTCCAGAGCATAGAACAGATCAAGGCTCTCATCATAGCTATGTACGTGATAGCGGGGTATATAGCCCAACGGGGTCCACGTCTCCGTATCCAGCACCAGCCAGCGGCCATCGCGGGGCACAAAACCTCGAGTACCATCCGGCGAGAGCAACTCCAAGAGAAGGCCATCACGCCAGGAGATGACCTCGCCGCTCTCAACGTCGCGGACGAACAGGTTCGCGTGTGAGGCGTCACGCATGTAGCGCACATTCTCATAGATACGGTCGCCCACAGGCGGAAGCAATACACCTTCCCCATTCACACCGGCCAAAACGCTGACGGTATGGGTCACGGGTGCCAGCGTATCGAGGGAGTAAATTTTTGGCGTGGGAATCGTGCCGGGGCCTTTACCCCACATCGTCACAACCATAGACAACACACCAAGGGCGGGACGTACCTCCAGATCGCGCACGAACTGACTTCCCGTACAACCAGGACAGGACTGGGCATCGATATCGGGGGTCAGGGAATCGATCCATTCAAGGCTATCGCCGTCGTACACGTGTGCACCATACGCAGCCACATATATCTCGTCCCGCAGAGCATTGTAAGCGGGCACACCCCCCTCGGGGATGACGCCCACATGTTCGCCCTGCACCAGGTCCCAGACCTGGATCTCCCCCTCCTCGAGTTGATACACATCCCCCTCCGCTCCGACGAGAGCCCGCGCCCGCCGCGTGTCCAGAGCGACGCGATCTCCCCCCGTGATGACATGGGATATCTGGAGACTATCCACATCGACGACGCTGACCCGCGAACCATCGCCCTGGCCCACGAGCAGGAGGTCGTTCTGGTCATCCAGAACCATCTCATCTCCGCCTGCCGACATCGCACGATCCACGCTGAGCGTCCCTTCCTGGCAATGGGTCATATCCACCTCATAGACGACGCCGCCCGTATCGTTTACGTACAGGCTCCCTCTATCACGATCCACAATCAGATCATAGATTTCAACGCCCAACTGTATCGACTTTTCGATCTCCAGCGTGACACCGTCGACGCCGACCGCCCCATGTCCCCGTCGATCCAGAACGTAGAGGCGTGCCCCATCACCTTGTTCATCGGCCAGGACACCCCCCGCGAATGGCAACGTCTCACCTGTCCCCTCCCCCGTCAGATCGGTGCCCCACAGTTGCAAAAGGTAAGGCTGGGTCGGAGGATAGGTGGTACGGGCGAACACGAGACGCTCCGACGAAACATCGCCCCACACCAGTTCGCCCTCCTGATCGTCAACAAGTGTGAGTTCCTCCTGCAAAACACCCTCATCCAAACCGTAAAAGAGTACCGAGGACGCCTCTTCCCCTTGCGCTGAGGGCCCCTGGGCCATCAAAAACTGGCCACTACTCTCCATAATCAGAGCACGCACGGTCTCCAGCGGCATCTCCACTTCCCACAGAGGGATCATCTCTGGCAACGTATAGGCATAGACGGTATTGGAGAAGGAGACGAACAGGATATCCATGTCCCCCGTCAACGCCACGCCCCGCTCCGCGTCCCTGGAAGGATACACAAGGTCATCTATTATGTCGAGTCCTTGGGGATCACGAACCTGCAAGCGATCGGGCAAGGACACGTACAGGCGTCCCCGCCGGGCATCCATCCACATCCCGTCCACGTATCCGGTAGAGCGCAGATCGACATCATACACCTGTTGGCCATCGGCGGCATCCAGGGCAAGGAGATATTCCCCATCTGCCTTCTCGCAGACCAGATAGACCCATCCTCCTCCAGCAGCCAAGGGGCCCGTCGGCGTTCCGGATAGGCCCCAGACATCCCGCACAGTGCCCGCGTCAAGATCTACGACCGCCACACAGGCGCCCTCGGCATCGGGGGTCCCGTGGTGGCGACAGAGAACGTAGACGGTATCGCCATCCACGGCCAGCGCCGTTGGATCGTAGGCGTTGCCCACCGCCGGCCCTAAATCCAGTTCCGCGAGCACGGAAGGCAGAGACTCCTGGGGTGTGGGTGAGGGAGCGGGGGACACTCTGGAACTGGGAGACGCCGTGAGAGAGGGAGATATGACGGGACTGGGAGATGCTGTGAGCGAGGGGGATCTCGCAGGGGTGGAGGATGCGATGGGGAAGGCTACAGTCGGTGTCCCCCTCGCTTCCTTGACACACCCGCCAGTCAAGACCAGGAAGACACATAGCACACATGTTTCACACCACCACAAGGATCGCTGCACGCCTTTTCCCATCCTTCAATCCTGCGACATCAGGCAAATCATTTCCGGGCTATGCGCGAATAAACGATTCTCTACGATAGATCCTCCAGCACCTGCTCGTTTCGGCAGGCGATGCCCTCCTCTCCTTCTCCAGGATGGCAAAGATCGCAGCGCACACAGGCGACCTCCTGAGCAAGACCTCGTTCCATCTTGTGCACGAGGTCGGGCTCGGCGATAAAGGGGCGACAGAGACTGATCAACTGCACCACCTCATCGTTCAACACGCGCTCCATACACTGGCACGTACGAAAGCCATAGACCAGACTGAGGGGGTAGTCAGGTCCTACAGCATCGCGCACGGCTTTGGCCAGAGGACGCAAGGGTGCCTCGACAGAGATATCTATCCACTCTGGCCGACCGAGAGCAAAGCTTATCTCCACACAGTCGATGCCATAGGTGGCGCATCGGGCCGCTATCCTGGCGCCCTCCTCCATATCCAGCCCGCTGCTTTCACGTCCGGCCACGCCGAGCTTGATCCACACAGGGTAATCAGGTCCCACCTGACGCCGCACCTCGGCAACGACGGCTTTCAAGAAGGCGCTCCTCCGCTCCTCATCCCCTCCCCAGCGATCCTCCCGAAGGTTCGTCTCCGGCGTCAGAAACTGGGTAACGAGATAACCATGTGCACCGTGTATCTGCACACCGTCAAAGCCCGCCTCCCGCGCACGGCGAGCGGCCTCACCGAACTCCACTATGACTTTGCCAATCTCCTCCTCGGACATGGCCCGTGGTTCCACGAGATCGTTGGTCGCCACCCCAGAAGGGGAAAGAGGACGGGGTGTCACTTCCGGATCCGCGTTCGCTCCCGCGTGGTTGATCTGCATCATCATCCGCCCCCCGGCCTCCTGGGCCGGACGAATGACCTCCCGCCAAGGAGATATGAGATCATCGCTGGCCATGGCAGCCATGCGCGCATGGGCGCGACCGGAAAAGGAGACACACGCATGCCCCGTCACGATCAGCCCCACCCCTCCCGCGGCCAGTTCGCGGTATATATGGCCCATCTCTGGCGTGGGGGCTCCTGTCTCTCTATCTGCCAGGAATTCAGCAGTCGCCGAGCGCATGATCCGATTCAAAAGATGCAGATCACCTACGGTTAGAGGGTCAAACAGGGTCACCAAAAACTCCTCCTTCAGATTATGATTTATCGATCACGAATATCCGACCTGAACTGAAAGGTACCATCTAATCCATCTTTTGCACACCTTCCAGCAGCCCCTTCACATAGCCCACGGCAAAAAGCCGCCCCTTGATACGCCACTCGCCCACTTTTTCCCCTTCCATGGCCGGATAGTGATCGGGACGCATGGGACCATCAAAACCGACGTCACAGTAGGCCCTTAGGGCGGCGAACATGTCCGTATCGCCCTCATCATGAAAGGTCTCGTGAAAACTAGGGACCGCGCCCCTGACATTCCGAAAATGCGCAAAAAAGATCCTGTTCTGTTCCCCAAAGTGCCGGATGGTCTCGGGCACATCCACCCCCATCTCGGCGAAGCATCCCTGACAGAAGGTGATCCCGTTATTGGGGCTGGGCACCAGCTCGATCAACTTTTGAAAAGCCTCGGGCGTGCTCATGATGCGCGCCATGTCCCGAATGGGCGAGATGGGCGGATCATTGGGATGCATGGCCAGTTTGACGCCGGCCTCCTCGGCCACCGGCACGACGATCTCCAGAAAATACGCCAGGCTCTCCCACAATTGCTCCGCACTGACCTCTCCCGCCTTGGTAAGGGGGGCATTCTCGAGCAGATGATGCTCATAGGCCGTGGCTCGCGCGTCGCCCCTGACCCGCTTGGTCCGAGACGTTCTCAGCACGTGAAGCGTCGGTGCCCACCCATAGCAGAGGATGGGTATGCCAGCCGCGCCCATGCGCAGGACGGATTGACAGAAGGCCTGAATATCCTCATCGCGCCCCGGCTGGCCCAGCATGGCCCTGTCCGAGAGACGAATACTCTCGATCACCGAGAGGGTGAGTCCGTGGCTCTCGATCTCTCGTCTCAAACGCTCCCAATCCTTTACCGTGGGCAAATCACCCGACGTCGTACGCGGAGGGCCAGACACGATGTCGCTCAGTCCCATCTGCCTGGCCAATCTCAACTTGGAGTCAGTAGGCTCCCCAATATGTGTCGCGATCCTCATCCTTTCTCCCGTCTTTCATCGTCACATTGTGCATATCCTAACGTCCAAGACCCTCCGCGTCAAGGCCCATCCTGCTCATGGCGCAAAATCGTCTCCATAGAGACCATTCGTCCTTTACAGAACTCTACCATGCACAAAAAGAACAAGACGCCATGGAAAGCATCACGGAATGCTTTCCATGGCGTCCCTACGAACTACTGCCTAAAAGATCGGTCCGCTACTCCTCCAACCCACCGAGATCCGCACTACGATGCATGGTCGAGGGGCTCGCAAAGCCGCTGGAAGTAATCTGATCATTGCTGCCAAAGAGGCGGATCTTGTGCCGCACCACATCTTTTACGTTCTCGCGGGAATAGGCCAGGAACTTGCGGGGATCCACGTTATCGGGCATCTCTTCCATCCCTTCCTTGAGGCCCCGCACAAAGCCCTGGTTGAGCATGGTGGCCACATTGATCTTGGCGATACCGTGCTCGATGGCCGCCACCTCGCTATCCTCCTTTACACCAGAGGAACCGTGGAGGACAAAGGGGATATCCACCTTCTCCCGAATCGCCTTGAGGCGCTCGATATCCAGTTCGGCCTCGGCGTCTTTCATGGCATGCACCGATCCTATGGCCACGGCCAGCGAATCACAGCCGGTGCGCGCCACAAAGTCCACCGCCTGATCGGGATCCGTCATGGCCGCCTCGACTTCTTCGGGCGTGACGTCGTCCTCCGATTGCAGCACGCGCCCCAACTCGGCCTCCACCGGGATATCCACGATATGTGCGATCTCGGCGATCCTGGCAGTAGTGGCGACGTTCTCCTCATAGGGTAGCTTGGAGCCATCGAACATCAGCGAGGTAAAGCCCGCTCGCAGGCAGCGCACGTTCTGAGCAAAGTCGGTGCCATGATCCAGGTGCAACGCCACAGGAACGTCCGTCCTCCCGCCGATCACCTTCACCAGGGCAGCGGCCGTCTCCAGCCCCGCATAGCGGATCGCACCCTGGCTTACCTGCAAAATCACCGGTGCGCGCTCCTCCACAGCGGCCTCTACAATGGCCTGTACCTGCTCCATATTGTTGGCATTGAAGGCCCCGACGGCATAGTGGCCTTCCACAGCCGCCCGAAGCATCTCCTTGGTCGATACGAGGGTCATATTGTCAACTCCTTTCACACATTTCGCCGCAAGTAATCCGCACTATAAGAGGAAAAGGGACTTTCACAAGAATGACGGGACATAGAAATGGGGTTGCCGCCTCATCGCATTGGCGGGCAACCCCGTCCCCCATTCATATAGTGAAAAACGCTTTCCCAGCTTGCCAAGAGATACCTTCTAAAGTATCATCATGCCGAAGGTGGGATTCGAACCCACACGGAGTTGCCTCCAGTGGTTTTTGAGACCACCGCGTATTCCGTTCCGCCACTTCGGCTGGATCCAAAAAAGAGTATAGATAGATTGGACTGCCCCGTCAAATCTCTGGGCATCCGTACCACCAACCGACACACGCTCAAGCGACTGCCAACAATGGAAGGTCATGGACGAAAAGGAAATCATCGAGACTGCTCAACAGGGCGACGTAGAAGCGTTCAACCAACTTGTGCGTTCCTACGAGCAGCTCGCCTATAACGTCGCCTATCGTATCCTTGGCGACTATGACAGGGCCATGGACGCCACGCAGAATGCCTTTCTGCGTGCCTATCGCGCCCTGGATCAGTTCCGGGGCGGTTCGTTCAAAGCCTGGCTCCTGCGCATCACGACCAATTGCTGCTATGACATACTTCGTGACAAACAGCGCCACCCCAGCACCCCGGTCGACGACCTCGTCGAGAATCCAGAACATAGCGATATCCTGGAGGATCACGACGAGTCCGCAGAGAACGGCCTCATACGGGAAGAACTGGGTATGAGCATCCAGCAGGGGCTCAATACGCTGCCCTATGAGCAGCGCGTGGCGGTGATCATGGCCGATATACAGGATATGAGCTATGAGGAGATCGCTCAGGTCACGTCAGTGCCTCTGGGAACGGTCAAATCGCGTATCAATCGCGGCAGAAAAAAGCTCCGGGACTATTTCCTCGAACACAAGGAACTTTTACCCGAGAAATTCCGTCTAAGATATGAATCGGAACACAGCAGCTAGACAGGATACTAAAAGATGGGCTTTCGCCTCGATCACAGGTTCACACAAAAGAATCTATCCACCTACCTGGATGGGCAGCTGACTATTAGGGAAAGAGAGCGCGTGGAGCGCCATCTCGCCGAATGCTCCCGTTGTCAGGAGGAACTCGAGACGCTTCGCAGCACCGTAGAGCTACTGCACGCCGTTCCCGCCATTCCGCTACCCCGTTCCTTTGAACTGCCAGCCTCGGTCGAGAAGGAGCGAGAGCGGTACCGTTTCTGGAGCAGGATGCACACGGCGCTCGGAACGGCCACAGCTGTGGTATCCCTGCTGTTGATATTGTTCCTCTCAGGCGACCTGGCGATCAGCCAGGGATTCATCTCCCTACCTGGTCGAACCACAAAAGCACCGCAAGATATTCAGGTGGAGATGGCCGAGGTTCCTCAAGAGGAGGTTCACACTCCATCCCCCTCGCCCTGGGAAGAAAAAGTCACGGAAAAAGAAGCCCCTGCGGCGGCGGAACGTGCAACGGAAGAGGCCACTCCAGAAGGGCTAGAACCCGAGGTCGAAATGTTGGAGGGGGAACCAGCACCGAAAGCATCGGAGACACCAAGCGCTTCCGCTGCAGCCATGCCTGAAACGCCCACGGCAACGCCACCCAGGCCGCCCGAACCCACGGCCACGATGGTACCCCCTCCGCCGAAGGACCATTTTCCTGCGGGGTCGGACCAGCCCTCCGTGTGGAGGATATGGAAGTGGCTGCGCACGGGATGGACCGCCCTTTCGGGCCTGCTTCTCGTGCTCGTCGCTGGCCTGCTCTGGACATGGCAGAAACGCCGCCTCCGCCGATTCACTTTACCGTCGCATAAGATCGAGAGAGAACGATGATTTGTCTGCGACGAATACTCGGTATATATTCTTATGTGTGTCTTTCCGTTAGTGACTGATCCCTCAACTTCCCGGAAGGCAAACCTCGAGGAGGAGGCAGTCCCAGCACAGTTATGATCTAGCACATTTGCAGGAATCCGATTGTGTCCTGGGTCTGCATGGGCCAGGGCACTTTTTTTTTGTGGAGGTAAGAATGTCCGATTATACGAAAGGGGCTTTGGACGTTCTGGCTGACGATCCATGTGAACCCCATACTGCGATATATGAACTGTTGCATGATGTTGACCCGTCCGTCGCCCAGGCGCTGGGAGGCGAAAGAGGGCGAGCAGAGGAGACCATCAACCTCATCGCCTCCGAGAACTATGCCAGCCAGGCCGTGCGCGCGGCTCAGGGAACGCTGTTCACAAACAAGTATGCCGAAGGATATCCCGAACAACGCTACTATGGCGGATGTCAATACGTGGATGTCGTAGAAAACCTGGCCATCCAGCGGGCCAAAAAACTATTCGACGCCGATCACGTGAACGTTCAGCCCCACTCGGGCTCCCAGGCCAACGCGGCGGCCTATATGGCCATCCTCGATCCCGGTGACCGGGTCCTGGCCATGAGCCTGGCCCACGGAGGCCACCTAACCCACGGACATAAACTAAGCTTCTCCGGCCAACTGTACGATTTCGCCCACTATGGCGTGCGGCGCGACACGGAATGCATCGATTATGATGATCTGGCCTCCCAAGCCCGAAACTTTGGGCCCAAACTGATCGTGGCCGGTGCCAGCGCCTATCCCCGCACCATCGACTTTGCTCGCCTGCGGAGGATCGCCGACGACGTGGGCGCGTATCTCATGGTCGACATGGCCCACATCGCTGGCCTGATCGCGGCTGGCGTTCATCCCAGCCCCATACCGTTTGCGGATATCGTGACAGCGACGACGCACAAGACCCTGCGCGGCCCCCGCGGGGGACTGATCCTCTGCAAAGAGAACCTGTCCAGGGCCATCGACAGGGCCGTCTTCCCGGGCACCCAGGGCGGTCCCCTGATGCACGTCATAGCGGCCAAGGCGGTGGCCTTTGGCGAGGCCCTGGCACCCGAATTCGACCACTATCAGCGCCAGATCGTACGCAACGCCCAGACGCTGGCCGAGGCACTGGCTGAGGAGGGGCTCCGCTTGGTATCCGGGGGCACGGACAACCATCTCATGCTGGTCGATCTAGCACCCCACGATCTGACGGGACGAAAAGTCCAGAACTTGTTGGAAGAGGCCAACGTCATCTGCAACAAGAATCGTATTCCCTTCGATCCCCTCCCCGCCCGGGTGACGAGCGGCATCCGTCTGGGAACGCCCGCCGTGACCACCCGTGGCTTTGGCGAGGAGGAGATGGAGGAAGTGGCGGACCTCATCCTCCAGATCATACACAACGCGGACGATCCGGAAACTCTACAAAGGGTGGGCGAACGGGCCCTGGAACTCTGTCGCGCCTTTCCCCTCCACTAAAGGGGGACGTATCGACCGCTTTCACGAATATAAGAGCCGCCGCAGCCGGGCCGGATGATCCGTGATGATACCGTCGACGCCAAGGGCCGTCATCTCGCGCATCCTTGCCGCCTCGTTTACCGTCCATACGTTGACGCGGTAGCCATTGTCTCTCGCCCAGTGTATGTATTCCTCATCTACCACATTGTGATGGGGATGCAGGGCCTGAGGCTGTACAAAATGTCGCCATATGCGAGGGGAAGAGCGAAGGGATCCCGGCGCGTACAGCAATCCACGTTGAAGTTCTGGGGCAACGTCTTTCATGCGCATGAGAACAAGAGGATTGAAAGAAGAAATGAGTACCCTATCCTCGCACCTCTGGGCGCGAATCATATCGGCGATCTCCTCCTCCAACCCTTCGCTGCGGAGCATCTGGCTCTTGATCTCTATATTCAACCTGATGCCCCTCTCCACAAAAGCCAACGCTTCCTCCAGTGTGGGGATGCGCTGTCCGGCGTACTCGAGGCCAAACCAGGAGCCTGCGTCCAGCATGCGCAGGCTATCCTTCGAGATGGTGCGCACCAATCCCGACCCATCCGTCGTGCGATCCACCGTATCATCGTGCACGACCACCAACTCCCCGCTGCGACACCGCATCACGTCCAATTCCACACCATCGGCCCCCGCCTCCACGGCCGCTTCAAACGCTGCCAGGGTATTCTCCGGCGCCACGGCGCTGGCACCACGATGGGCAATGATCAACGGCCTTTCAGCATAAAACGTGCTCATCGCAAGGATATACCTCCTTCCTGCACCTCATCACGGGAATTGGCGCTCCGTCCACTCGCCGGGATCCACGGCCACGCCCCCCACGCGTAGTTCCCAATGCAGATGCGATCCCGTGGATAATCCGGTCGATCCAATCTCTCCCAGAACATCCCCTTGCGCCACAGACTGGCCCACCTCCACATCAACACTATCAAGGTGGTAGAATCCACTGAGTACACCGGCGCCGTGATCGAGGATCACCGCTCCCCCACGCACCTTCAGCACCTCGGCCAGGACCACCACACCCGGGGCGGGTGCACAAAAGGGATCGCCAGTCGCCCCGCGCATGTCGATACCGGCGTGATAGGACTGTATCTCCCCCCCGTACTGCCGCCTGGTGCCAAAATGGGATGTGATGGCTCCCTCACAGGGCCAGGCAAAAGGGGATTCCCAATGAGCCTGCGGCGTGAATGTCGCATACACCTCGGCCAGACGCAATCGCTCGGGACGGGTGTATTTGGGATCCAATAATTCGGCCACCTCTGGTGTGAAGTGGATCGTCTCGCGCTCATAGTTCCCAGACATCACGCGCAGCGACGTCCGGAGGGTCACCTGCCGATCATCCCCCGCCTGGGCCACCACCTTCAAGGGATGGGCGCCCAACTGATCCAGGGCCTGCATTCCCACAAGGCAATAATGCTCCAGGTCACTCACAGAGACGAATTGAAGGGCACGACTATCGACACTTCCCCATACGTGACTGGGAAGGTTCGTCCGCACCCACACGACGGTGGTACGCCCCTGCATCACCTCGGACTGCTCCAGATCCACCTTCGCCTGCAAGGGCAACGGCGTGGGAGAGGGTGTCTCTGTGGGAGTAGGCGAGGGAGTGTATGTCGCCGTCGGGGTAAAAGAGGGCGTAGGGGTGGCGGGAGGCGTTGCCGACGGCGTCGTGGTAGGCGTCGGACCTTTTCTGGCAAAAGGTCCCGCACAGGCACAGGTCGCGATCAGAACAAGGGCCAGGAGCAAGCACAAGCCCCCCCTGGCCCTCCTGAAATCTTTGAAAACGATCACAGCCCTCTCCCTGTCCGACGAAAATCTTATCGTCACGCCTTCCGCAGTGTCATATTCTACACCTCAGGAGGCGGCCATTCCGGCCATTCGGCTCGCCTCTCCTCCGCGTCCTCGGCCCCCGACACCATGGGCTCGTAGATGTCTTCCAGATCCAGATCGCACAGACGCTTGCGCGTCGGACGGCCAGTGTCCGGATCCCATCCCAGATGACGATAGTACTCTTGCCGAACCGGCGCTATCTTTTCGCGATCCAGGGCATGTTTTTCGCCGAGAACGGGGTTCTCCCAATTCTCCTCATAGGTAAAGGAGGACAGGACGCTGTCGTCCATGGCGCGGTCGCGTCCCCAGTGGCGGACGCACAGAGCCCGCTCCAGGGTGTAGACACGCTCCGCTGCCCCCTCAAATTCCTCTTCGCTCCACTCGGTGCCCGTTCCCAGACGGAACAGATGATAGTCCACAGAGGGACCTTCCACATCGCCGACGCGGAAAAAGCGATCCTCGGTGGTGACGCTATAAATGAGAGGGAAGACCTGATCGTCGGTGGGTACGCAATCCTTCATCACCGAGCGCTTGTCGTGATAGTAGGCCGGATAGGCCTTTTCCTTATAACCACTCTCGGGATCCAGGGCCTCGGCACTGCCATAGACGCGCTCGCTGATGCCCCGAATGTGATCCCAGGTCACCTCCACGTCGCGCCGCTGGCGAATGGCCAGGGGCGCCCAGCGCATGATATTCTGCACATAGCCATGGCTGCTGCTATAGGGATCCCGCGTGTCCGTGGACCACTGCAATGTGGACACCAGCCAGTAAGGAAAGACGAGATAGTTCAACCAGCAGGCGTGGGCATCCCAATGGCCCCCGTATCCCCAGCCGGTATAGTAGCGCCGCGCAAAGCCCTGTCCCATGCCCAATTCCTCCGAGGCGCGCAGACCGCCCTCGGCCAAAGCATCGCCCATCCCCTCGCGATAGGCGATAGCATGGAGAAATTCGGCCCAGAACTCGGGATCCTGCCAATCCATGGGCATACCGTTCATCTCATCGATAAGACTGGCGTTCTGGCAGCGCTCCAACCAGGGTACCATACTCACGATGAGATCCCACTGGTTCAATCCATAGCGATTGCTGAGCACGTTCATCTCGAACCCCCCATAGAGGCCTAACTTCCAATCGTAGAGCCCCCCGTAGGATATAGGACCATCCTCCGATTGCCCCGGGAAACACCCTCCCACACAGGCCATATGCCCCTCGTAGGTGCGCTCCGGATGAGCCACGCCAGGCATATTGGTATAGTAGCGATTGCAGGGCGTGGGACAGGAGGCCGTGCAGGCATAGTGACGCACGCGCCCACCCCGATCCGACTGCAACTTCTCATTCGTGGATTCCAGGTCGCGCAACGGGCGATTGGGACGCAGTTCATCGCGCACAGCACCGACGAAATCGCGAAACTCTTCCTTATGGGCCACCGACACGCGTCCGCTACCCACCACAGAGATGGCTTTCAGTTTTTTTGAACCCATGACGGCACCAAAGCCTCCCTGCCCCGCCGCCGAGGAGGTGGCCGCATGTATCGTGGCGATGCGACTGAGGCGCTCCCCTGCGGGGCCGATGATCAGGGGCTTGACGCGGGGATCCACCTCATCCTCAAGGGCCTCCATCGTCTCGTAGGTATCGAGGCCCCACAGGTGATCGGCCGGCGCGATACGCACCTCGTCATCGCGAATTACGATCTGCACCGGCATCTCGCTGGCGCCGGTGACGATGATGCCGTCGTAGCCGGCTCTTTTCAGTTCGGCGCCCCACTGGGCCCCGATATTGGCCCGCGTGAACCAGTTGTACGGATAGGCCTGGGGACTGAAACCACATATCGCCGCGCGGCCAGAATAGGGAGACACCGTCCCTGTGAGGGCCCCTGCCATGACCATGAGGGGATTCTCGGGGGACAGGGCATCCACAGGCTCGGGATAGTCTTCCCAGGCTATGCGCGCGGCCAGGCCACGACCACCCAGATAATCGGGGACATATGGCTCCGACGGCTCCACCTCTATGGACCCGTCGGAGAGATCGACGCGCAGGATACGATTAACCCAACCATGTAACGGCGCAAAACGTTCCACGTTCACTGCTATCTCTTTCATTTTGCTCCCATTTCATACATCACGTGTGCTACTGTCCAGATTCACCAGGACACATCCCCCATTATATGCACAGACACCGAACCCGACAAAGCCTCTCAGTGCGAACCACAAATGCACACGACCGTCTGGACAAATTTTGAGGACAGCGACGTCTGCACTATGCTATCTGACGATCAATCCACTATATCGCGTTTACGAGTCGAATTTTTATGTGGCAACGGCTAACGGATGGCGTGCGGGCGACGTTACCCCTGGCCCTGGGCGTGGCGCCCTTTGGCATCGCCTATGGCACGGTCGCAGGAGAAGCCATGATGCCCTGGCAGGCCTCGCTCATGTCCGTCACCGTGTTTGCCGGGACGGCCCAATTCGTCACCGCCAGCATGCTGAGCCAGGGGGCAGGCCACTTCGCCGTGCTGATCACGGGGCTATTGATCAACATGCGCATGGTTCTCATGAGCGCCAGTCTGGCCGCGCATCTGGACGACATGCCCCGCGTCCTTTATATTCCCATGGCCCACCTGCTCACGGACGAGAGTTTTGCCGTGAGTGTCGCCGCTTTCGAGAAACGAACGGGCGATCCCCTCTTTGTCGTGGGCTCTGGTCTGGCAATCTTTATCACGTGGCAGATGACCACGGCCCTGGGGCTGGGATTTGGCACGCAACTCCCCACCGGCCTGGGTCTGGAATATGCCCTGCCGGCCAGCCTGATCTGCCTCCTGTTCCTCCTCATCCAAGACTGTCTCAGCATCGCCATCTCTGGTCTCGCCGCCCTGCTGAGCCTGATCCTGCTGCCCCTGTTGCCAAGCACATGGAGCCCCCTCGTAGCCACGCTGATCGCCGTCACCCTGGGAGTTATATGGAAACAATGGCAACCACGTGGCTGATCCTGGCCCTGGCTCTGGGCACCTTTGCCTGGCGCTTTATCCCGTTCGCCGTACTGACGCGGATCGAACTACCCGACTGGGCCAAGGAGTGGCTGCGCCTGATACCGGGAGCCATCCTGGCCGCCTCCCTGACCCAGACTTTGCTGGTACAGGAAAACCACATCAACCTGTCCTGGACAAATGTCGAACTCCTGGCCGCCCTGCCCGCCTTTCTCGTGGCCTGGCGCACCAGGAGTATGATACTGACCATGCTATCCGGCATGCTCAGTTACGCCCTGCTCCAATATCTTCTCACCTAGGGCCAACAAATATAACGTCCCCTATTCCAGGGGAACGGCGTGCTCCTCCACATAGTCCTCGACTCTGGACATCTGCGAGGGGCCGACGTGGAAAAAGACCTCCGCGTATTCCAGCCCGTACCGCTGGCCCAGATCACGATAGGGATTCAGGCAGAAAAGCTCTATGTAGGCGCGATCTGCCTCCTCGTCGGTGGCGCCGAGCTCCGGCAGACACAGGCCCCGCGCTGCCAGCCGCTCCTTGAGATGGGAGCCCTGGGAGCCGGCCGGCCCCTGGGATTTATTCACGCTCATGGCCTCTATCTTTTGATCCATCACGTCCGAGATGTCCACCACGCGATTGTAGGGCTGCCCAGGCCGCGCCACCCAGTAATACTTTTCCTGTACGGCATGGGGCTCCAGACCCGCCGCGAAATGTTCCGGATAGTCCTTGTCCATGCCCGCCATCCAGCAGGCCGCCTCAACAGCCTGAGCCGTGACATAGTGGTCGGGGTTCTCCTCCCCATGTCCCCAGGGATTAAAGGTAAAGACGGTATCCACCTGGAGCAGGCGAAAGAGAAAGATCAGCCGCGCCCGCAGCTCCAAGGGCGAGACGGCATCCATGCGATGATTGCGGTATCCCAAATTAAAGACCTGGTCGAAATCCAACGTCTCGGCCAGGGCCTCCACCTCCTCCTCGTTACTCAAGACCGTCTCTCCTATGCTCTTCATCGGACCACATTTTTCATCATTCGTGGTCTGGATGAGGTACGCTGTATAGCCCTCAGCGACCAACTTGGCGACGGTACCAGCACAGAAGAAGGGAATATCGTCCGCATGTGCCTGTACCGCTGCCAACACCTTGCCACGATGAGGCGCGCCCTCGCACATCGTCTCGACGAAAACTTTTTCCTCGTTCCCACGTCTCATCTCATGCAAAAACATGATCGCTGCTCCTTTCAACGCAAAGTTTGAGTGCAATTATAATCTCCTCTGTGGTTTGTACTAATAGAACATTTGTGCTATAATAGGGGCAAAAGATGGAGCATCTGTAGACATACCCTCTTGTAGGACGGTAGAAAGCCGTCGAGGGGAGGCAAGTATGGATAGGGATCAAAAGGTAGAGATACTTGGGCGTGCCGCCCAGTACGATATCTGTCGGGGATGTGGGACAGACAGTTCCCGCCATCGCAGCGAGATGGACCGCTGGATCTATCCGGCGGTGAGGCCGGACGGTAAGCGCGTATCCATGCTCAAGGTACTACAGACCAACGCCTGCGCCAACGATTGTGCCTACTGCGCCAACCGCAGCCGGCGGGATACGCCGCGCGTCAGTTTCTCCTCGGACGAACTGGCGCGGACCTTTGACGAGATGGTCAGGGCAAACCTAGTGGAGGGACTGTTCCTCAGTTCCGGTATATGGGGCGACGCGTCCCAGGCCATGGAACGGATGCTGGCCACAGTGGAGATGGTTCGCAAGAAATACGACTTCGGGGGTTACGTTCACCTCAAGATCCTGCCTGGTGCCGACGACGCCAGTATCGAGGCCGCCATCGAGATGGCAAATCGTGTCTCCGTCAATCTAGAAGCCCCCAACGCACAGCGCGTCGGTGCCCTGAGCAGTAAAAAGGACTTTTACCAGGAGCTCCTGACCCCCCTTCGGAAAGCGGACGAGATCCGCCGCCAGCAGGATCGTCGGGTGAGCATGACCACCCAGTTCGTGGTGGGCGCCGCCGACGAGACGGATCGAGAACTTGTCGCCAGCGCGGCCTGGCTGTATCGCAATCTGCATCTGGCCAGAGCGTACTATAGCGCCTTCCAACCCATCAGGGACACCCCCTTGGATAACCACCCAGCGACACCCACCTGGCGCGAGCATCGTCTGTATCAGGCCGATTTTCTGCTGCGGCAGTACGAGTTTGATGTGGAGGAACTCGTCTTTGACCAAGAGGGGCACTTGCCACGAAGGGCCGATCCCAAACTCCTCTGGGCCCGCCGCCACCCCGAGGCGTATCCCATAGAGGTCAACATGGCCAGCCGCGAACGCCTCCTGCGCATCCCCGGCATTGGGCCTACATCAGCCGACAAGATCCTGAAACGTCGCCAGCAGGGGACACTGCGAGGCTTCGATGATACCGGGATCTCCAAGGCGTTGGCCC
>JAWLEV010000058.1:0-18639 GCA_041685915.1 Anaerolineae bacterium | reverse complement strand
CAAAATCTCTGCCGAAATTGTTGGCCCAAACGGGGCTTTCTGCTACACTAACGGGCGATAATGTACTTTGTGCTCAGACGTAACAGAGAGGAAGAGGATGATCTCCACCAGAAGCAAACCACGCGACGCGACACACGCTCCCTTGGTAGATCCCACCCGTGCCCCCCGCACCTCCGGGTGCCTCTTGCCCATCATATATCACATCCTGCTCTTCGCTCTCCTTGTATGCTCACCCAGTCTCATCACCGTCAGGGCCGACGACTATCCCCCACCGCCTACGACGCCGTCCCCCGCCGCGACTGGCGACAGTACATATCCCGATCCGACGGATACAGCACCATCGGCGACGCCGCCCCATACCGATATTCCCCTTACCCCCTCTCCCCGGGAACAACAGGAGACGGATACTCCACAGATAGAGAAAACAGATCCCCCCACAAGGACTCCATCCGGATCAACGATCACCCCCTCCGAGCCGACGCCCGAAAAAGATCTCACTTCCCCCGAGAGGCAGACGGCACCCTTGGAGCAGGATGTATCAGGCGAGATTGAGCCAGCTTCCACCTCCGAAAAGGGAGATATCAAAGCACTGCCCACCATCGTGGGCCCATCACCGGCTGCATCCCCCGTCCAGGCACAGGAGCCCCTCATACCACAGGAACTCTTTACCTGTTCGGTGGCACTATTGGTGCTCGTCACCATCGTTCTTGGGCTCCATCTGGCAAGATCGGAACAGGACAGATCATAGAAAACTGCCCGTCTCAGCTTGACCGCCAATTCGTTATGACCCACCAACGACAGGAGAAAGTATGAATCTTCTCGGACGCATCTACCTGATGAACCCGGTACAACGTTGGCTCATGGCCCTGGGGGCCGCCCTGATGAGCTTCATCCTGTTCAACGTCATCCAGGGAACTTTCTTTCATTGGCTCGCAAACCTGTTCCCCAAAAGTAGAGTCGGCGATCTGTCCGGCAGGCTTGCCAGGAAAACAAAGACGATAATCCTCATCATATGGTCCCTATACATTGGCACCCTATTTCTCACCCTTTCCTCCCGCGTGACCACCTGGACACGAACCCTGGCCCTCATCGCCTTTTTCATCCAGGTGGGCATCTGGAGCGATGCCTTTATCTCCTCTTGGCTTACACATTATCAAGAGGAACATGCCGAGGAAGAAGCCGAGCAAGTCACCACCTACACGGCACTAGGTTTTGTTGTACGCTTTGCACTTTTTAGTCTGCTCACTCTCTTGGCCCTGGACAATATACCAGGTGTCGAGGCCACAGCACTCATCACCAGCCTGGGGATCGGGGGCATCGCCATAGCTCTGGCCGTACAGAATATCCTGGGCGATCTCTTCGCCTCGCTGTCCATAAGCCTGGACAAACCCTTTATGATAGGAGATCTCATCGGCATCGGAGATTTTCGGGGAAGAGTAGAGAATATCGGACTCAAGACGACCAGGATAAGCAGCCTGTCGGGGGAACAGATCGTCATCTCCAACAGCGACCTGCTGAACAGTCGTATCCGCAACTACAGACATATGACACAACGAAGGGTCTCTTTAACCATCGGCGTAGCCTGCGAAACGCCTTACGAGAAGATGAAAAAGATCCCCAACATACTTGAGGAGATCATCAGTACCCAGGAGGATGTGCGCTTTGACCGCGCATATTTCAGCAGCTACGGAGATTTCTCTTTTGACTTTGACATCCTGTATCATGTCCTGACTTCGGATTTTTCCAAGCACATGGAAATAAAACAGAACATAAATCTAGAGATTCTGAGGCGACTCGAAGAGGAGGGCATCACCATGCCCTATCCCACACAACACATATTCCTAACAGAAAAATAGAACAGATCGAGGCAACAAAAAAACGGGCATCCTTGCTGATGCCCGTTTCGAGTGTTCGGAAGGTCTAGTAATCGTAGTCACTCACCTTGACCACGTCGACGGCCTGCGGGCCCTTGGGATTGGGCTCAACGCTGAATTCAACCCTATCGCCTTCGGTCAGGTTGCGGAATCCACTTCCTCGAATGGCAGAATAGTGAACGAACACGTCGCTACCACTCTCTCGGGAAATAAACCCATAGCCCTTCTCTGTATTGAACCATTTTACCGTACCCGTGATTCGTTCCTCTTCGGCCATGTCCTCTTCCTCCGGCGTCTCAGCCTCGACGGCCTCTTCCGCCTCTTCAAATTCTTCGAACTCTTCCTCATCAGCGGTGTCTTCAAATCCCGCGCTTCCGTAGATATCGTCAGACATTCGTGTCTGCCCTCCCACAACGTACACAAAAATACTTGCCGCAGAACGAACTAAGCCTGCTCGCGATCTCCACAATCACCGCCACGGCTCTCTCGACCCGGATGGCAGATCTGAGAACATCCGAAACAAAACTTTTTTCGCTCTATCATTAAACAGTATATACATCCTTCAGCGCTTGTCAAATCGTGATTTTTTCTATAGCATAAGTACAGGCGAGTATCGCTAGCAGAGCTCTGGAGGACCGGTGTGATATATGATCTGGTAACTTTGGATTTCAAATCGACCAATAATCTCTGCATCCAATCCACGGATGAGGAGGTACTTAACTGGCTTCTCTCCAGCCTGGATGATAACTATGCGTATACCGTCAACAGAAAACTGATCTATGAACTGCCATCAGGCCAAAAGTTCCGCTACAATATCGTCTGCCGCGAGGGCAGAGAGGCCCTCTTCTTCCTGATGCAGAATCTCTGTCACACGGGATGGGAACCCATCGGTTGCTCCATGGTCAAGACGTGGGTCGCCAGGGGGTTCTTTCGCAGAGCCAAAGAAAAAGTGGGGCAGCGTGGTGAGGATAAGGAAGAGACAGAGTGAAATACTTGATCCTTCCCCCAACCCCGGAGGATGCGAGAAACAGACGAATCGAAAGACGCACTGAAACTCTGGTCACCCCAAGACAGTGAGAAAAGGGGGAAATCATGAAAGAAAGCAATACATGTCCCTGGTATAATGAAACGTCGGACATAAAGAGAGCAGTAGACCAGGGCCTGTTGGACGAGAAATGGGTGGAAGAGTACTGCCTGAACGGTGGTAAGAATTGTGTGCGCAAACGCCGCTTCGAAAATGAAGGTTGTGTTTCCCCAGACTATGTGCTGCCCGACGGCACCGTGGATGAGGCCCTGAAAGAATGGGTCGAAAAGAGAAGAGGATAATTATGCTAATGGAACGCCTCGTCGTCGGCAGGCTGCAGACCAACTGCTATATTGTGGGCTGCACACAGACAGACAAGGCCCTCATCATCGACCCTGGCGACGAAGCGACCCACATATTAGACTCCGTTCGCGCGGCCGGATTGGAGACGACGGACATCGTCCTCACCCATTTCCACTTTGATCATATCCTGGCTGCAGACACGCTGCACGAAAAAACGGATGCCACGCTGCACATCCACGAGGACGAGGCCGACCATCTGCGCCATCCGCCAACCCTCTTTCGTGCCTTTTCCCCCGACGTGCCCCAGGGCCTGGAGGCGGATAACCTCCTCCAGGAGGGAAACAAGTTATCCATAGGCGCACTGAGCATACAGGTACTCCACACGCCGGGGCACTCCCCGGGGGGGATATCCCTGTGGCTCCCAGAGGAAAAGGCCGTCTTTTGCGGAGACACTCTCTTTCGCGAGGGGCTGGGGCGTTCTGACCTGCCCGGGGGCGATCATCAGACGCTCCTAAAGAGCATCCGCGAAAAACTCCTGACCCTTCCCCAGGAAACGCGCGTGTATCCTGGCCATGGCCCTCCTACTACGGTGGCCCACGAGGCGCGCCATAATCCCTGGCTCGCTAGTCGGGGATGACGTATCTATCGGCGATCAGACGCTGCCCCTTGCGACTGCGCATAAACGAAACAAAGTCCGTGGCCTCGCGGGACCCAGCATCGGAGGCCCTGACCCGTAGACAATAAACGAGGGGGTATTCACCCTCCTGTATGGCCTCCCGCGTCGGAGCCACGCCATCGATGGCAAGTACCTTTACTCCCTCATCCACATAAGCCCTGGAGATATAGCCGACGGCATTGGCTTCCTGGGCCACATGCTCCAACACGGCGCGATCATGGGGCATAACCAGCGCCGCCGAGGAGACCGTCCGCTCTTCCATAACGTAGGATGCAAACAATTCCCTGGCCATAGAGTCGGCCTCGCGCACCACCAACTCTGGCTGACCATGACCGGCAGATAACTCCTGCCAATCCAGATAGTAACCACCAAAGAGGGCTGATAGCTCATCGCGCGCGACGCCATTCAGGGATGATCGTCGCGGTACCACAACCACCAGCGCATCCAGCGCCAAGACCGCGGACGCAGAATCCCCATTCCCACGACAACCTCTCGTCTCGCTCACAATGGCCAGATCCACCTGCCCGCTGGCGAAAAGATCGTGAGCCACCGCCGTATCGCAGGTGACGATATCCGTGGACACGCGGGGATTTTCGGCCGTATAGGCCGCCGCGAGATCCCTGGCCAAAGGTAGCCCGGCCCAGCACACGGCCATGCGCAAAAGGATGGAATCCTCCCCCGCATCTCCCTGTCCCAAAGAGGTCTCCTGCTCATGCAGGGGCACCAACACGCGCTCGCACCCCAAAAGCATGAGCACGAGTCCGATTATGAGAAGGCGCCCCACCTTCTTCATCTCCTTGCTCCTCCTGTCAACGCAGCAGATATAAGAGCATACAGAGTATGCTGACTGTCCAGCAATAATAGGCAAAGGGGCGCAGGCTGTACAAACGCACGTGACGTAAGAGAACCCCTATGGCCACGTATCCTCCCAGGAACGCGGCGCCAAAACCAACGCCCAGGGACAAGAGATCAAAAGAGCTCGTCCCCTCGGTGAACAAGGAAACCAGGCTGTAACCCGTCGCCCCCATGATGATGGGAATGCTCATCAGAAAGGCGAAACGCGTGACCTCCTCGCGATCAAAATCGCGCAACAGTCCCATCGAGATGGTGGCTCCAGAGCGTGATATTCCCGGCACGATGGCACAGGCCTGCATCAGCCCCATGAGTAACGCCTCCCCCACTCCCATCCCCTCCGTTGTCCTGGTACCCCGGCCCATCCGTTCGCTCAGTACCAGGATACACCCCGTCACCAGCAAAAAGCCAGCAACAGCGGGAGGTGATCCGAAAATCCTCTCAAAAAAATCCTCCAGTGCATAGCCCACGATCGCCCCTGGAAGTGCACTGACCAAGATCAAAAAGGCCGGACGGGAAGATGCGCTCTTTGAAGGAAAGAACCATACCCCTCGCCAGGCACCAACAAAGAGCTCGCAGATGTCCTCCCAAAAGTGGATGATGACAGCCATCAGGGTGCCCAGATGTACCACGGCATTATAGGTCAGACCGGGATCCTGCAAACCCAATAACCAGGGCACCAGAACGAGATGTCCGGAACTGCTCACGGGCAAGAATTCGGCAAGCCCCTGCAATAATCCCAACAACATAGCCTGCAAAAGGGGCACGATCCAACTAACCTTCCGCCGAGGAGACTTTTTCGTTCACGGTATCGCTCCGATAGCGCTGCAAAAAGGCCTTTCCAAAAGCCCGGAATGTGCCATCGCGCAGGCATTGACGTATCTGACGCATCAAACGGGTAAGGAAATGTAGGTTGTGCGCGGATGTCAAACAAAGTCCTAGTATCTCGTTACGCGTGATCAGATGCCGAATGTAGGCTCTGGAAAAGTTGCTACAGGCATAGCAGGAGCAATCCTCCTGGATAGGACGAGGATCATCCTTGTAACAGGCGTTACGTAGATTTAATCGCCCATAGGGGCTGAAAACGGATCCATTACGGGCCAGGCGCGTGGGCAAGACGCAATCAAAGATATCGATGCCTCGAGCCACACATTCCACAAGATCTTCCGGGGAGCCGACACCCATGAGATAGCGGGGCTTTTCCCTGGGCAAAAGAGGCGTCACGTGATCCAGGATGCGTAACATGTCCTCTTTCGATTCCCCGACGCTGAGGCCACCAATGGCATATCCCGGGAAATCCATACTCGTCAGCACCCGCGCGCTCTCGGCACGCAGATCCTCGAAAATCCCTCCCTGCACGATGCCGAATAACGCCTGATCCGAACGCGAATGGGCCTCCAGGCAGCGCTCGGCCCACAGATGTGTGCGCCGCAGGGCTTCCACATTATAATCGTAATCGTCGGGCTCGGCACACTCGTCGAGGACCATAGCAATGTCGGAACCTAGCTGCTCCTGCAGCTCGACCACCAGTTCGGGTGTGAAACGATGCTCGGAGCCATCAAGATGGGAACGAAAGGTGACACCGTCATCGTCCAGATCGCGCAAATCCTGCAAACTGAAAACCTGAAATCCCCCGCTGTCAGTGAGTATCGGGCCATCCCAGGCCATGAACTCGTGCAATCCCCCCAACTCCTCTATCAGATCAGTGCCCGGCCGCAGATAAAGATGATAAGTGTTGGCGAGGATCATCTGCACTCCCAGTTCGCGCAGGGTGCGAGGCGACACAGCCTTTACCGCCGCCTGGGTACCCACAGGACAAAAGACAGGCGTGGATACTTTTCCATGGCACGTGTACAGGGTCCCCAACCGTGCCCTGGACATCTCATCCTCCAACAAGAGATCATAAGTCACAGGTGCCTGCGACCTCATATCCGTAGACTGTGATTTCGACATATCAGAATTCACCATAGCTATACATAAGAGAACCTCCCAGAAAGGATTTTCTGGGAGGTCTCACCCGTATCAGAAAATGGATACTAGCGCCGACAGGTTGCACACGAACCGCCCTGACAGCTCGCACAACCTCCATTGCCTCCCGCGGACGTCGCGGAACCATCACGCGCCCCGCTACTAAAAGAAGCAAAAGCAGAGATCATCCTCTCCGCCCCCTCCTGCTGACAACGAGGACATTGGACGGGAGCATCAGCATCGGCGAATGAACGAAGCTTATCGAACGTCTCCTCACACTGTTTACAACGATACTCATAGATGGGCATCGGTTCACTCCATCCTAACAGATCCTCAAAAGAGCCTCCCCAAAAGGGGCGACCGAAACAAAACCTACATCCTGATCAGGCCCTGTACGACCAACCTCTCATTACCAAGGCACATTGTAGATCATTTTACAAAAGATACCAAAAAGTGCGACGCGGGAAGCGTCTTCAGCTATCTATTCGCCGAGCCGGGCACGTATCACTGTACCCAGGCGTCGGATGCCCTCTTGGATTGTGTCGCAGGGAACGCTGGCAAAAGAGAGGCGCAGGGTATTCTCCCCGCCCCCATTGGCATAAAAGGGACCTCCGGGAACAAAGGCCACCTTCTGTTCCGCGGCCTCCTGCAAGAGTTCCACCGTATCCACGCCCTCGGGCAGGATTACCCAGAGGAACAGGCCCCCTTCAGGGCGCGTATAGTGCACATCCTCGGGAAAGTGTTCCTCGATGGCCGCACACATGGCGTTCCGGCGCGCCAGATATGTATCACGAATACGCTGTGCCTGCGACGGAAGCCATCCCCGCCGCATAAACTCGTAGGCCATAGTTTGCGCCAGGGCATTGGTATGCAGATCGGCGCCCTGCTTGGCCATCACCAACTGCTCAGCGATCTCTGATGGACACACCGCCCAGGCTAACCGCAGGCCCGGCGCCAGGGTCTTGGAAAAGGTCCTCAGATAGATGACGTCCCCCTTGACATAGCCCGCTTCCCCGCCGTTTTCTCCATAGCGGCCCGCGTCGATGGCCACCAGGGGGAGCAGCGGCTCGCCTGCAAAGCGCAGTTGGCCATAGGGATCGTCCTCCACGATGGGCACCCCCATAGAACTGGCGATCTCCACGACCGCCTCGCGACGGGCCATGGACATGGTAACCCCCGTAGGATTCTGAAAGGTGGGCAACAGGTACATGAACTTGGGACGCTTTTCCTCGATGAGGCCCGGAAGCCGATCCACGCATACCCCCTCCTCATCCACGGGGACGGTGGCAAACTCCACGCCATAGGCTTTGAAGGACTGCAGGGCGCCAAGAAAAGTGGGTTCCTCCACGATGACGGTGTCCCCTTTATCCAACAGGATGCGCCCGACCAGATCAAGTCCCTGTTGCGCCCCGCTGGTAATGACCACGTTCTCCCCCTTGCAGGGGATACCTTCCTCGCGCATGGATGTGGCGAGGATCTGGCGCAGAGGATCGAACCCATCGGTCACACCATACTGCAAGGACTCGCGGGGCATCTCCTCCAGAACATGGTCACAGATCTCCTGGAACTGTTCCACGGGAAAGAGATCGGCCTCCGGCCATCCCCCGGCCATGGAGATGAGATCGGTGGATTGAATGGTCCTAAAGATATCGCGGATGATAGAGGTCGTCATCCACTGCAGACGACGCGCATTCAATTTCTGCCAATCGACGCTCATGGCACACACTCCTTATACAGATAGATGGAACGATTCAATGGCGCCTCTCCTCATAGGAGGCTAAATAGATGCCCAGGAGAACGAGCACTCCACCTCCCAACGTGCTTAGGGGAGGAATCTCGCCCAGGATAAAAAAGGCCAGAATTGTAGCGCCCACGGGTTCTCCTAAAAGGGCCACGGTGATAAAAAGGGGCGAGAAATGGGCTAACGCCCAGTTAAAGGACGAATGCCCCATTATCTGGGGGACCACGGCTAACAACAGAAAGCACAAGAGAGTTCGTAGATCATAGCTCAGGAGGGGTAGACCACGGAATATACAAAGGAATAGAAGGATGGCGCCGGCAAGCGCATAGCAGGGCCAGATATAGGCCAGGGTAGAAACCTTGCGGCGTACAGCCCGTCCGAACAATATATAGGCCGAAGCCGCCACAGCCCCCATCAAAGCCAAAAAATCCCCCCACAACGCCTGCCCTGTGAAAGCCCAGTCCCCATAACTGACGATCACAGTCCCCAACATAGCCATAGCCACAGCCAGAACGCTGCGTCGACTGAGGTGCTCCCCTAACAGGAAATGACTGGCCAGCCCCACGAATATGGGATTCGTGGAAACGAGGATGACCGAACTGGCAACCGTCGTGTAGGAAAGAGAGGAGATCCAGGTGATAAAATGCAAAGCCAGCGCCACCCCCGCCAGCACCAGCCATCCCACGTCCCCACGCTCCAGACGACGCCATTCGCGCCGGCTAGAGGGCAGAGCCCAGGGCGTCAAAAGCAGTGCAGCCAGGAGCAGGCGCCACACGCCCACAACCAGGGACGGCGCCTGTGCCAGGCGAATGAGGATGGAGCCCGTGGAGATGGCCACGATGCCCAGCCCGAGAACTATCCAGCGATAGGCATGCCCTTTTACCGTCTCGCCCAAAGCTCGCTGCGGTGTTGGGGACAGTTCCCGAGATTTCATGGCCCTTTACGTCCCCCCTTTTCCCACGACACATGGGAACCATTGGTACCCGGAACGCAGAAAGGGCCTGAGAAGGGGTTCATCGGACAAAAGGCTACGCCTCTTCCTCCACGATGCGCTCATAGAGGGCCTGCAACTCTTCTTCGGAGTAAAAGTGAATCACCAGCCTGCCCCCTTTGCTGGTGCGGTGGAGACTCACCTTGGTTCCCAACGCATCGCGGAATTCCCCTTCCAAAGATTCTGTCTCCGGCGAACGCGTGCGCTCTCTTGACCGGCTCTCCCCGGAGGGGGAAGGCATACAGCGAGCCAGTTCCTCTGTCTGTCGCACAGAGAGGTCCTTTTCCAACACTTGATGCAGCGCCTGAAGACACTCTTTTTCCGTATCGAGCATTAACAAGGCGCGGGCGTGCCCCTCAGAGAGCTTGTTCGCCAACAGGGCCTCCTTGGCCTCCTCGGGAAGTTGTAACAGACGAAGAGTATTCGTCACACTGACCCGGCTCCGTCCCACACGCTCGGCGATGCGCTCATGGGTCAGGTTGAACTCTTTGACCAATTGAGAGTAGGCCTGGGCCTCCTCCAGAGGATTCAGATCGGCTCGCTGTACATTCTCCACCAGGGCCAGCTCCAACATCTCCTGCGGCGTGGCATCCTTTATTAGCACGTCAACGTGCCGTAACCCGGCCAAGCGCGCGGCCCGCCACCTTCTCTCCCCCGCGATCAACCGATAGCGCTTGGGCTCCGAAGAATCCTCGCTCTCCGTCATCTCCCGTACCAAAAGGGGCTGAATCAAGCCCACCTCTTTTATGGAAGTGGCCAGTTCCTGCAGGGCTTTTTTATCAAAACCGCTGCGAGGCTGAAAGGGATTGGGGACAATGGCATCTATATTTACCTTTTTCAGACCCGGCACCGCACCGCCGGAGGGGATAAGGGCTTCCAATCCTTTGCCAAGACCTCGTCTTCTCTTAGAAGCCACGATATACAGCCTCCATACGTACAATCACCCTTCTATCCTTCTGAAACATTCTTGCCCAAAGCCATGATCTCCTGACACAGGGCGGCATAGGCCTTGCCCCCGCTGGACCGAGGCGCATAGCTGGACACAGGCTCACCATAGCTCGGGGCCTCGCTGAGCCTGACGCTGCGTGGAATGACAGACTCGAAAACGGTGTTGGGAAACTGCTCTCGAATCTCCTCCACCACCTGACGGGACAGATTGGTGCGGGCATCGTACATGGTCAGGATCAGCCCCCGCACGATCAGGTCGGGATTCAGGCTTTCGCGCACCCGCTCGATGGTCTCTAACAGCTGGGCAAGCCCTTCCAGAGGAAGATACTCACATTGGACGGGAATCAGTACTCCATCTGCAGCCACAAGAGCATTCACGGTCAGCATGCCCAGACTGGGGGGCGTGTCGATGAGGATGAAATCGTACTGCTGCCCCACCTCCTTCAAAGCGTCGCGAAGGAGAAATTCGCGCTCCGACATATCTACCAGTTCGACTTGGGCTCCCGCCAGGGACGGCGAGGAGGGAACAAGATCCAACCCAAAACAATTAGTCAACGTGACGAGGCGGGAGATAGGAAACGAATCGACAAACAGATCATAGGAAGAGCGCTCAAGGGAGCGCGTATCGACGCCCAGACTGGTGGTAGCGTTTGCCTGGGGGTCCACGTCCACCAGCAAAACCTTTTCATCCGCATTCGCCAGATAGGCGCCAAGGTTAACGGCCGTCGTCGTCTTACCGACCCCCCCCTTCTGATTGGCCAATGCGTATACGCGGCTCATATCCCAGGATCCTATTCTCTTAATCGACCGTGGCATAGACGCCACGCAATCTGTTTCCTCGATGGTATACTCGTCGTTCCGGCGGTCTCCACAATAAACGAAGCGGCAGCGTTGGCAAAGCGGAGCGCTTCCCGCACGTCCTTTGTCTCAAAAAAACGTACAAAATAAGCGGTGGCAAAGACATCCCCCGCCCCTGTCGGATCGATTTCTCTCACCTCATAGGCGGGCATATCTATCACCTTTCCTCTATAATATACCGTAGCGCCCTGCCGCCCCCGTGTCAAGACAAGGTGCCGCGCCTCAGAGAGATAAGGCGCCAAACGCCCCTCATCGCCCTCCAGATCCTCTAGACTGAGCACCGCCACGTCCGCCGCGCGCAGAACATGCGTTGCCCCGTTCCACACCGCATAGGAGACCAACCCATCCCCATCCCAACGTCGCAGCCACCCCTGCAGCGTCAGCCCCAGAAAGGACGGCGAAAGCGCCTCTGCCATTCGCACGTCTACTTCCCGGGCCACAGGCCCCAGATGAATTATGGTCGCATCCGTCCACTCCGCAGGCACGTCCCCGGCACCCAGAGTAGGTGCACAATCCCGAATATACTGACGGCGTCCCTGACACGAGTAAACGTTCTCGAACGTCGTTGTCCGCTGAGCAGGCAAACGATGCACGGTGAGAGAAGATTCCTGCACAAATAGAGGATACGCTGGATCAGCGCGGGTAAGCACCGCGGCCTTGAGACCAAGCCGACGAGCCGTCAAGGCCGAATAGGTCGCCGTACCTCCAGGCCGCAACGTACCACCGGATTCTACATCCCAGGTGACGTGACCCACAACGACATATTCGGGAATCAAAGGCAAAACAAGACCTCGGGTGAACTACTTGGGAAAGATCTGCACCTTCCGGTCCTCACCCTCCCCCGTACTTTCGGTATACACATCGGGGTCATCTCGCAGTGTGATATGAATGATTCGGCGCTCATAAGCGGGCATGGGCTCCAGCGTTGCGACACGTCCCGTCTCGCGCACCTGGTCCCCCATGCGCTCTGCCAGATCGCGTAGGCTTTCCTCACGTCTGGCCTTGTAGCCATCGACGTCCACGACCAGATTCGGCCAGGTCTTGATCTTGCGATTGACGATGAGGCGTACCATGAATTGAAGATCGCGAAGGGTCTCACCACGGCGCCCGATGAGAATGCCCAACTCGTCCCCCACCACATTCACGATCAGGGGAGAAATCTCCCCCGTCTCGGAATCGATCTCGCCACCATGATTCACCACTTCGACGGCAGCCAGCAACCCCATCTTGTCTATCAGATTGGTCAGCACCTCACAGGTGATATCCTCCAGCTCGGGAGGATTGCGTTCCAGATCCGGGGCGGGCGCTTCTTCCTCGTCTTCGGCCTCCACCTCAACCTCCTCTTCAGCTTCAATTTCGGCCGCCTCCCGTTCCATGGTGTCGGGAGTCTCCCCTGCCTCTTCCACAGCTTCTGCCTCCCCTACCTCTTCTGGCTCGGCCTCTTTACGCTCTTTTGTCTTGACTTCGACAACCGGCTCCAAAACGCGAATGGTTACCTCACCCGTCTGAACCAGACCAAGGATATTGTGCGTCGTGTCTTTGGTCACCTCGTACTCGAGATCCTCGGGAGGCACACCAAGATCATATGAGGCCCTTCTCAAGGCCTCCTCAACCGTCTTCCCAGTATAGTCACTTTTCTGCATTTTTCCCTTTTCTTTTGCCTTATCAGCCTTCATCCTCAGCATCGGGCGTCGGCGCCCCTTCGGCTCGCTGTATCGCCCACTGCATGGCAACGCCGACGACGTTGGAGATGATGAAATAGAGCGCCAATCCCGATGCGAATTGCATGGTGAAATAGCCAAACATGAGGGGCATCATAAACTGCATGGTCTGATTCATGGACGCCTGTTGGGGATCCGAGGATGTCGGCGTCATCATCCTTTGCTGCAGCCACATCGTCCCTGCCACCAGAACGGGCAAGACAAAAGGCGTTGGATCCGGCTTGGCCAGATCCAACCATAGAAAAGTGCTCTGCAGGGGCACGATATCCGAGATCATCTCAAAACCAGCGTAAACATTCTTGCCCAGTTGCATCAACTCCAAAGGTGTATCGGCCAGTATACTATTGATCGACTGGTACAGGCCGATCCAGATGGGAAATTGAACGAGAGTGGGAAGACATCCCCCCAGGGGATTCACTCCCGCTTCCTTGTACAACTTTTGCTGTTCTTGCAACAGCCTCTCTTTGTCACCGCCATACTTTTCCTGTAACTTGGACAATTTGGGCTGCAACTCGGCCGTCTTTCTGGTCGATCTGATCTGCTTGACATGCAGAGGCGCGGTAAGGCCTCGCAGAACAACCGTAAAGACGGCGATGGCCACCACGAAACTCTCTCCCAGGTGTGCATAGAGGAACAAGAGAGCGTTCAGCATGGGCCGTATAAGCCCCTCACGCCAGATAACTCCCCATCCAATCTGAAAACCTGCCAGGATCACCGCTCCCACGGCAATCCATGTCAAAATGGATTTACGCAACTGCTTTGCATCCACTTGTGGTCTGTTTGCTGCTTGCTGCACGAAAGAAGAACCTCCTCGTCTCGTCACCTAGTCCTCGGCAGGCGGATACACCCACACCTGCGGCGCCCTGCTGCTCGTATCGAGGGCGTACACTTTTCCGTTCGCCGTCCCGACGTAAACCATCTCCTCCACAACAGCAGGCGTGGAGAGAACAGCCTCTGACAATTCCTCTATTATCTCTGCATCCCCCGTTTGCAGGTCGATGGCATACACAAAACCGGCATCAGTTCCAACGACTATGCGCTCGCGCAAGAGAGCCGGGCCCGCCCTCACGGCCCCCTCCACCCGCACGGGCTCCCAGCGTGGACTGCCATCCTCGATGCTGCGGGCATGAATACTGCCATCCAGCGAACCAAAGTACACGTATCCATCATGGATCAACGCTTCGCCCCACACCCAACCGTCGAGCTTTTCGCTTGTCCAGGCCTCCGACCCATCCTCAGTGCGCAGGACGTGCAGCCGCTTGTCCACACTCCCCACATAGAGCAGATCATCCTGACGCACGATGGTCCCAATAATCGACCCCCCCACATCTGTCTTCCACTGCTCCAGACCGGTCTCGCGGTCGAGGGCATACACGTGATGATCCATGCTTCCCACGTATACTCGCTCGTCGTCGACTGCGGGTGTGCTCCATACCCAGTCATCGGTCTCAAAGGGAGCATCCCACATCAATTCCTGGCTATCGATATCCAGGGCATATACTTTATGATCCGACGAGCCAAAATACACGACCCCATCATCGACGGTCACTCCGCCAATGATGGCCTCATCCGCGGCAAAATCCCAGATTTTTCGACCAGATGCGCGATCAAAGGCATATAGATGGCGATCATAAGAGGTCACAAGCAAGAGATCCTCTGTCACCACGGGTATACCATATACAGCATCCAGGAGACTTTGCTCTTCGTCTTCCTGCGCTTTGGCAAAGGAACAGCCAACACCTCCACTGCTCTGGGCCTCTGCGGGATAAGCCCAAACCTCCTCCCCGTTATTCAGACTGTCAAGCGCTACCACCTCGCCCGTGGCCAGAGCTGTATAGACCGTCTCCTCCTGGGCCGTAACCACCGTCCATCCGGTATTCCGCATCCCTCCGCCGCCCGGCACACACCCCACCACCACGAGGCCTACCGAGAGAACAACCAGGAGGACGCGAGCCCTCACATTGTTGATCACTTCCAAACTTGCAACCTCCTCAAGACTGTTCCCATGACACCCTTGGTTCTCGACCTAGGGTACCGGGTCATATCCACCTTCATGAAAGGGATGACAACGCGCGAGGCGTTTCAACCCCATAGATACTCCGCGCAGGACGCCATATTTCTGTACCGCCTGGATCATATACTCCGAGCACGTGGGTTGAAAACGACAACTGGGGGGTAGAGTGGGTGAAATGGCGCGCTGATAGAAGCGCAACATGCCAAGAACAACGCCCTTACCTATGCTCTCGACGGCGATCTCCCTCACCTACATCCTCCTCGCTCTCATCCGATCGAAGCAACCCTGCCGAACCCAGGAGAGACAACACAGCGGATTCGACATCCCAATAATCCGCCCCCACAATGGCCGGCCTGGCTATCAAAACGACATCCCATCCAGAAGGGATGAGGTCAAAATGCAACCTTACCACTTCGCGAAGGAGCCGCTTTACCCGGTTACGCATCACCGCGTTCCCGATTCGCTTGCTCACCGAAAAACCAAAGCGGCTGTTCTCCAAATCGCTCCTACACTTGCAAAGTACTACCATCCTATTAGAGTAACAGCACCCCTCACCGTGGACACGGCCGAAATCGGCAGATTTGGTGAGGCGGTGCTGCTCCGGTAACACGCAACTGTACTACTTATGATACCTCTTTTTGTGCTTCGGATTCACAGTCAAAGACCAACGTCCCTTCGCTCGCCTGGACTTGAGCACGTCACGTCCGCCCTTGCTGGACATCCGCTGGCGAAAACCATGAACCTTTTGACGACGACGCTTCTTCGGCTGCCATGTTCTCTTGGGCATTTTATCGTAAACTCCTCACAGATCAAAGGAACGAAATCGCTCACACGCTTTGTATATTATACCGTGCAGGCAAACGGACTGTCAAAAGCTCAACCTTTGCAAAATTGCATCAGTGGACCCTGCCCATCCCCGTGACGATACATCTCTAATCCAGAAAACGTGAATAGATCAGCCCCACGTCGCCATTGTCATAGTACCGATCCATGAATCCTCGGAAGGAATAGCCCTGCTCAGAAAAGAACTGGATCGCGGGCTCGTTCTTGTTCTGAAGGACGGCCGCTATGGCCCGCAGTTCGCTACCCCGGGCCCACCGTTGTGCCGTGTTCAGCAGGAGACTGCCCACACTCTGGCGTCGGGCCGCCGCGTCCACCACTAGATGATTGACCCATCCTTCCCAATTCCTTCGCCTCACGACCATATCCAGATAGCCTACCACCTTCCCCGCATCCTGAGCCACCAGAAAGCATTCATTCCGGCGCCAGTCCTCTCGAAGACTCTCTATATCCTGGGGATAGGAAACGTGGATAGGCCGAGGAATGCGTTCGCGCCGAAAGGTCACCGCCACACCATGCGGCGTGCTCTCCTCTTCCATCTGCCAGACATAGCCTGTCGTGTACGAGCCATCGATGCGTTCGCAAAGCTCGAGATGTCCAAGTAGAGCGGGACGAATTCTCATAATAGCCTTGTCTCACGTCCTCGTACAACTAGATTCGCGCCCTGTCCAAAAAGCACTGAAATGAGGAGCCCAACGTCAGACGTCATCAAGCCCTTTCGCTCTTGGCGCGTTCGCGCGTTCCGGGAACGGGGACGGAGTCGATCACATCCTCCACGACATGTCGCGTATCCACGTTTTTTATTCGCGCCGAGGGGCTCACGATGATGCGATGGGCAAGGGTGAATTCGGCCAGCATCTTGACATCATCGGGGATGACGTAATCGCGCCCCTGCAAGGCAGCATACGCCTGGCTCGTCTTATACAACGCCAGTGAACCGCGAGGGCTGGCGCCGAGATAGACGTTGGGATACACTCGTGTCTCGTTCACCACCGCGACAATGTACTCCTTGATCAGGGGGTCAGCATAGACCTCCCGCACCTGCCGCTGGGCCTCCAGCAATTCGTCCACAGTCACGGCCTGCTCCAGTTCCTCCAATGGGTGCTGATACTGCTGAGCCTCCAGGATGCGCACTTCCTCCTCAGGCTGAGGATGGCCCAGGCTGATGCGCATCAGAAAACGGTCCAATTGAGCCTCGGGAAGGGGAAACGTGCCCTCATACTCGATGGGATTCTGTGTAGCCATGACCATAAAGGGCTCGGGAAGAGGATAGGTCTCTTCATCCACCGTGACCTGCCGCTCCTCCATGGCCTCAAGAAGGGCGGATTGGGTCTTGGGCGTCGCCCGGTTTATCTCGTCCGTCAAGACAATCTGGGCCATGATGGGCCCCGATCGATACTCGAACTTTCGCGTCTTTTGATTAAAAACAGAGACCCCGGTGACATCGCTGGGTAGCAGATCGGGGGTGAACTGGATGCGACTGAACGTTCCCCCGATGGTCCTGGCGATGGATTTGGCCAGGACGGTCTTGCCCACACCCGGTACATCTTCTATCAATATATGCCCCTGACAAAGCATGGCTACAAAAGCCAGCTGTACTTCCCTGTGTTTGCCAATGATTACTTTTTCTACGTTCTCAACAGCCCTATCACCAAATTCCTGGACAGAGACCATCTTTTTCCTTTCAGGCAATAAAAATACGTCAACTAAAAGTGAGAATACACGATGTTGCCCCCCATGTCAAAACATAACCGCTCCTCACATGTGAGGCAACCTCGCAGCCCGACCAATATCCCCCAAAACCACCTGCCCGGCTCAGGAATAGCTCCCATATTTGTGAGCAGCCCTGACCATGGCCACGTAATTCTCGGGCTTGCACCCCGGATGGATGGAATTGGATGAACTGATGATATATCCGCCGCCGGGCGCCGCCTTCTCAATAGTCTCCCTGACGCAGGCCTCCACCTCCTCCTCCGTCCCAAAGGGAAGAAGTTCACGGCAATCGATATTCCCCAGGATGCAGGCCCTGCCCGCCACATGCGCCTTGACCTCGGCGATATCCATGCATTGGGGCTGTATGGGATGTATGCCATCGAATCCCACCTCCAGCAGATCGTCCAGAATGGGCCATATGTTCCCATCGGTGTGTTTCACGATCTTTAATCCTCTGCCATGGGTGTGATCCACCATCTCTTTGTGATAGGGTTTGATATATTGCCGATAGTGTTGGGGCGACATGATGGTCGTCAACTCGCCCGCCAGATCGCCGGGCACGGTGATCACGTCCACGCCAGCCTCCACGGCCATATCTATGGCCGCCTTGTCAAAATCTGTGGCTATGCGCGCCAGATCGTGCACGAACTGAGGACGCAGCACATAATCCATCAGCAGATGCTGCATCCCCCCACGCCGACGCCAGCTCACCTTAAAAGGGTCCGTCACGCTGACAAAGTGTGCCTTGTCGGGACCCGCCTTATCGACGACGTATCGCACCCCGGCAAAATCTTCTTCCTCAAGCCGCGAGATCATGTCGAATTCCACCAAGTCCTCTGGTCCCTCAATGGGTCCTTTGATGGGCATGGGTTCGCCGTGCTCGCTGAGCTGATAGACGGTGCCATATTTATCCCGCCCCACATCATCATTGATGGTCTCTATCCCTATGGAAAAATTGGTGCAGGTGGCATCCAGACCCAACTCTTTTACAAGAAAGCAATAGAGATCGAGGACTTTGCGCCGCTCCTCACCAAAACGGTCCTTCTCCGCTTCCACGTCCACCACTTCCGGCGCCAATAGTCGTGCCAGCCTGACGATGCTGGACTCATTTATGTA
>JAWLEV010000057.1:0-18674 GCA_041685915.1 Anaerolineae bacterium | reverse complement strand
AGAATCATCCAGGAGGAAACTCAACATGCATCCCAGAACCAAGATCGTGGTCACCATCGGGCCGGCCACCCGAGAGCCCGAGGTCCTGCGGCAGTTGATACGCGAGGGCATGGACGTGGCCCGGCTGAACTTTTCCCACGGGGATGCGTCCATCCACGGGGAGAACGTGAGGCGCATCCGCGCCGCCGCCGACGACGTGGGGCGGCCCGTGGCCATCCAGATCGATCTGCAGGGCCCTAAACTGCGGGCGGGCGAGATGGTGGAGGACGGCGTTCCCTTGGAAGAGGGGGAGGAGGTGACCCTGGTCACCGACGACCTGGTGGGGCGAACGCCAGAGGCCATCCCCGTGCAGAACGAGGATCTGCCGCATATGGTGACCCCGGGGGACCAGATCCTCCTCGACGACGGGACCATGGAACTACGCGTCCTCTCCACTACAGAGGAGGCGGTACGGGCCCGGGTACAGGTGGGCGGCGTGCTCAAGAGCAACAAGGGCATCAACCTGCCCGGCATAGCGGCCGAACTGCCCAGCATCACGGAGAAGGACCGGCGAGATCTGGCCCACGCCCTCGAGTGGGAGATCGACTGGATCGCCCTCTCCTTTGTGCGCACCGCCGACGACATCCGCCAGTTGAAGGAACTCATCCACGATCTGGCCCCCGACCGCGAGGCCCCGCCGCTGATGGCCAAGATCGAAAAGCCCCAGGCGCTGGACAACATAGAGGCCATCATAGAGGCCGCCGACGCGGTCATGGTGGCGCGGGGAGATCTGGGCATCGAGATTCCCCCTCAAAAGGTGCCCATGGCCCAGAAAAAGATCATCAAGGCCTGCAACGAAAGGGGCGTCCCCGTAGTCACGGCCACCCAGATGCTGGAATCCATGATCCGCAATCCCCGGCCCACCCGGGCCGAGGCCTCTGACGTGGCCAACGCCATCCTGGACGGCACCGACGCTGTGATGCTTTCGGGGGAGACGGCCATCGGCGCCTACCCCGTCGCCTCTGTGAGAACCATGATGGATATCATCCGCGAGGTGGAGGCCGAGCGGCCGAAGAAGGCGGTGCCTCCCTTTTCTGCCTCAAGGGAGGATTTGAATCGCCTCATCGCCGATGCGGTGGGGCGCGCCGCCCAGCAGGCCGCCCGCGATCTAGAGGCCGCCGCCATCGTGACCCCCACAGCCTCGGGGTACACCCCCAGCATCATGTCCCACTATCGTCCCCGGTCACCCATCGTGGCCGTCACGCCCGACCCCAGGGTACAGCGTCGCCTCATGCTTTACTGGGGCGTGATCCCCCTGCGGGCTCCGCGGGCGAACGATACCGACGAGATGATCGACCGCGCCGTGGCGACGGCGCGAGAAGAGGGATTCGTGCAGCCGGGGGACACCCTCGTCATCACCGCCGGGGCGGCCCGCTCCGAGCCCGGCACGACAAATCTGATGCGGGTCCACGTGGTGGAGTGAGGAGCGGGGTAAGCCAAATTACCACTCCAAAAGAGATCCTGAGATTCACACTTCATTGACGAATTCTCAACCTAAAGGTAGAATGTGTATAAAGCTAAGTAGCATCCAAAGGAGGGGAAATGTCTTCCCATCCAGATGTAAAATACAAAAACCCCCCACTCGTTGAGGTTGTGTGCGAAATCCGCTTTATATCAACAGAATCATGGGATTTGGCTATACCCGGTTTGATCTACAATCAGGTGGAAGACTTTTTTCCCGTTCGTCGTTCCAGAAGACGAATCCACTCTGAAGCACGAGCGACAGACCGAGGACTTGACCAAGAGTTTCAATTTACACAATTGGCTCAGTTCTTAAATGAGCGCGAGAACGCTTTTATTCAGGTGGGTCCCAATCTTCTGTCAGTCAATCATCTTAAACCTTACCCTACTTGGGAAAAATATAAGCCTTTGACTCAAAAAGGCATAAAAGCTTATATCAGCGTTGCAGAGCCCGAACAAATCCGCCGTATTGGCCTGCGCTATATAAATAGAATCAAGATTCCAAAGGAACGCATCAACTTGGAAGAGTATTTTGATTTCAGACCTTTCGTTGGATCAAAACTACCTCAGGAGCTGTCCGGGTTTATGATCGGTATTCAAAGTGAGTATGATAACGGTCAGAATAACCTACGTCTTCAACTCAAAAGTAGTACTGCAGACGACCCGGAAAGTACAGCATATCTGCTGGATCTTGACTACTTTACCTCTCAACCTACAAACGTTTCCATGGAAGAAGTACTAATGTGGATTGAAAAGGCCCATAACCGAATTCAGAGAGCCTTTGAGGGATGCTTAACTGACAAACTTAGGAAACTTTTCGAGATTGTTGAGGAGTAAACTATGACCTCTATTGCTATATCAGCACATCGGCGACCATCCTCATGGCTGGAGATCGGTAGTTCAGTCTCTATAACGGAAGGGGAAGACTTATCATGGCTGGAGACTGGTAGCTCCGTTTCCATGGCAAGAGAGGAATTCCTTCGCCATATTGAAGGTTATTTCTCGCTTCGTGAGCAAGCAAAGATACAAGCATTTTTCCGCGATCATCCACAGCTTATAGAGATAGTGCTTGAGGCCGCATTCCACATCGAAAGACACTTTGGCCCTGATCCACAAGTGGAGTTGGCTGTCTCCGTCGATCCCGAAATTGAGGGTATGGAAGAGTTGTTTGCCTATATTTGTACCTCCCTGCCCGTCGACGAGGCCCTGGCTCGACTAGACAGATTGGATGAGGAATGGTTCTTGGACCAACTTGACAGGGTCAACGGCCTGTTCAATATCAGTTTAAAATTCCTATGATCTTTGATTGGACGGACCTCTGGCTATTGGCCAATGCGTTGATGCGCGATCCCAGTTCACCCGGCCCGGAGGAGGGTGCATTGCGCTCGGCGATTAGCCGCGCTTACTATGCCGCTTTCTGTAATGCTCGCAACCTGGCCCGCGATAGAGGTGAATTCACACCTACAGGCAGTGGCAGGGACCATCAGCTGGTCCGGGAACATTTTGAGAATTCCTCTTGTCAAATTCGTCGAAAGATCAGTGCAGATCTGGATCGTTTACGGGATAACCGGAATAGGGCAGACTATAACGACGTGCTAAATAGCAATCCGGTTTCTTTGGCTCAGTCCTCAGTTGCAATAGCAAGAAATGTGCTTGATGCTCTAGACTCCTTGTGATCAACAATTGGACACGTTTGTACCAGAATGAGTCACTCAGAACTCCCCATCTCTTACCTTCTCGCATGCCAAGTGGGATTGGCAATGCGCTCTACTTTACCCCGCCTCACCTGTTCGCGACGGGGCTGGGTAAACAGAATACACCATAAATTGCCCGAACACGCCGACTCACCTATAATAGGCGATGGTTTGTCTGAATTTGTCACTCAGTCTTGAGAAGAGGAGGCTCTATGCTGCGTCCTTTCCAGACCTTTAAGGTGGTCCCCTCCCTGCCAGAGGAACTGACCCCCCTGCGCAGGCTGGTCTACAACCTGTGGTGGACGTGGAACTATGAGGCGCGCTCGGTCTTTATATCCATCGATCAAGATCTGTGGAACCGCACGCGGCAAAATCCCGTACGGATGCTGGGAGAGATACGCCAGCAGCGATTGGAAGAACTGGCCCAGGACGAGAAATTTCTGCAGGACATGCATCACGTATGCCAGAATCTGGACGAGTATATGGCCCAGGAAGACACCTGGTTCGATCTCCACATGGGCGATGAGGCAACTGACTTGTCTATAGCCTATTTTTCCATGGAGTTTGGCATCACCGAATGTATTCCCAACTATTCGGGCGGTCTAGGCGTCCTCTCGGGCGATCATCTCAAGTCGGCAAGCAACCTGGGCATCCCGTTGATCGGCGTGGGGCTTTTGTATCAGAACGGCTATTTCCACCAGTACCTGAACGCCGATGGCTGGCAGCAAGAATCCTATCCCCTTAACGATTTTCACACCATGCCCCTCCAAATGGAGGAGGACGAGAACGGGGCCCCGGTCACCGTGACCGTCCACTATCCCTTTGGCGCCGTGGTGGCACAGGTATGGCGCGCCCAGGTGGGGCGTGTGCCCCTGTACCTGTTGAACACAAACCTGGACGACAACCCTCCAGAGGGCCGCGAGATCACAAGCAAGCTCTATGGGGGGCACATGGACATGCGCATCCGCCAGGAGATGATGCTGGGCGTGGGAGGCATGCGCGCGTTGGATGCCCTGGGCATCGAGCCAACGGTCTGCCATATGAACGAGGGGCACTCGGCGTTCCTGGGCGTGGAGCGCATCCGCAAGATGATGCGAGAGCGGGATCTCTCCTTTGGCGCCGCCCGCGAACTGGTGGCTTCGGGGAACGTGTTTACCACGCACACCCCCGTCCCGGCGGGCATCGACCGCTTTCCCCCCGAACTGATGGACAAGTACTTTTCCAAGCACTATAGCAGGGTGAATTTGACGCGCCGCCAGGCCTTGCAGTTGGGGCGTCCCCCCGATGCTGATCCCAACGACCAGTTCTCCATGGCTGTACTGGCCCTTCGCCTGGCCAATCGAACCAACGGGGTAAGCAAAGGTCACGGAAAGATTGCCCGTGAGATGTGGCACCATCTCTGGCCGGGTATGCTTGACCAAGAAGTGCCCATCACCTCCATAACCAACGGTATTCATCACCTTTCCTGGATCTCCAACGATATGGAAAGGCTTTTCAGGCAACACCTCGGCACGCAGTGGAAAGAGAATCCGGCGGACCCCGGGGCGTGGGAGGGAGTATACGACATCCCCGAACGGGAACTGTGGCGCACCCACGAGTTGCGGCGCTCTCGCCTGGTGACCATCGCGCGCAAACACTTTGCCCAGCAATTGGAGCGACGCGGCGTCAGTCTCCAACGGGGCCTGGAGCCCGATGCTCTCCTGGACCCTGACGTACTAACCATCGGCTTTGCGCGGCGCTTTGCCACCTATAAACGGGCCCTTCTCCTGTTCCACGATGTGGAACGCCTGGCGGATATCCTCACCAATCCCAGCAGGCCCGTCCAGATCATCTTTGCCGGCAAAGCCCATCCCCATGATGACCCGGCCAAGGAGTATATCCGAGAGATCGTACACCTGGCACGGCGCGAGGATCTCCGCAAACATATCATCTTTTTGGAGGATTACGACATCTCACTGGCGCGCTACCTGGTACAGGGCTCGGATATCTGGTTAAACACACCCCGCGTGGGCATGGAGGCCAGCGGTACCAGCGGTATGAAGGCCGTCCTCAACGGCGTCCTCCATGTGAGCACCATGGATGGCTGGTGGGTTGAGGGATATGCGCCCCAGAACGGCTGGCGCATCGGCAAGGGCGAAACGTACGACGATCCGGACTATGGCGACAGGATCGAGGCCCAGGCTTTGTACGATCTTTTGGAGGAGGAGATCATCCCCCTCTTTTACGAGGTGGGCGCGGACGGGCTGCCCGACGGCTGGATCAGAAAGATGAAGCACGCTATCCGCGACATCGCGCCCTTTTTCAACACCCATCGCATGGTGCAGGACTATACGGAAAAACTCTATATGCCCGCCAAGCGGCAATACGAGACTCTGACCGCGGATGGCGCGAACAAGGCCCAGGAACTGGCTGCCTGGCGCAAGAGGGTACGCCAGAACTGGCAAGCCGTACGTATTGTGGCCGTCGAGTCCGACGTCGACAAAAACGAGGAGGACGTGCCCGCCAGCGCCGACATCGACATCATCGCGCGCCTACAACTGGCGCCCCTGACACCCGATGACGTTCTGGTGCGCGTCTATCACGGCAACATCGGCCGCCAGGACAATATCACCGAATACAAGACGACGCCCATGACGCACCAGGAGCGTGACGAGGAGGGGAACCACATCTATACGGCCACCATTCCCTCCGGGCAGAGCGGCATGTACGGCTATACCGTGCGTGTCTCGCCCCAACACAAGGAACTGGAGCATAACCCGCTGCCCGGCCTGACCCTCTGGGCCCGGTAGCGCGAGGCCACCTTGTACCCGCGCCACCTCCCCCGTATAATGGAAGATGTAACCGGTGGAAATCGCGAGACGACGGAGGAACTGAGGTGCACAGACGGCAGTGGCTGATAGCGGTATGGAGCCTCGTACTATGCGCTACGTTGTGCGGATGCCTGGCCTTTATCGAGCCAGAGGAACCTCCGGCCACCTGGATGCCCCTGCCGACCCGGACGCCGGCGGATACCCCCTCTGGCGCTGCCAGCCCCTCGTTCACTGCCACGTCAACCTCCACCGCCACGCCCAAACCCCCAACGGCCACTGCGACGACGCCCATCACAGAGGCCACCGAGACGCCTCAGGCGATGACATCCACTCCAACGATGACGTCCACCCCGACTCCCGAGAGCGTGGAGGGATGGCGGGGCAAAGTGCATGGCCTGCCGGAGGATGCTTTATTCGACGACTATTTCCGGCGCCTGGGAGGGAATGGGGGACAGTACGGCATCGAGGGCACCGACGCAGCGCTGGAAGAGGAACTGGCACGGTGGCGCGACAGCGAGCGGATCATCAGGGTATGGGGCACCCTTCAACGGGACGTGGAGGATTACGGCGACGTGCGCATCCATGTGGAACGCCTGGAGGTAGAAGCGCTACCTCCCACCCCCGCCCCCGACAGCGAACTGGTGGAGGGCTGGATCGGCACAGTGCACTCTTTGCCTTCCGAAGCAGAGTATGACGATTACTTTTATGCCCAATCGCCCATCAGCGGCCAGTACGGCATCGCCTCCGATATCGATCGCCTGGCCCGGGAACTGGAGGCCCAGCGGGATACGGGAACTGTCATCCGCGTATGGGGTATACTGGATCACGACGTCTCCGACTATGGGAGCAAACGCATCATGGTAACGCGCATAGAGGAGATGGAGCCATAGGAGAACGACGGACGAGGTATACCGTGACTGTATGCGATCGAGACAGGGATATGCTGCGAGATCTGGCCCAGGAGGTGGCCGAGATCGCCAGCCTGCCCATCCAAAGGGAGCGGGCAGAGATGTGGCGCCGCCTGAATGACCTGGAAGCGGTCAAGCCCATGGTATGGATCAACGAGATCCCCTGGCACGAGATGAACGTGAACGACGAACTGACGCTGCGCACGGGCACCGAGGCTGCCCGCGCGCGAGAGTATGGCATAGATCGGGCAGCGGACGCCAAGAAACCAAACGCCGAGACGTTCGATACCCTCTGCTGCTCCGTCGAGTATGCCCTGCGGAAGACGATCTACCAGTGGAGACACATGTCCGGCGATATGGTGGTGGAGCCCGTGCTCGCCTGTCCCCTTGTGGTGCATGATACGGGCTTTGGCATCACCGAGGACGTGGATATTGCCAGGACGGACGCAGCCAGTTCCATCATCTCCCGACGCTTCCACCTACAGATCCAGGATGAGGAGGATCTGAAAAAGATCCAGAGGCCCCGCGTCGAATATGACGCCGAGGCCACGGAACGCAACTATCAGTTCCTAAATAACCTCTTGGGCGATATCCTGCCCGTGGAAAAGCGGGGCGCGCCCGGATTCTGGTTCGCCCCCTGGGATGAACTGATCCGCTGGTGGGGTGTGGAGGAGGCGATGGTGGATATGGTCACGCGGCCCCGACTGGTGCACGCGGCCATGGAACGCCTGATACGGGCCTATCTCTCGCGCCTCGATCAGTGCGAGGAACAGGGATTGCTGTCTCGAAATGATGGGAACGTGCGCATCGGCTCTGGGGGCTATGGCTACACAGACGACCTTCCCGCGCCAGATTACGACCCCCACCACGTACGTCCCCGGGATCTGTGGGGCTGTGCCACGGCACAGATATTCTCCGACGTGTCGCCCGAGATGCATCGAGAGTTCGCCCTACAATACGAGAAGCGCTGGCTGGAACGGTTCGGCCTGACCTACTATGGCTGCTGCGAGCCCCTCCACGCAAAGGTCGATATGTTGCAAAGCGTGCCCAACCTGCGCAAAATTTCTATGAGCCCCTGGATCGATGTGGACGTGGCAGTGGGGAATGTGGGGGATGATTACGTCTTTTCTCACAAACCGAATCCCGCCGTCTTTGCCCAGGACACGTGGAACCCAACGCAGGCGCGGGAGGAACTGGTCCAGGTTCTGGAAAAGGCGCAGGGATGTGTGGTGGAGGTGATCATGAAGGACATCAGTACCGTGCGCTATCAGCCCCAGCGCCTGTGGAAGTGGGCAGAGATGGCCAGGGAGGTGACGGAGGCGTTCGCCCCATGAAAAAGTCTGCCTCCACAAGACATATTTGTGAGATAACGGAAGAGGAAACGAGAGGATGATCCCCATCGGGGACGTGCACCCAAGGCGACGATTCCCCGTCGTGAACGTGGCCATCATCACGCTCAACGTACTGGTGTTCCTTTACCAGTTCTCCCTGCCCCAGGAGGCGGCAGTGGAATTGATCATGCGAGGGGGCATGATCCCCAACGAGGTGACTAGCGGACTCGGCCTGTCAGAGGCCACCACTTTGCTGACCTCCATGTTCATGCACGGAAGCTGGCTTCACCTGCTGGGGAATATGCTCTATCTGTGGATCTTTGGCGACAACATAGAGGATGTCATGGGAGACGGCGCTTTTCTGCTCTTCTACCTGGCAGCGGGCATCGCTGCCGCCTTTGCTCAGATCGCCGTCTCTCCCATATCGACGGTGCCCACCATCGGGGCCAGTGGCGCCGTGGCCGGGGTACTTGGGGCCTATCTGGCGCTGTTTCCCCACGCCCGTGTACGCACCCTTATCTTTGTCTTCCGCTTTATCCGCCTCGTCGAACTACCGGCCATCATCGTCCTCGGATTCTGGTTCGTGTTACAGGTATTCAATGGTCTAGCTTCCCTGGGCATGATGGGCACGACGGGTGGGGTGGCCTGGTTCGCCCATATCGGCGGGTTCGTCGCCGGGCTGTTGGTGGGCTGGCGTCTCAGGAAAAAGAACCCCCCACAGCCGCCGCAGCCCAGCAGACATCGAAGGACATTCTATTCGCGTTGATCTAGAGTTCGCCAAAGCGTTCCTGCAGGTTGATGGGCTGACCGCTCTCGGCCGATTCGTAACCGGCCTGCACGATGGCCAGGCTGCGTCGCTCGCTTTCTGCCGTGGTGGGGCCCACCGAATCGCCCGTGACATAATCGGCAAAGGCCTCCAGTTCCAGGGCATAACTGGAGAGGGATTGCTCCTCATAAGCGCGTATGGGAGGCACTTGATGTTCCGACAGATCGTGGGAAAAGACCTGATACCCCTCTCGCCAGGCGCGCACGCTTCCCCCATCGCCGTGGAGTCGAAAACCGCGCAGTTGCCCCTCGAGGCGCGTCTCACAGCTCTGGACCACGGAAACGTGCACCCCACTCTCCAGGGTAAGCAGGCCGGACATGGTGCCCTCCAGATCCTCGCGGGTGAAGGAACTCGCCTTGTGTTCCCTCATATAGACCGTCTCCACCTCGCCAAGGACATAGCGCAGCTTGGCCATAGTATGGATGCCGTGGAGCAGCCAGGTGCCGCTTCCTCCCTCTTTAGGCGTGGAGAGCCAGCTACGGCGCCCCGGATAGCCATAGTCGAGGGCGTGAAAGCCGGCGACCATGGAGGCAAAGGTCAATTCGCCGATATGCTCGCCGCCGGCCACCATCTCCCGCAGCGTCCGCGCCATGGAAGTATAAACGGCGTTCTCGGCGATATAGAGGCTGACCCCCTCCCTCTCCACGGCCTCCATCATGCGGGTGGCCTCTTCCACCGTGGTGGCCATGGGCTTTTCGCACAGGATATGCTTACCCGCCTCGGCCGCCTCTATGGCCACGGGTGCGTGCAGATCATGGGGCAGGCAGATGGACACGGCGTCGATATCGGGATCGTCCAGGGCCTGCCGATAGTCGATGTAGGTCTTGTTAACCTCCAGGGCCACCGACTTTTTAGCCAGGAACTCGTCATCGTTATCCACAAGGGCCGCCACCGCCACCTTTTCTCCCAACTCGCGGGAGGCCTCCACCTGGCGCGTGCCCGCCCACCCGACGCCCAGTATAGCAATTCGCAACATGGCATCATCTCCTTCCAGATTTTAGGTCCCAGACTATGGCACTCCGATGTCATGCTAGCGCCATATTCCCAATGCGTCAAACGCACAGACATCCAAGATAAGGGATATCCCAAGTTTTATCCCAAATATCCCAAATCGTTGGGCGATGACCGTCATTTTATCGAGGCTTTACTGTCAATTTAGCCGCCGTTAACGTTCTTGCGACTTGTTGGAAATATACTATTATAGAGGAAACAGTATCTGCCGAGCACCGAATCTGGACAAGGGTGAGAGGGACGGTCACATATCTTTCCTCTGAGAACGTATCTACACATACGAGGAGCATATGGAAATCGAGGAACTGAAGCGGGCGGCGGGACACCGTGCCGCCGATTTTGTCATGCCGGGAATGGTCGTGGGGCTGGGGAGCGGTACGACGGCGCGTTATGCCACGCTCCGCATCGGCCAAAGATTGCACGAGGGGACGTTACGTGATATCGTGGGTATCCCCACTTCCAGACAAACATGCCGGCTGGCCAGAGAGGAAGGGATTCCCCTCACCACCCTGGAGGAAGAGGTGCACATCGACGTGACCATCGATGGGGCCGATGAGGTAGATCCTCATCTCGATCTGATCAAGGGATTGGGAGGATTCCTGCTCCGAGAAAAGATCGTGGCCTCGGTCACCGAAAAGGAGATCATCGTCGTGGACGATTCCAAGCTCGTCCCCACATTGGGTAGCAAGGCGCCGGTCCCCGTGGAGATCGTACGCTTCGGCTGGCGGTGCACGCGGACCGCCGTGGAACGCACGGGCGCCGAGACAGAACTGCGTTTGCGCGAGGAGCGCCCCTATATGACCGACGAGGGGAACTATATCATAGATTGCCACTATGACGAGATTTCCTCGCCAAAGGAACTGGCGTCGACCCTGAACAACATCCCGGGGGTCGTGGAGAACGGTCTATTCCTTGGACTCGCTCACGTGATGGTCGTCGCTTCGCCTTCGGGCATAGAAATCATAGAAAGGTAAAGAGTGGCTGCTAAGAAGGTCCTGATCGTTGACGACGAGGAGAATATCCGGCGTCTGCTGGGCAGGCTCTGCAAGACAGAGGGCTATGATGTTCTCTATGCCCGGGACACAGAGACGGCGTTTCGCGTGCTGGAAGAGAACGTCATCGACGTGGGCATCGTGGATCTGAAATTGCCCGGTGCCGGCGGAATAGAGATCCTGAGCCGGGCCAAAGATCTCTGCCCGGGTACCGAGATCATCATTCTCACGGGACATGCCGATCTAAAGTCGGCCATCGATGCGCTGAGACTGGGAGCCTTTGACTATCTCGAAAAACCCCTCTCCGACCTGCGCATCATTCCCCTCACCATCGAGCGCGCCCTGGAGAAACGACGCCTGCACCGCGACAACGCCCAACTGATAGAGGATCTCCGCAAGGCCAACCGCGAACTTCGCTCGCGTCGGCAGCAACAACTCGAGCACATACGCAACATCGGTGAGGCTCTGGCGGGGATCAGGGATCTCCAAGAGATGGCGGAGGGGTTGGTGCACGCATTTCTCAACCTCCTTCCCTGCGACGGGGTAGGGCTTTTGCTCGCACCGAGAAAAGAAACAGCGTCCCCTTTGGCCGTCGCCGGCGGGAAAGAGGCCCTCTCCCCCGAGGCGCGGGATGAACTGCTCACCCTCGCGGCAAACAGCGCCCCTTTCCTTCAACACTCTAGCCTGGACGAGTTACAGATCCACCAGATCGCCGTCCCCCCGCAAGAGACTAACAGTAGACCCTGGCAGAGCTGGAAAATCCGCCATCTGAGCGTACAGGACGACGTGCTGGCAACGGTGGTGTTGGCAAAACATAGCGATGAGGAGTTTGACGCAGAGATGATGCGGGTCTTTGACGTCCTCGCCTCTCAGGGGAGCATCGCCCTCCAGAACGCCCACCTCTTTGCACGCATGCAAGAGTTGGCCACGCAGGACAGCCTGACCGGCCTGTACGACCACGGACATTTCTTTCATCTCCTCCAGGTCGAAAAGAGCCGCATCGCACGCCACGGCCAACAACTGGCCGTCATCATGCTGGACATCGACAGCAAGGGCGGCTTAAAGGTCATCAACGACACCTATGGGCATCAGGCGGGAGACAGCCTGCTTCGAGCCGTGGCCAACCTTCTGTGCAACACGGTGCGGCGTGAGGATGTGGTAGCCCGCTATGGGGGCGATGAATTCATCATCCTAGCGCCTCAAACAGGAAGAGCAGCAGCCCTCGCCCTGGCCAGGCGCCTCTGCAAAAAGATCCGCGAGGAACCCTTTGACGTAGCCGGCCACACGGTGCACATCACCGTCAGCATCGGAGTCGCCGTGTCGCGGCCGGGGAAAAGGGAAACGGCCGACGAAATCGTGACGCGAGCCGACAACGACCTCTACCTGGCCAAGAGGCAGGGCGGAGATCGGGTATGCCCGATATATGAGGACGCGGAGGACGACCCCCCCTGTGTAATGGAGTCACAGGGGGAGATAATCCCCTCAGAGAGCGATCTTCAGACCTGAATCCGGGACGAGCGAGGGAGCATATGTTCACCGTGTGGCTCAGAAAGACCTTCAAGGGGGTCATCGATCCCACGGCCGCGTTCCTGGCGCGCCTGGGGATCTCGGCTAACGTCCTCACCATCGGCGGCTGTGTCATCGCGGTATCCGTCGGCCTCCTCCTCGCTCAGGGATATCTGCGTCTGGGGGGTATCATCTTGCTGCTCACCATGGGCACCGACGCCCTCGACGGGGCCGTGGCCCGCCAAGCGGATCAGGCCACGCGGTTTGGCGCCTTTCTCGACTCCTCCCTCGACCGCATCGCGGACGCCAGCCTTCTGCTGGGACTCGGCTGGTGGTATCGAGGGCAGGGAGGCCCCCACGATATGCTGGCCTCCGTCGCCGCCATCGGCTCCCTCCTTGTCAGTTATGCACGGGCACGGGCCGAGGCCATCGGTATAGAGTGCAAGGTAGGCCTCTTTACACGGGTGGAGCGGAGTCTCGTCCTCGTCGGTGCCCTGATCCTGGGCTTGACGGCCCCGGCCCTCTGGCTGTTGGCCCTGGGCACGGTGGCCACGGCTCTCCACCGCATCCTGCACGTCTTTTTGCAAACCCGGGGCAAAGCCAGTTTTTGACAGCCCCAATCCTTTCTTCTATAGTGGGCTCACATTTCGTGAATCGTTAGTAGTATCTGGAGGATGGCATGCATTCCCTCACCCTTGGGCGCACCCGCACGACCACCTGGTTAAAGATTCTTGGGGTGCTCCTGTTCGCCGTGGCGACCGCCCTGAGTGCACAGGTAAAGGTCTTTTTGCCCTTTTCTCCCGTCCCCCTGACGTTCCAGGTTTTGCTGGTGATCGCCAGCGGCCTCGTGCTCGGGGCGCGCGGGGGCCTCGCGGCCCAGATCCTTTACCTGCAGGCGATCCTGTGGGGGGCTCCACTGACGGCGGCGGGGGTAGGAGGGGCGGCGGCCTTTGCTTCGCCCACGGCGGGGTATCTCTTGGCCTTTCCGGCCGCAGCCGCCCTGGCGGGATGGATCGGCACGGGAAGAAAATCCTTCACCACGCTGCGGCGTCTGGTGGCGGGACTCTGCGCCTTGACGATCATCTATCTTTGCGGTATGGCCTGGCTCAGAGGATTCGTGGGCGGGATGGCCAACGCCTGGAAGGTGGGGGTGGCACCCTTTGTGCTCGCCGACGCCCTCAAGATCGCCGTGGTCACCGCCATGCTCGCTCTCCAAGAAAGGTAAGATCACGAGGCAATCCCACCCACATCAGTCGTCGTCCTCTGGCGAGGAGAGGGGCGAGAGATGGGAACGGATCTCGGGAAAGTGCTCAAAGACGGCGCGCATGAAGCGCATGCCGGGACGTCTCTTGCCCGAATAGATCATGGAGAGGTGGCCGGCGGAGAAGCCCAGACGGCGGGCCAAGCCCTTGAGGCTGAGGTACTGATCCTCCTGGATGCGTTGAAGAAAGGCTATCAGGGTATCTATCTCGTCATCACGCATGGTGGGCTCCTGCTGTGAGAAGGCAAAAAGTAGGGGCGCAAGGCCCTGCACCCCTACCAAGATTATAGAACATATGTTCTATTCCGTCAACAGCGGCTGCAGCGGTCATCCGACCATCCTATGCTCCCATGGAGAACCGTATGAGTAGAGACAGATTCCCCCCCACGCGCCGCATCCCCTGGGAACTGCTGATGATCGTGGGGGGGCTTTTGATCGCCTCCATGGCCTGGATGAGCCCGGACATTGCCCCCGCAGCGTGGCGCCGAGGGCTACGCCTCCTCACCTATGGAGGGCTTTTTGTTGCTCTCATTGGGGGTATTCTGGCCCTTCACCGACATCGCCGGGCCATGCGGGGCCTGGGATATGGCACCTCCCTCCGACGCCGCGTGGGGGGTGTCATCGCCCTGCTGCTGCTGGCCTTTGTCATCTCCCTTTGGCCCCTTCCCTTCCTCCACCCATGGATCGACACCGCCCTGGTTATCCTCTGTGGCCTGGGGGCCGTGATACTGGGACTGGGCCTCGTCCAGTCCACCTCGCTGGACTTTCGCCGGGCGCGACAAGCCTACGAACGGGGAGAGGACGGCAAAGCGCTGGCCCTGTTGCGCTCTGTGGAAGAGGAGGATCCCGATTTCTGCCCCACCTACCATCTGCGTACAGTTATTCATCGCCAGAGGGGACATTATGAGAAGGCCCTGGAAGCATGCCGCCGCCTCATCGACCTGTGCCCAAAACTGTACTATGGCCATGCCGAGTTGGGCATGACGCTCTTGAAAAAGGCAGAGGCGAGACGGGCCATAGCCCCCCTGGAGCGAGCGCTGGAGATCGCCCCCTATCTGCCCCAGGCCCAGTTCGCCCTGGGCATGGCACAGGCCCAGGGCGACGACCCGGAGGGGGCCATAGACGCGCTCAGCAGGGCGCTGCGCATGGGACTGCGCAACGAGGTGCGACGGCTGCTGGCCCGATACTATCTCTATAAATCACTGACGGAAGGGGGATATGCGGAGCGCGCCCAAAGGGAGCGACGCCGCCTGCGCTGGCACAAGAGGACCCTGAGACGCTGGCTCGCTGGCGAGGACGAGCAGGAGCATCCCCTGTCGCCTCATCAGATGCGCGTGGTGCAGGAGGATCTGAAACAGATCCTGACCCTGGACTGATACTCAATCCAGGGAGACGCCCGCCTCGCGCATGCGCCGCCAAAAACCCTGTCCCAGGATTTCATATTCCTGGGCCTCCTCCCCGTAGGCGCTCAGATCGTAGGACGGCGTCTGGCCCGCCTCAAGTTTCTCCAGCCGCTCCTTCAGCCAGGCCTCGGCCCGGGCATAGCGCTCCCGGAGCCTAGCAAAATGGTCGAGGGTGATGGACATCTCGGCGCGCCGCGCCCGCCGCAGCCAGACGGCCTCAAAGTCCTGCTTCAGCTGTACCAGTTCGGCGTCCAGGTTACGCAGGGCGGAGACGGCCTCTCGCAGGCGCTCCTCTTCTCGTTCCGCTCCCTGGGCCAGGGCATCCAGATCCTCCCGTATGGCCTGGGAGGTGCGGACTTTTTTGACGGCATAGGACATCATATCCACCGAATAGATCATCTCCTCGATGGTCAGGGGCACGCGGCTCCGGGACAGGGCGCTGCGCAGATCCTGTTGCGTATCCCGACAGACTTTTACGATCTCTTCCAGGGTCTCTGCCGGAATGTGCTCCACCATCTCCCCCACCAGGGGCTCATCGAGCAGGGCATAGATACTGTTGCTGGCATTTCTACGCTCCATACCGGGAAGGGTGTTAAGCGCGGCGAGGCGTCTCATGGCCTCCACCACAGATGATCCCCCGATGCCGAAAAAGAGGGGGCCAAAGCGGGCCTCAAAGTCGGCATCCTCTGTTTCTCCGCCCGTCCACGACTGTTCCGCGCCATAGACATAACCGTACCAGGACAGCCCAAGAGGCTGGTAGTGGCCGTGGTCGCCCCAGTCGGTGTTCAGCAGCCCCTCGGCGCCATGTCGCTCGCCCAAACGCGCCAGGGTGCGGATGTTGACGTTGGCGTTCTCGATGCGGGGGAACAGGGCGTTCCAGGAAGAGGTTCCCGGGCAGACCCAAAAGTCGCGTCCGCTCTGGCCAAAGGTGCGCACGGAAGGGTAGTCATCGCTGGCCTGATAGTGCCAATCCAACAATATGACGTCCTCTGGCAGCTCGGATATCAACTCTGGGTGGTTGAGGAGGATATCTCCCCACAGCTGGATTCGGCAGCCATGATGCGCGGCCAACTCACGGAGGCGCAGGATATGCTCCAGATAGACGCGGCCTACGCCCCGCTCGGCCACGGCCTCTGCCGAGCGCCCCTTGCCCAGGTCCCACGTCTCGTCGCAGTCCACGTTGAATATCCTGGAGCGAAAGGCGGGCAGGAGGTCATCGTATAGATCCTTTAGCAGGTCATACGTGCCCTCATCCACGGGACACAGGGACCAGCGGGCCGCGTCCAACTCGGCCAGGTGGGTGTATCCCGGCGTGTTCAGGGTGTGGCTGCGGTGGCCAAAGGACTGCAAGTTGGGCATCAGTTCCACGTGACGCCGATGCGCATAGTCGTCCAGGGCCAGGATGTCGTCGCTGGTCAGGGATCCGCAATCCTCGCCGATGCGGGGGTGATGGGGCGATTTAAAAGTATGTTCCGTATAGAGTTGTAGCACGTTTATCTTGTACAGGCTGAGACAATCGATCATCCGCTTCAAGGTCTCCAGGGTGGGCACCTTGCCCCGGGAGATATCCAGCATCACGCCCCGGTAGGCCAGCGAGGGCCAGTCGCGAATGGAGAAAACGGGCCAGCGGACATGTTCCGTGCGCGCCACCTGGCGCAGCGTCTGTACGGCATAGTGCAGGGCCAGCGAACCTTCCCCGCCAGCGATGACGCGCCGGGGGGAGACGTGAACGTGGTAAACCTGCTCCCCATCGGCTCCCTCCTCGCCGACATCCTCGGCCCAGGGCACGGGCTTCTCCAGATAATCCTCCGCCGCCGCATCTTCGGCGGTCAGCAGAATCAAGTTATCCTCGCGCACGGGGCGGCTTATCTTGATCAGAGGCAGATCGAGTCCGGTGACCTCCTCTATCTCTTTTCGGAGACTGCGGGCGGCAAAGGCTTCCGCCTCGCCCGCCTCGGGCAGCAGGGCGATCTGGGTCTTGTCGTCCAGCGTGAAGGTGCCCTCCTGCCATTCGATCTCTTTCGGCCTGGGGATAACGTATAGTTCTCTGCGGGACATGGTAAAACCTCCTCATCTGTCCAGGGCGGCGTATTAAGCATCCACCACAAATCTTGTAAATCCCTCGAGCATTCAGCTGACCGGCACGTATCAGCGCATCTCTATAGATTTAGCCCTATCACACATGGCGCGGGATTCTCCACCGTGATCCCTGTAAAAGTGCCAGTCAGCTCACGACGCCTCCTCCACCAAATAGGGAATGGTCTGGGGGCCTTCGGGCAACACGCACAGTCGTGCCTTCGGTCCGTATTTATGCCGCAGATCGGCCAGGGTACCCTCGATGTCGTGGCAGGGCGTGAGGAGCATGCGGCGCGTCTGCTTATCCGACAGACCGTCGCTGTAGACATAGACGTCGGCCTTTTGCTGCACGATGGCTTGAATCTGGGCCTCCCACTGATCGCGCCGCCGGTAACCGGGCTGCCCGATGATATCGAGGATGCCCTGCACGGACCCCGCCTCCTGTACCAGATCGCCATACTCGCCCCACTCGGGCACACCGTCCTGGCACTCGGCAGCGATAACGATGCTCCCCCCGGGTTTGACGATCTGCATGGCAGCGGACATGCCCTTGACCGACTGATAGAGGTTGATGTCCAGGGGGTACCCACTGTTGGTGGTGAGGACGATGTCGTAGGGATCCTCCACAGGGACCATGGCGCTACGGGCCACAAAGTCGGTGCCCTGTGCATGGGCCTGCCAGATGTCGCCCGCAAAGACTCCCGTGATCTCCCGCCGTCGGTTGAGGGTGACGTTGAGCAGGAAATCGGGCTCCGTCATGGCCGCCACCTCCCGCGTCTCCTCGTACACGGGATTTCCCTCCAGCCTGCCCCACGTGGCCAAAGGATGCTTTAACATCTCGTAGCCATGATTATCCATGATGGATTCAAAGCCGGCGATACCCGGCAGCACGGCCTTGGGACCACCGCTGAACCCGGCAAAAAAGTGGGGCTCGATAAAGCCGGTGAGGATCTTGTAAGTGGCCTCCAGATAATGGCGGTTGATAAGCGCGCGGTGACCATAGGATGTCTCGCCCAGGTCGACCAGTTCCTCATCGTTCCAGGCATCGTGTTGCAGGATGGTATAGCCACGGGCTATCTCGGCGCCCAACATCTCGTCCAGTTCCTCCTGGTTTTGGGGGCGGTGCGTTCCCAGGGCATTCAGAAACAGGATGTTGTCACGAGGCACGTGATCCAGGGCCTCCAGCAGGACGGGAAGCACGCGGTCGTTGGGCATGGGGCGGGTGATATCGCTAAAGACGACCACCACGTGATCCTGGGGATCGACGCACTCGCAGAGGGGTTCGGAGGCGATGGGATCCTGCAGGGCGGCCCGCAGACTCGCCCCCTCGTCGGCGAGACCGGGCTTCTCATGGGG
>JAWLEV010000136.1:0-4241 GCA_041685915.1 Anaerolineae bacterium | reverse complement strand
CGACGTGGTGATCCATGTGGAGAATGAGGAGCAGGTCCTTCGGGCCATCGATGAGGGAGAGGCCAGGGCTGGCCTCGTCATCCCCCCCGATTTCGCCGCGCAGGTGGAGCAGGAAAAGGCCCAGGCCCTCATCATCATCGACGGCTCCGACTCCTTCACAGTAAAGTCCGGCTACAGCGCGGCCATGTCCATCGCCCAGGCCAGGTCCATGGATATGTTGATCCAAAAGGTGGAGCGCATGGGCGCGGGGGGTATGACCTCTCTCCCCCTCACCACCTCGGCGCGCGTCCTGTACAATCCCAACCTGAACGACATGATATTCATCGTGCCCGGGATCGCCGCCATGCTCCTGCAGACCATGTCCATCAGCCAGGCGGCCATCGCCGTGGTCAGGGAGCGGGAGATGGGCACACTGGAACAACTCCTCGTCACACCCATTCGTCCCTTTGAACTCATCGTGGGCAAGATGGCGCCCAACCTCCTGTTGACCATGCTGGATATGCTCATCCTCGTGGCGGCAGGGGTCTTTTGGTTCGGCGTGCCCTTTAGGGGCAGCCTTCCCCTTTTCATCTGGCTGTCGACGCTCTTTATCATCTCCGGGTTGGGCCTGGGCTTGTTGGTCTCCACCGTGGCCAGGAATCAAAAGCAGGCCGAACAGATGAGCCTCTTCCTGATGATGCTGAGCATGCTGCTCACGGGGCTCATCTATCCGCGCGCGCCCATGCCCCCTGTCGTGAGAGCTGTGGGCGACTTGATCCCGGCCACCTATTTCACCCGCATCGCCCGGGGCATCATCACCAAGGGGGTGGGCTTTTCCTTTATGCGCAGCGATGTGCTGGTGCTCGTGGTTTATACCGTGGTGGTCGTGGCCCTCTCTACCCTGACTTTTAACAAACGACTGGATTAGGGGAAAATGTGTGTCAGATAAAGACATAACGATCTCGGCCCATGATTTGATAAAAACGTTCTCCGTCCGTGAGGGGGCCCTCACCGCCATCGATGGCATCGATCTGCAGGTGCAGCGGGGGGAGACCTTTGGCCTCATCGGGCCCGACGGTGCCGGCAAGACCACCACCATCCGCGTGATTCTGGGGCTGCTGAGCCGCACCGGCGGCGAGAGCGGCATCCTGGGCTACGATTCTATGCGCGATACGTACGCCATCCGCGAGAACGTGGGCTATATCGCCCAGCAGTTCGCCCTGCCCGCCGACATGACCGTGATGGAGAACATACGCTTCTTTGCCAATGTGCAGGGCGTGAGCCGTGCTGCCAAGCGCCAGCGCATCCCGGAATTGCTCGAATTCGCCGGCCTGCGCGAGTTTACCGACCGTTTGGCGGGCCGCCTCTCCGGAGGTATGAAAAAGAAACTGGCCCTGGCCTGTAGCCTGATACACGAGCCCCGGGTGTTGATGCTGGACGAGCCCACCCTGGGCGTCGATCCCGTCAGCCGCCGCGAATTCTGGAACCTTTTGGGCGATCTGCGTGCGGAAAAAGGGGTGACCATCCTCGTCTGCACCCCCTATATGGACGAGGCCGAGCGCTGCACCCGGGTGGCCCTCATGTACGAGGGGCGCATCCTTGATTGTGATACTCCCGCGGTGATACGAAAAAAGGTGCCGGGGCGCCTTCTGGAATTCACGCCCTCGGATCTGCGGCGGGCGCAAAAGGTGGTCGCCGAGTTGCCCGGCGTACTGGAAATTCAGACCTATGGCCAGATGCTGCACGTCTTTGTGGACGATCCGAGTATACGCCAGGGGGAGATCGAGGCTGCCCTGGAAGCCCAGGACATGACGTGTCGGGGCATGCGCGAGATCGCGCCCCACATGGAGGAGGCCTTTATCAGTCTCATAGGCAAGCGAGCGGAGAGATCCCTATGAGGATATTCGGGAGGGGACGGGAGGAGGAGACGCGGGATGTGCAGCACCCCATCGTCGCCGAGGGGTTGACCAAACGCTTTGGTGACTTTGTCGCCGTGGACCGCGTGAGTTTTACTGTCAGCAGGGGGGAGGTCTATGGCTGGCTGGGGCCCAACGGCGCCGGCAAGACCACCACCATCCACATGCTGCTGGGCTTGGTCAGGCCCTCTGAGGGGACCTGCCGCGTGCTGGGCTATGATCCGAGCCGCGAGGCCAAGGCCATGCAGGCCCACGTGGGCTATATGTCCCAATCCTTCACCCTGTACAATGAACTGACCGCCAGGGAGAATATCCGCTTTTATGGCCTGGCCTACGGGCTTCCCCCGTCCGCGTTGCGCCAGCGGCAGGAAGAGATATTGGAGATGGCCGGGTTACGCGGCCGAGAGAACGAGATCACCCGCAACCTTTCCGGTGGCTGGAAGCAGCGCCTGGCCCTGGGCTGTGCCATCGTGCACCATCCCGACGTCCTTTTTTTGGACGAGCCCACGGCCGGCGTGGATCCCATCAGCCGCCGCGAGTTCTGGGAGTTGATATACAGGATGGCCGATGAGGGGGTCACGGTCCTGGTCACCACCCACTATATGGACGAGGCGGAACTGTGCCAGCGGGTGGGCTTTCTCAGCGAGGGACGCCTGGTAGCCCTGGACACCCCCGACCGACTCAAAGAGACCGAGATGCGGGGCCATGTGCTGGAGATCGATTGCGATGACAGCGACGGGGCCATGCGCGTCCTGCAGCGAGCCAAAAGCGAGGGGCATATCCCCTTTGACGAGGTGGCCCTCTACGGTGTGCAGATCCACGCCGTGGTGCCCGACGCCGAGCAGTATAAACCCAAGATATGGCGATTGTTGGAGGACGAGGGCATACGTGTGAACCACATCGAGTGGATCGCCCCCACCCTGGAGGACGTGTTCATCTCCTCGGTGACGGCGCGTGGGGGATGAGGCGTTCAGCTGCCTGGCACTTGTAGGATAAATGGCAACAGAATAATCTATTCTACACGCAAAGGCAATAATCCTTGGAAGATCGATTGTAAGTGCCAGGCAGCTTTTTGTGGTTCTTTCAGTGCAGCCAGTCTTTAATGTTCGGATCTGTAAAGGCCCAAAAGCCCGCTTGAGCGGGCGCAGCTAGGTAGCGCTGCGGCTTTAGCCCTGCGCGACGAGAGGTTTCGGATCTAACGGTATCTTGTAGATTTATACTTTGACGTGATAGAGGAACTGACATGACCACAGAAAACCAGACCGACCATGGGCGACGCCGCCGCATCGCATGGGGCATCATCCTCTCCCTCCTCATATTGAGCGCTGCGGCCTACGTCGTGATGACGGGGCAGTGGCCTATGCCCCTGCTGGTCCAGGATCGTCTCGAACTCCCCGCCAAGATCCGCGAGAGCGCGGGGCTACAGCGGGATGCCGCCGAGGATAAAGTGCCCCTCACGGCCTCTGGCGTTGTCCAGGCGGAGGCAGTGGACGTGGCCAGCGAGGTGGGGGGCCAGATCGTCGAGATGGCAGCCGTGGAGGGGGAGCCGGTGACCGAGGGCCAGGTGGTGGTGCGCCTGGACACTTCCCTCCTGGATGCCCAGATACGGGCCGCCGAGGCGGCCATCGCCGTGGCGCAGGCCGGGCTCGATCGGGCCCGGGCGGGGGCGCGCCCGGGCCAGGTCGCCGTGGCCGAGGCCCAGGTGACTCAGTCCGGTACGGCCGCGGACGTGGCCCGGCAAACGGTGACCGATACCCGCGCCCTTTTGCATAACCCTCAGCAGATCGATCTGCAGATCATCACCACGGAGGGCGAACTGGCCGCCAATCGACACAAACTTGAGCAGGCCCTGGCCCTCAAGGAGGATCGAAAGCAGCCCAAGGAGCAGGTCGATGCCTTTTTGCGAGAGTGGGGATACGAGGGCGACGACGTAAAGGTACCCGTGGGCACCGACCCCTCGGGGGAACCCATCTACGAGACGGTCCACGTCGAACTCCCGGACAAGGGCCACCTTGCCCATATCGGTTGGTGGAAGGCCTGGGTGAACGTCAACGCGACCACGGCCCGGCAGGAGACGCTGGAGGCCACCCTTGGTCACCTCTATCGGCAGCGGGAGAACCCCCAGGAACTGCGGGGCCGGGTCATAGAGGCGGAGGCCGGGCGCGCACAAGGCGAGGCGCAGATGGCCGTGGCCGAGGCGCACCTGGAGCGGCTGGAGGCCGGGGCCACCGACAGGGAGATTGCCGCCGTTCGGGCCAGGGTGGCCCAGGCCCAGGCCGCCCGCGACGCCCTGCTGGAACAGCGCCGCCTGCGCGAGATCGCCGCTCCCATGGAGGGCGTGGTGCT
>JAWLEV010000135.1:0-4260 GCA_041685915.1 Anaerolineae bacterium | reverse complement strand
GCCACCGAACTCGCGTTCGGCTTTCCGTTCACCTTGCCTCGCCTCTTAACGAATGATCGAGAGCAAAAGCTTCAACCTCTCGAAGCCTTGCACCCATTATAATAGCACATCTCCTCACATTTGTCAAGGATTTTCCGAAAAAATTTACGGATGGAAAAGAATAGTTTGCCCATTGGCGATCCACAAAACCCAAAATGCCCCAGAGAAGATATATCTTTTCGCTCATCAGGACATACCGTTGGATATTTCGTTATACAAATTCTTCTATTGTATAAATTATATCTGCATAGTATAATTATTTTACAGATAATGCATAGGAGGAAGCGATGCATATAGCCAAGGTGTCAAGCAAAGGATGGGCCGTCATCCCCAAAGAACTCCGAGAAAAATACGGCATCAAAGAGGGAACGTACGTCCAGATCGTCGAGTTCGGCGACGTGCTGGTGTTACTCCCCCTCCCCGACGATCCGGTTCAGGCCCTGGAGGGCATGCTGGCCGACGGTCCCTCGTTGACGGCAGATCTGCTGGCCGAACGGGCACGGGAACGAGCACGCGAGGAGACGCGGCATGGATGATACCTATGTGCTCGACAGCTATGCGGTCCTCGCCGTGTTGGGAAGCGAGCCAGGAAGCGATAAAGTCAGAACGCTGCTGCAAAAGGCAGAGCAAGAAGATGTGACGCTACGCATCAACTGGGTGAACGTGGGAGAAGTCGCGTATATCGTAGAGCGTCGATGGGGCAAGGAAAAGGTGTATCAGGCGGTGGCAACGCTGCAAGCGACCGCCGTCGAGATCGTCTGCGTGGGACGAGAGTTGGCCCTGCGCGCAGCGGCAATCAAAGCGGAGCATCCACTGGCCTATGCAGACGCCTTTGCGGCGGCCCTGGCCATGGAAACAGAGGGGATATTGGTAACGGGAGATCCCGAATTCGCAAGGTTGGAAAAGATGGTGCGCATTCAGTGGCTGCCACGAGAATAGCCGCATCAGAGCAGGTCGGATTCGTGATCCGACCTGCTCTGAAAAATCGCTTTATCCCTCGGAGAGGATGCGATCCACCACCAACTGACGGTATTCGTCGGACAGACTGGCAAAGTAGGCGCTGAACCCCGTCACACGCACGATCAGGTCCGGATACTTTTCGGGGTCCTCGTTGGCTTCCAGCACCTTCTCCGAGTCCATGACGTTCATGTTGATCTCGGTCCCCCCCAGGTTCATGTGCGTCTGGATGAGGTTCATCACGTTCTCGATGCCCCCCTCATCCCTGGAAAGTTGGGGGTCCAGTTCGATCTGCATGGGCGCCGGATTGCCCCATCCGGGCTGCACCATGGCGATGGCCACCGCCATGGCCGTGGGGGCCCCATCCTCCCGAAAGCCGGGATCGGGGTTGGCCCCATGGGATATGGGCTCACCGGCGTGGCGGCCGTTGGGCGTGGCCATCAGGTTCTCCCCCATGGGGATGGTGTTGGCCCAGGAAAAGATGCCGGGAATCATGTTGTAGCCGGCCGGCGTGGGCTTGGCCTTGACGGCGTCGCCAAAAGTTTGTACGACGCGCTCCGCGTACTCGTCGCCCAGGGAGCCGCCGCTGCCGTAACGATCGATGTTTTTCATCATCAGCCGCGCCCGCTCCCCTTCCGGCCCCTCCCAATCATTGTCGATATGGGTTCTTATCTCGTCCCAGGTCATCAGGCCCTCTTTTTCGATGCGCTGCTCGAGGGCGGCAAAGGAGTCGGCCACCGTGGCCAACGCGGCCCCATCCACACCAAAGTTCACATAGTCCACGCCACCGTGGGAGGCATCCAGCCCCCGCTCGATGGTCCCATGGCAGAGGAGGTCGAGGACCAACTCGGGAAAGACCTCGTGCATATGCTCCATGTGAAAGTCAAGTCCCTCAGCGATCACCTCGACGGCGCGCTGCATATGCTTCTCAAAGCGCTTCCACAGTTCGTCCACGCCGGGCTCTACCGATTCGTCGGCAAACATCTCCTCCCAGGCCACCTGGAACACGGCCCCAAAGTTGATCTTGATACAGTCGTTCAGGGCGTATTCCCGGCCCGGCAGGGCGAACCAATGGCAGCCAGCGTAGGCCCTCTGGCGCGCCAGTTCCAGCGAATAGCCGTTGCGGGCAAAGTCCTCCACCAGATTGTCGGCGCCCAAGAACTTGGGCTGGCCCTTCTTATCGTCGAACTGGATCTCTACGCCGCGGCGCAGCAGCCCGGAATCGATCCCCTCGCCCACACACACGCCGAGGTTGACGGGGCACTTTAATCTGTGGGTGGCCTCGAGGATCAGGTAGGATACCTCGTTGGTCACGTCGTTCCCTTCCGCATCGTATCCCCCCACGCTGAAATATGCCGTGTCCAACAACAACATGCAGGCCAGGTGGAATACGGCCTCCTCGTTCGTGAGGATACCCTCCTCTATGTCACGCTCGTAAAAGGGCTGCAGCAGCACGTCCAGCCTGCCCAAAGAGCCGCTGCCGTTGTACATCCTGGCCGCCATGTCGAACCACGTGATCCACTGGCACGCCTCCTGAAAGGTCTCCGGCGGCTCGGTGATCAACTTTTCGTTAAAGTCGGCCAACTCCAGCAGGTTATCGCGCAACTGGGGATTCTCCTCATCCTCGGCCCGCTCGCGGGCCTCCTCCACGTTGGTGCGGATCCAGGCCTGTATGCCCCGCACAATGTCCTCCAGGGCATCGTAAAAGTCGACGCGCTCGGGGTTCTCCTCACGATGGCGCGCGATCTTGTCCAGGAGGCCACCAAAGCCGATCTCCAGCCCGATCTCCAGATCCTGGCAAAAGTGCTGCGTGGCCCCGATGCCGGTCACCAACTGATACTTTTCCTGTTCCTCGCGCAGATGCGCATAGTCCAGGTCCGGGTTCCAGCCCACCTCCCGATAGGAGTTAAAGTTCACGCAATATCCACCCAGGATGGAGCTCATGGGGTCCACATAGGGTGGATGAGCCTCCAAAAGTGCCCGATAGTTCTCCGCCACCGCCCTGGGCCCAAAAAAGCCGCCACTGGGGTGATTGCTCTTGGGCTCGAACCCGTCGATCAGGACATCCGTGATGGGCATCCCGGACGAACTCATGGTCTCCACCACCTCGCGCCGATCGGGCGGGGGCAGAATCAGGCCATGGTCATCGTGATCCATGGTCCCGATGACTTCCTGTTTCTCCCTGGTATGTTCCGCCTTGGTCTCTCGAAGCGCCTCCAGGCGCTCCCTATACGTCAGTTTTTCAGTTATAGAAGCCATTACCTCAAAATCCCCCTAAAATTATCAGTGTCTATATCTCATCTATGTTGAACCTCTATGCCAAAGCCCCGGGCATGCTCCGCGAGGTGGTCCATCACCTCTTTGGAAGGCCGCTCCAGGCCATCAGCTCGATATTCCAGTCCCAGGCTTCTGTATTTATCCCCGCCCATGGGATGAAAGGGGAGCAATTCATAATACAAGAGGTTGCGCAGTTCGCTGACAAAGGCGGCGATGGCCGCCACCTCCTCCTCCGTATCGTTGACGCCCGGGATGATGGGCGTGCGCACGATGAGGGCCTTGCCCACCTCTCCCAGACGCCTGGCGTTGGCCAGGATGCGCTCATTTCCCACCCCCGCGCACTCCCGATGCAGATCAGAGTCCATCACCTTGACGTCCATCATCACCAGGTCGGTGACGGGCAATATGGAAGCGACGCGCTCCCAGGGAAAATTGGCCGCCGTCTCGATGGCCGTATGGACCCCCTCCTGCTGGCAGCGTTCCAGTATCTCGTAACTGAAATCGGGCTGCAGCAGGGGCTCGCCGCCCGATAGGGTCACCCCGCCCCCCGACGTCTCGTAGAAGGAGCGGTCGCGCAGCACCTCTTCCACCACCTCATCCGCCGTCATGCGCTCCCCGATGAGCACCAGGGCCTTGGCGTAACAGGTCTCGGCGCACCTCCCACAGCCCACGCACAACTCCCGATGGAATTCCCGCTGCCCATCCTCCAGGACGTGCGCCTCTTTGGGGCAGACCTCAAAGCACGCCCCGCAGCCGATGCACTGGTCGAGAAAGAGTTGTAACTCCGGCCGCGGGTTCTGGGTCTCTGGATTGTGACACCAGAAGCAGCGCAGATTGCACCCCTTCAAAAAGACCGTGGTGCGGATGCCGGGACCATCGTGCACGGAGAAGCGCTGGATTTCCGTTATGATACCCTCTGTCATCTAACAACTCCCAATGATCATCTATCGATATTATAGTGGCTTTCATCTCCCTGGCTAAAATCCC
>JAWLEV010000056.1:0-18986 GCA_041685915.1 Anaerolineae bacterium | reverse complement strand
TTCCTCGTTCAGTTCCACGCCGATGCCCGGTGCATCGGGCACGATGAGGAAGCCGTCCTCCAGTTCCAGCGTGCTGCGCACGATCTCGCTCTTGGGCGGCTCGCCCTCACCTCGGGGATACTCTTGGAGGGCAAAGTTGGGAATGCAGGCCGCCAGCTGCACGCAGGCTGCCGTGCTCACGGGGCTGAGCGGATTGTGGGGCACCACCTGGGCATAGTGGGCCTCGGCTAGGGCGGCGATCTTTTTTGTGTGGGTGATGCCGCCGGCCAGGCACACATCGGGGCGCACGTACTGTACCGCATCCCGCGTCAGCAGCATCTCGAACTCGTGGATGGTGTGTAACCGTTCTCCCGTGGCGATGGGGATGTCGATGTGCCGCGCCACCTCTGCCATGGCGTCAAAGGCGTCGGGGCGGATGGGATCCTCGAAGAAGAAGGGGTGATAGGGTTCGATGCCCCGCCCCAAGGCGATGGCCTCGGTGGGCTCCAGCCGGCGGTGAATCTCGATGCACAGATCCACCTGGTCCCCCAAGACCTGACGATAATCCCTCACCGTCTCCACCGCGTCCTGAATTTTGTCTGCATGGGTTTTGAAATAGGGCTTGGTGCGGGGTTCATCCAAAAAGGGCGTCAGGTGGCCCACGGCGGTAAAGCCCTTCTCCTTGGCCGCCACACAGCCCTGGATCAGTTCCTCCTTGGTGCTGCCGAATACGTGGTAGTAGACGCGGGCCTTATTCCGGCACTTGCCCCCCAGCAGTTGGTAGACGGGTACGCCAAAGTACTTGCCGGCGATGTCCCACAGGGCGATATCTATGGCGCTCAGGGCGCCCATGATGGCCGCGCCGCGAAAGTGCATGCAGCGATAGAGGTACTGCCAGTGGTGCTCGATGCGCAGGGGGTCTTTGCCGATCAGGTAGCGACTAAAATCCTCCACCACCTGTCCAGAGGCCTCCAGATAGCCCCAGGCCCCCGACTCGCCCAGACCCACCAGCCCCTCGTCCGTATAAACCTGGACGAAAAGATAGCGATCCACGGGGAGTACTTTTATATCCGTGATTTTCATCTTGCCTCCTTGATATGGTTTCATGCGACGCGGTACTTTTTAACGGCGTCCTCGTTGAGCACCAGACCCAGCCCCGGACGGTCGGGAATGATGATGTAACCCTCCTCTACCTCGGGGATGGCCACCAGTTCGGCCATATGGCCCGACACGGAAGGATAGGTCTCCATGATGAGGCCGTTGGGAATGGAGCCCATGAGGTGCACGGACATGTGGGGGTTGCCATGCGGCGCCATGGGGATGTGATAGGCGCCGGCCATGGCCGCGATCTTGCGCCATTCCGTGATCCCGCCGGTGGTCACCGAGTCTGCCTGCAGGATGTCCACGGCTCGATTGGCGATCAGGTCGCGGCAGCCAAAGCGCGTGTATTCGTTCTCCCCAGCGGCCACGGGGATATCCAGCGCCCGCTTGACCTCTATATGCCCGGGTATGTCGTCGGGGTGTACGGGCTCCTCGAACCAATAGATACCCAGATCCTCCACGGCCCGCCCGAAACGGATGGCCTCGTAGGCGCTCCAGGCGTTGTTGGCATCGATCATCACCTCCACGCCGGGGCCCACGGCCTCCACGACTGCCCGCACCCGGGCCACGTCCTCCTCCAGGGGTGCCCCGCCGATCTTCATCTTGACGGCGCGGTGTCCCGCCTCCACATAGCCCATCATCTCCCCTACCAGCTCGTCGATATCCTTGCCCTCCTGATAGTATCCGCCGGCGGCATAGACGCGGATGCGGTCGGTAAAGCCGCCCAGCACCTTGTACACGGGCTTGTCCAGGGCCTTGCCCACGGCGTCCCAGATGGCGATATCCACGGCACCGATGGAGGTGATCACGTCTCCTTTAGCCACGGGCTTGCGCCAGCTGCCATACATCTTTTGCCAACAGCGCTCCGTGTCAAAGGCGTCCTCGCCCAGGATGGCCTCGCGGAGGGGGCCCTCTACATAGCTGCGCCGCCCCCCAAAGGCGTGGCCCACGATCCCGGCGTCGGTCTCTACCCGTACCAGGGAGACGCCACGATGGGGGTATGTGAGGATGGCATTGCGAATGGGCCTCTCGCGCCGTCCAAAGGACAGGGTGGTCATCTTGACATCGGTGATTTTCATCGTCAACTCCTTCACTCTGCATCCTGGCGGAAAATGTTGTACCTCAATGTAGCCGATTGCGGAGGCCACGTCAAGGGAAGGGAGCGGGTCTGATTGCTGATGCAACCGCTATATCTCCTCGCAAAGGGAGTGGTACGGAACGGGACGAAATCAAGGGTCGTGGGAAGATTCCGACGCCAGGCTGATCTGCTCCCCCACGTCCTTCTGTTCCATTCCACACTGACATGTCTGTCTTCAATCTTTGACACCTCTGGGGAGCCATGGGATACTATGCTCGTTTGTACATCATCTCTGGAGGGCATCATGCTGTCCATCGTCGGGAGGCGGTACGACCCCACATTCATCGTCTTTGATAAGGACGGCACCCTGATCTCCTTTGACGTGGTCTGGCATGCGTGGTTTCGCTATCTCATGGAGGCCCTCGAGGCCCAGATCCCCCTCAACGCCTGCACCCGACAAGAGTTCGCCGCCACCCTGGGCTACGATCCAGAGACCGACGCGTGGGATCCCCTGGGCCCGCTGACCCTGGCAGCCACGGACGAATGCGTCCTGCTCATGGCCAGTCAACTGTACCGCTGTCAGGACGTGGACTGGAATCGGGCCCTGGCCCTCGTCTCCCAGGCGGAGGACGTGGCGCGAGACAGGTTGGAGAGGCAGGATCTGGTGGAACCCATCGGCGACGTGCGGGGCAGATTGCAACGGTTCAAAGCGCAGGGAATCCTGTTGGCTCTGGCTACCACGGATATGCGGGCCATGACGGAGCACAGCCTAGAGAAGCTGGGCATCGCCGATCTGTTGGAGACCACTGTGTGTGGCGACGATGAGATTCCCCTCAAGCCGGCCCCCGACATGGCGTTGGAGATCTGCCGGCGCCTGGGCGTCGATCCGCGCGAGGGGATGATGGTGGGGGACACCGTTGGGGATATGATGATGGCGCGACGGGCAGGATACGGCCACCGGGTGGCTGTATCCTCTGGCGCCCAGACCGCGGACGTTCTGGCCCCCCACGCTCATGTGGTGATCCCCGATATCCACGCCATGGAGGTGCTGTGATGACCCGAGGCGAGGCGCGGAGATATCAAGGCTATATCTTTGATCTTGACGGCACGACCTACCGCGGCGAGGCGCTTATTCCGGGGGCCCGACGCGTTGTGGAGATCCTGCGTGCCGGGGGTTGCCGCCTGGTCTTTGTCTCCAACAAACCCCTGGAGCCCAGCGCTCGCTACGCGAAAAAGTTGACGCGCCTGGGGCTCCCCACTGCGCCTGAGGACGTCATCAACTCCACCCAGGCTCTGATCCATTATCTCAGAGAGCATCATCCCCAGGCCCACCTCTTTGTCATCGGGGAGGAACTCCTGCTGGACGAGTTTCGCGAGGCGGGGTTTACCCTCACCGGGGCGGTGGACGAGATCGACGTTTTGGTGGCCTCCTTCGATCGTACTCTCGATTACGCCAAGCTTAACACGGCCCATCAGGCCCTGGTGCGTGGAGCGCGATTTTACGCCACCAACGCCGATAGAACCTGTCCCGTGGAGGACGGCGAGATACCCGACTGTGCCGGCGTGATCGCCTTTTTGGAAGCCACCACCGAACGCGAGATCGAGCTTGTGGCCGGCAAACCCTCGCGCCACATCCTGCGTGCGGCTCTGGAGCGCCTGGGCGTGGACGCAGGACACTGCCTCTTGGTGGGGGATCGCCTGGAGACGGATATCCGCATGGGGAACCGGGTGGGGATGGACACGGCCCTGGTGCTCACGGGAGTCACAGCGCGGGAAGACCTGGCCACGGGCGACGTCCAACCGATCTATGTTCTGGACAGCGTGGCCGATATCCTTGATCTGAAGGGTGGGCGGTGACAAGCGGGCGAAAGTTAAATCAAGCGAACCGCCCCATGCGATAGTCAGCCAGGTGGCGGAATCCGAGATCGCCGTAGGCTTTGAGAGCGGGTTCGTTGTCCACCTTTACCGTCAGGGTCACCCGTTCCTTGTGGCACAGCTCCTCCTCGCAGAGGGCCGATACGACGCCCCTGGCCAGCCCCCGATTGCGATATCCCTTTCGTGTGTAGACGGCGCCGATCTGGCTCAATTCTGGGATGGTGGCCTCGATGGCTGCCATGGAGACGACACGCCCCTTCCGTTGGGCGACGAATGTTCCCCTCTCCACATATCGCTCGGCGATGTAGGTACACCAGGAGGGGTTGATGCGCGCGGGAGGCGTATCAAAGTACTCGCCCTCAAAAGCGGAGCGCATCTGGGCGATGGCCTTTACATCGCGGGATGTCGCGCGGCGGATGCCCGGTAATGGATGGGGACGCAGCGTCTCGGGATCCGTATAGTAGAGATAGTCCTTCTCGTCATAGTCCAGGGTAAGGCCCATGGGCTTTAGCCGCTTTACAATAGGATCCACCACGCGTCGTACGCCAAGGAGCCAGTGGACTCTTTTTGGTATCATGTCTTCCATCATGAGGTCCAGGGCTCTCTCATCTGTGTAATGGGGGAACCAGCGTCCATAGCGGTAGAAGGCCTGTACCGCTATTACCCTGTCCTGAATGCGGTATCCGATACAGGACAGGGGGTCGGCCCATCGCCGATCTGCGTCGCCGGGGTTCATCAGGTCGCTGAGGACGAGGATATTTTCCTGCGCATGGGCATGCAGATACTCTTTGATCTCCTGAATATGTTCACTGCCGAGGCGCTGCAACATGAACCCCTCCCAAGTTTTGTACGCCTTTTATTCTAGACTTTCTACCATAAGGGACAAACCGGGATATAGCCTCGTGCCAGGGCATAGGAGGCCCAAAAGCAAATTTGCCAAAGGAAAGAGCTTCCTATATATTATGTTCCAGGTTTGGCACTCTCTTTGTGAGACTGCTAATACTTTGAGGGGAATGCTTGAGGATCTCCTCAATTGGATGTGGATTGAGTGCTCATAGTCAAAGGAGGTGCATCTCGATGTCAGTTAACATGAAGCCTCTCGGCAATAATCTCATCGTGGAGCCCATCGAGGGGGAAGAGATGAGCCCGGGTGGCATCGTTCTCCCCGACACGGCCCAGGAAAAGCCCCAAAGGGGCGTGGTCTTGGCGGCGGGGCCCGGTCTTCGTCTGGAAAATGGCGGACGGCAGGAGATGGATGTGGAAGAGGGCGATAAGGTGCTATTCGCCAAGTATGGCGGAACGGAAATCGAGCAGGATGATCGTACATTGATGATCCTCAGCGAGGATGACGTTCTGGCTATTCTCACTGAATAGAGGTTCTGCACAGTCGTTATCAAGTAAAATGGAGGTAAGCTACTAGTATGGCTAAGCAGTTACAGTTTTCGGAAGATGCAAGGGCTTCGTTGAAGAAAGGTATGGACAAGGTTGCCGAGGCAGTGGGCACCACCCTGGGCCCCAAGGGACGCAACGTGGCCTTGGACAAGAAATGGGGCGCGCCCACCATCACCCATGACGGTGTGACGGTGGCCGAAGATATCGAACTGGAAGAACCCTATGAGAATATGGGCGCTCAGCTTCTAAAGGAAGCGGCGACCAAGACCAACGACGTGGCCGGTGACGGCACGACGACGGCCACGGTCCTGGCTCAGGCTATGGTGAACGAGGGCCTGAAGAACGTGGCAGCGGGGGCCAACGCCATGCTCCTCAAGCGGGGCATAGAGGCGGCCTCTGAGGTGGTAGTCGATGCCATAACGGATATGGCCCGCTCTGTGGACACCCACGACGATGTGGCCAACGTGGCCTCCATCTCGGCTGCCGATCCCGAGATCGGCGAACTGATCGCCGACGTCATGGACCGGGTGGGCAAGGACGGCGTCATCACCGTCGAAGAGTCCCGCGGGTTGGAGTTCGAGACCGAGTTTGTGGAAGGTATGCAGTTCGATCGCGGGTACATCTCGCCCTATTTCGTGACCAATCATGAGACGGGTGAGGCGGTCCTGGAGGACGCCTATGTATTGATCCACGATGACGACATCACGGCGGCCCAGGATCTGGTACCCATCCTGGAAAAGTTGAATCAGGCGGGCAGCCGTAACATCCTCGTCATCGCCGAGGATATCGAGGGCGAGGCCCTGGCCACCCTGGTGCTGAACAAGCTGCGTGGTGTGATGAACGTGGTGGCGGTCAAGGCGCCGGCCTTTGGCGATCGCCGCAAGGAAATGCTGCGGGACATCGCTATCCTGACCGGTGGTCAGGTGATCACCGAGGAGATGGGGCGTCAGCTTGAAACGGCACAGCTCACCGATCTGGGACGCGCGCGCCGCGTCGTGGTTACCCAGGACGACACGACCATCGTGGAAGGCGAGGGCGCGGAGGCGGAGATCCAGGGGCGCATCGATCAGATCAGGGGGCAGATCGAGACGACCACCTCCGACTATGATCGAGAGAAGCTGCAGGAGCGCCTGGCCAAGCTCTCCGGTGGCGTAGCCGTCATCCGCGTGGGTGCGGCCACCGAGGTGGAGCTGGACGAGAAAAAGCACCGTGTGGAGGACGCCCTCTCGGCCACCCGTGCGGCGGTTGAGGAAGGCATCGTGGCCGGCGGCGGCGTGAGTCTGGTCAACGTCATCTCTGCCCTGGACGATCTAGAGATGGGTATTCCTGACGAGAATACGGGCGTTGAGATTGTACGTCGCGCCCTGGTGCAGCCGTTGAAGGGCATCGTGGAGAATGCGGGCATGGATGGGTCGGTCGTATTATCCGACATCCGTCGCAAACATGATGAGACGGGCGATGACTCTATCGCTTACGATGTGATGAGCAACGAATATGTCTCCATGTTCGAGGCGGGCATCATCGATCCCTGCAAGGTGACCCGTTCGGCCGTGGAGAACGCGGCCTCCATCGCGGCCATGATCCTGAGCACCGAGGCCCTCATCACCGACATCCCCGAGCCCGAGTCCGAGGCGCCTGCGGGTGGCGGTGCTGGTGGCGCTGGCGGTATGGGTGGTATGGGCGGCGGCGGAATGCCTCCCATGTAATACCACCGTTGTATAGATAAAAAGCCCTCCTCGCTACAGAGGAGGGCTTTTTTGTGTGTGGTCAAGAAAAAGGCCCCTTCGCAAGGGTCTGCGAAGGGGCCTTTTTCGAATCGCTCCCTATTGCGGGGTTACTTGCTCTCGATCTTGATGGTTCTGGGCTTGGCCTCTTCCTGCTTGGGAATCTGCAGGGTGAGGATGCCCTGGTCGAAGGAGGCTTCTGCCCTGTTCGCATCTACTGGCACATTCAACTGCACGCTGCGGTTAAAGGTGCCATAGGGCCTCTCCTGCAGGACATAATCCACGTTCTCCAGCGGTCCCTCGACCTCGCCTCTGATGTTGAGGGTATTGCCCTCGACGGTGATGTCCACGCTGTCCGGATCCACTCCGGGGACGGCCATGGTAATCACCACTTCTTCATCCGTCGTGTACACGTCCATGGGAACGTTGTAATGCATCTCTTCCGTTTCCCACCGCCTGCTAGGACGCACAAAGCTTTCCTCGAACAGACGATCCATCGCTTCGCGCAGCGTCATCATGTCCCTAAAGGGTTCCCAACGTGTGAGTGACATATTGCCTCCTTTTCAGTAGTTTCCTCTACTGACAATTACGAGTATGCTTACTTGCTCCTTACCTCGATTCTCTTGGCTCTTTCCTCTTCCCGCTTGGGAAAGTTCAGAGTCAATATCCCATTCTCATATTCCGCCTGCGCCTCGTCGGCGCTCAATGTAGGCAGTGTGATACTGCGATAGAAACGGCCGTAGGCGCGCTCGCGACGGACGTACTCTTTTTCCTCTTCTTCCTCACGCTCGATCTCCCCTTTGATGGTGACCGTCTGCTCTTCCACCGTCACATCGATATCGTCGGGGTCAATGCCGGGGATGGCCACCTTGACCACGACATCCTTGTCCGTCTCGTACACGTCCATGGCCGGCGTCATGCCCCCCCGGCCCCAGAACGGGCTCAGGAGACGTCCTGTCTCAGGGAAGGATACTCTGCCTTCGCTTGGTTCTCTCCTGATCAGGCTACTCATAGCACCCTCCTTTCAAAGAGTCACTTCCACCCTTTGGACTTCCCTCACTTTTGCATCCCCCATTATAACACATTCAAGATGCTTTGTCAAGTATCATTCGATACTTTCCTGCAGGAAACTTGATAATGATGTTATCAAGGTGCTTGACAAGGAAGGAGTAAAGTCGTATAATGTATGCGCATCTTAGACGTAGTGCTAATGGCTGGTATCACCTGGCCAGGTAGATGGAGCAGCTAGTATATGGAATATAAGGATTACTATAGTATTCTTGGTGTGAGCGAGGACGCTTCTCAGGAGGAGATACGCAAGGCGTACCGGCGTCTGGCACGCAAGTACCATCCGGACGTCAATCCGAACAACGAAGAGGCGGAGTCGCGCTTCAAAGAGATAAACGAGGCCTATGAGGTGCTCCGGGATCCGGAGAAGCGAGGCAAGTATGACCGCCTGGGATCCAACTGGAACCGCTATCAGCAGGGGGGTGGTCAGGGCGGATTCGACTGGTCTCGATGGGCCTCGCAGGCAGCGGAGGGTGGACGGGGGCGTACCCGAACGTATACCACTTATGGTGATATGGATGATCTCTTTGGTGAAGGAGGTTTCTCGGACTTTTTCCAGTTCATCTTTGGAGGTGGAGGTCCCATGCGGGGCGCTACACGTCAGCGCCAGCAGACTCCCTTTGCCAGAGAGGGGCGTGATGTGGAGCATCCCGTCGAGGTCACGCTGGAGGAGGCGTATGACGGAACGACGCGGGTTCTCCAGGTGGGGGACCGCCGTTTGGAGGTCAAGATCCCCCCTGGGGTGCGAGACGGTTCCCGGGTCCGCGTGGCATCCGCCGGGGAACCGGGACGCGGGGGAGGGGCGGCAGGAGATCTGTATCTCGTCGTCTCGGTGCAGGATCATCCTACCTTTGAGCGGGAAGGGGATGATCTGCACATGGAACTTTCCGTGGATCTTTACACGTTGGTCCTTGGAGGAGAGGTTATCGTGGAGACCATGGATGCTCGCGTCTCTCTCACTATCCCGCCAGAGACAGAGGGAGGACAGACCTTTCGGCTGCGAGGCAAGGGTATGCCCAAGCTGCGCAGTCCCTCCCAGCATGGCGATCTCTATGTGACGGTGCGCGCCGCCGTCCCTCAAAATCTTGACAATGAAGAGAAAGAATTGTTCCGTCAGCTGGCCGGAATGCGAGAGTAAAGGGGATATGTTGTGGGAGCAAAGAATATCGGGTTTGTCATTCCCCTTTCGACGCTGAGGCGCGTGGTGCCGGAGCTAATAGAGAAGGGATGCTATCGCCATCCCCGGTTGGGTGTCTCCGGGTATGCTTTGTCTCCCGATCCATCGCGTCGGGTGGAATTGGGGAACGTGCGTGTGCTGGCGGGCGGTGACATTATCGTCGAGATAGATGACGTGGCCATAGATAGCAACGAGACCCTCAGGGAATTCCTGGAGACGCGGAGGCGCTTTGGACAGGAGGTAGAGGTGACCTTTTATCGGGGAGATGAAAGGATGAGCACGCATGTTGTATTGGGTGAGAGACCTGTGTAGGCTGGTGGGATGTGGTGATGCACTATGACAGACAACAGAGTTCCAGACGACGAACCGTGTTTCGTTATCAGCGTGGCGGCCAAGATGGTGGATCTTCATCCCCAGACGCTGCGCTATTATGAGAAGGCAGGTTTGATCGACCCTCATCGTACCTCGGGTCGCGTACGCCTGTATTCGCGGCGCGATATTCGCAAGTTGCGCAAAGTTGCCCGGCTGACGGATAATCTGGGCGTCAATCTGGCCGGCGTCGAGGTTATTTTGAATATGTCGGAGCGTATCAGAGAACTCCAGAAAAAGTTGGACGAGGCGCGCAGGGCTGAAAACGAAAGGATCAAGGCGCTTCGTCAGCGTGTCAAAGATTTACAGAGACAACTGGATGAACAGACGGAACAAAAAAGGATTATCATAGAGACGTCCGCCAGAGAGATCTCGGAGCAGTCCGAGGATTCCGAATCCTAGACAAAAGGAGACTGTGTCATGGCAAACAACGAAACGTTGGATACCCTGGTGAACTTTGATGGGTCGGGCAAGGTACTGAGTGTCTACTTGGATACAGAGCTGGGAAATAAATCCAAGGAGGCGGTCAAGTTGAGATTTAGGGACAGCGTACGAGACCTGGAGGATGCCGCTGCGCCCGAAATCGAGGCCGTACAGGAGTATCTGGATTTTGAGTTCGATTGGGAGACCAAGGGATTAGGCCTTTGGGTTTCCGGCGACGAGCTTTGGGAGGTGGCTACCTTTCCGGCTCCTGTGGAGGATCGTGCAGTGTACACAACGGATCCCTATATCCGCGTGTTGGTGGATGTTTTGGATCGCTTTGCACCTTATGGGGTGGCGGTGGTGGATAATGAGAAGGTGAGGCTCTTTTCCGTAGCCTGGGGAAGGATTCAGGCAGAGAGCGAATCCTATGGCCAGGGAGTGAAACGCCACAAGCAGGGGGGATGGGCGGCCGCCCGTTATCAGCGCCATGAGGATCATCTGGCGCTTCGTAATCTAAAGAATGCCGTGCAGGTTATGGAGACCTTTTGTCAGGAATGGGGATATAAGCGATTCGTATTAGGGGGTACCTCGGAGGTGCTGGCGCGGGTGAAGGAGTTGCTGCCCCAGCAGATGCGCGAGTGGATCATGGGACATTTTGTGGTCGATATCGAGGCCTCACCTGACGAGATTCTGGAACGTTCTTCCAACGTCGTCCGCCAGGCCGATCTGGAAGAGCAGGAGCAGATGGTATCCGAGGCCTTTACGGCCGCTTCCAGGGGGGGGACAGGTGTGACGGGCCTGTATGACACGGTGTATGCCCTGCACCAGGGAGAGGTGCTTTCCCTGCTGGTGGACCAAGATTACATGCCCTCGGGTTACGTCTGTGACCAGTGCGGATTCGTTTCGGAGAGTGAACAGGCCACATGCCCCTTTTGTGGACATGATGAGATGGTACAGGTGCCCGACATCGTCGACCTCGCCATTCACAAGGCTATCGAGACGGGTGCACGTGTGAACGTCGTGCGCGATAACGAACAACTATGCGAAGCGGGAGGGATCGCCGCACTGTTGCGGTACTGAGCCATAGGTTTTGTAGGCTTTCAGATGCCTGATAAGCTTGTCAGAAACGGGGAAAGCGATACTATACATAATAAAAAAGGTTTGAAATATTCTGCTGGTGTCAGGCATGTTGTTTTTTTGCTAGAGATAGTGATATTTCAGTAATAGTTTGAAAAATACGGAGATAGTAGATTATCATGGATCTGAATAGGTTTACACAAAAAGCACAACAGGCGATATACAGTGGGCAGCAGATGGCGAAAGAACGACGCCATCCTCAAGTCAAGGTGGTTCATCTGTTGCTGGCTTTACTGCGTCAGGAGGGCGGGGTCGTGCCGCAGATCCTGCGCAAACTTGACGTTTCCTCCAGTGACATAGAGCAGGCGGTGGAGGACGAACTGGATCGTCTGCCCAAGACGTCGGGGCCGGCACAGGTGTACGTCTCCAGTGATCTGCAGGCCGTGTTGGATGCCGCCGGGGATGAGGCGGAGCGCATGCGCGATGAATATGTATCTACGGAGCATCTCTTTTTGGGATGTATTACAGCAGGAGAGGGCTTTGTCGCGCGACTGCTGCAGGAGCACGACATCACCAGAGAGCGCGTCTATGATGCCCTGACGAATATCCGCGGATCGCAGAGAGTCACGGATCAGAGCGCTGAGGAAAGATATCAGGTTCTGGAAAAGTATGCCCGTGATCTGACCGACATGGCCCGAAAGGGCAAGCTCGATCCCGTCATCGGTCGAGATCAGGAGATCCGTCGTCTTATTCAGGTCATCTCGCGGCGCACCAAGAACAATCCCGTTCTGGTGGGCGAGGCGGGCGTGGGCAAGACGGCCATCGCCGAGGGGCTGGCGCAGCGTATCGTCAACGGCGACGTGCCCACAGGATTGCGTGATAAGCGCATCGTAGCCCTGGATATGGGGGCTCTGGTCGCGGGCGCCAAATTCCGTGGCGAGTTTGAGGAGCGCCTCAAGGCTGTCCTGCAGGAGATAGAGGCCTCCGAGGGGCGCATCATCCTCTTTATCGACGAACTGCACACGGTGGTTGGTGCGGGCGCGGCGGAGGGTTCCCTCGATGCCTCCAACATGCTCAAGCCGCGACTGGCCCGGGGGGATCTGCATTGCATCGGGGCCACGACCATCGACGAGTATCGGAAACACATCGAGCCCGACGCGGCTCTGGAACGCCGTTTTCAGCCTGTCTTCGTCGATCCTCCTTCTGTCGAGGACACCATCAGCATCCTGCGCGGTTTGAAGGAGCGCTATGAGGTGCACCATGGTGTGAGGATCCAGGATGCGGCGCTCATTTCCGCGGCGGGGCTCTCTGATCGGTATATCACGGATCGTTTCCTTCCCGACAAGGCCATAGACCTTGTCGACGAGGCGGCGGCGCGGCTGCGTATGGAGATCGACAGTTCTCCTCGTGAGATCGACGAGCGGGAGCGACGCATCATGCAACTGCAGATCGAGGAGCAGGCCCTTAGCAAGGAAAGCGACGAGGCTTCTCAGGAGCGGCTGGAAAGGATCAGAAGGGAGATAGCCGACCTGCAGGAGGAATTGTCGGCTCTCAAGGCCCGCTATGAGGAGGAACGGAGCACCATCCAGGAACTGCAGAATCTGCGTGAGCGTTTGGAAGGGTTGAGGACCGAGGCCGAGCGGGCCGAGCGCCGTGGCGATCTGGAGCAGGCTGCCCGGCTGCGTTACTCGGATATCCTTGAACTGGAGCGCGAGATCGAGGAGAAGGAAGAAAAACTGGCTTCCCAGCCCGGTGATCAGGTTATGCTTCGTCGTGAGGTCACCGATGAGGACATTGCCGAGATCGTCTCCGAATGGACGGGCGTACCCGTCTCGCGTCTCCTGGAGAGCGAGGTCGAAAAGCTCGTTCACATGGAGGAACGGCTTCACGAGCGCGTCGTGGGTCAGGACGAGGCCGTCAAGGCAGTATCCAACGCCGTGCGCCGGGCGCGTTCCGGCTTGCAGGATCCCAACCGTCCCATCGGTAGTTTTATCTTTATGGGCCCCACGGGTGTGGGCAAGACGGAGCTGGCCAGAGCCCTGGCCGAGTTCCTCTTTGATGATGAGGACGCCATGATCCGTCTGGACATGAGCGAGTATCAGGAGCGCCATACCGTGGCGCGGATGATAGGCGCGCCTCCGGGCTATGTGGGGTATGACGAGGGCGGACAGCTCACAGAGGCTGTGCGTCGTCGTCCCTACTCGGTGGTGCTCTTTGATGAGATCGAAAAGGCCCACCCCGAGGTCTTTAATGCCCTGTTGCAGATACTGGACGATGGGCGACTGACCGACGGCAAGGGGCGGACGGTGGACTTTACCAATACCGTCATCATCATGACCTCCAACGTGGGCAGCCAGTGGATCAGTGAGGAGACGGATTCAGACGAGATTCGCTCCAAGGTGATGTCCGCGTTGCGGCAAAAGTTCCGTCCCGAGTTCCTGAACCGCATAGACGAGACTATCATCTTCCATGCACTCACCAAGGAACATCTGGTGCGTATCGTGGATATCCAGTTGGATCGCGTCAAATCGTTCGTGGCCGATCGCAACATCGAGTTACAAGTATCGTCTGCTGCGCGCGAGGCCCTCGCGGAAGAGGGCTTTGATCCCGTCTATGGTGCGCGTCCCTTGAAAAGGACGATCCAGCGCCGTATACAGGATCCCCTGGCCATGGAGTTGTTGGAGGGGCGCTTCAAAGAGGGCGATACTGTGTGGGTTGATTTCCGGGATGGCGAATATGTGTTTGAGCATGCGGAAGAGCGCGTACCCGCTGGAGTCTAGAGGTAGAGGGAACATATAGCACGCATGACCCCCAGTCCAAGGCCCCACCGGGCGGGCTGGGGAGAAATACTTGAAAAGTAGAGGTTTTTACGTTATCATCATTAGTAGATCTTATACTTGATATTTTATCTAGAGGAAGAGAATGCTAGGATTTGATAGATTTACAGAAAAAGCACAGGAAGCGGCGACCCTGGCGTATGAGGTGATGCTGCGTTACAAACATTCCCAGCTGGATACAGAACATATGCTGCTGGCTCTGTTGGAGCAACCTGACAGCATCGTGCCTGAACTTTTGGAAAGGCTCGATGTGGATGTAAGACGCATACGCCGTCGGGTCGCTGGCGTGCTTGAGGCCAACGCCAAATTGGCTTCCTCTGGCACGTCGAATTTCCAACAGGTTTATATCACACCGCGCGTCAAGCGTCTCATGGAACGCGCTAACGAGGAGGCGTCCAGGCGCGACGACGAATATATATCTACCGCGCACATGTTCCTGGCCATCCTGAATACCCAGGATAGCGCAGCCTCGCGTATCCTCTCCGACGAAGGCGTCACCTACGAGCGTTTCTCGCAGATTCTTAAAGAACATAAAAAGAAGCGCCGAGCGGAGGGCCGCAGCGGCGAGGCGCGATTCCAGACCTTGCAGCAGTATAGCCGCGATCTGACCCAGTTGGCTCGGGAGGGAAAACTGGATCCGGTCATCGGCCGCGACACAGAGATCATGCGCGTCTTGCAGGTACTTTCGCGCCGTAAAAAGAACAATCCCGTACTGATCGGGGAGGCGGGCGTGGGCAAGACGGCCATCGTGGAGGGACTGGCACAAAAGATCATGGAGGGCGACGTACCCGAGCCTCTCATTGGCAAACGCATCATATCCCTCGATCTGGGTGCCATGCTGGCCGGGGCTCGCTTCCGCGGGGAATTTGAGCAGCGGCTCAAGGCTGCGCTGGAAGAGATAAATCAGGCCGAAGGGGAGATCATCCTCTTTATCGACGAGTTACACACCGTGGTCGGCGCGGGCGCTGCCCAGGGGGCCATCGATGCCTCCAACATGATGAAGCCCGCCCTGGCGCGCGGTGAATTGCGCTGCATCGGGGCCACGACGCTGAACGAGTATCGTGAGCATATCGAAAGTGACGGTGCGTTGGAGCGACGTTTTGCCCCCGTCTATGTGGATGAGCCCAGTATTGAGGAGACCATCGAGATGCTGGAGGGGCTCCGAGACCGCTATGAGAAACACCATCGGGTAGAGATAACGGACGATGCCCTGGTAGCCGCGGCGCGGCTTTCAGAGCGCTATATCAAGGATCGTCATCTTCCTGACAAGGCCATAGACTTGATCGACGAGGCCTCCTCGCGGTTGCGGATCGTCATCCATAGCTTGCCCCCCGAGTTGAAGGAGGTGCGTATGGAATTGATGCGCCTGGCTGAGGAGGAGGAAAAGGCGGGGCGGGAGCGCAACTATGCCCAGGCGGCGGAAATAAGAAGCCAGCGGCTGCAACGTGAGATGGAATTCACGGCGGAAAAGGCCGCCTGGCAGAAACAACAGGGCATCGATGAGGTAGTCGATGAGGATGACGTGGCGGATATCGTGGCCATGTGGCAGGGTATCCCGGTGGATCGCCTGCAACAGACAGAAACCGAGCGCCTGTTGCAGATGGAAGAACATCTCGGGAAACGCGTCATCGGTCAGGACGAAGCCATCGAGGCCGTATCGGATGCCATCCGCCGGGCGCGCGCGGGGTTGAAAGATCCTCGCCGTCCCATCGGCAGTTTCATTTTCCTCGGATCCAGCGGCGTGGGCAAGACAGAGTTGGCCAAAGCGCTGGCCGAGTTCCTGTTTGACGATGAGAACGCTCTGCTCCAGATCGATATGAGCGAGTATGGCGAGCGGCATACCGTGTCGCGATTCGTCGGCGCGCCGCCCGGATATGTGGGATACGACGAGGGCGGCCAGCTGACGGAGGCGGTCCGCCGTCGCCCCTATCAGGTGGTCCTTTTTGACGAGATCGAAAAGGCCCACGACGATGTGTGGAACTCTTTGCTGCAGGTGTTGGAAGAGGGGCAGCTCACGGACGGTCATGGGCGCACGGTAGACTTTAGCAATACGGTGCTGATCATGACCTCCAATATTGGCACCAAATACATAAGTCGACAGGGGGGCGCGTTGGGCTTCCCGGTCGAGAGCGATATGGACGAGGAGGAGCGTTTTGCCGACGATGTGTCACAGGATCTGAAGCGCACCTTCCGCCCCGAGTTCCTGAATCGTATCGATGAGATCATCATCTTCCACAAGCTCAGCCACGATATCGTGAAGCAGATTGTCGATTTGCAGATCGCGGAATTGGAGGAGCGTTTGGTCGAAAAAGAGATGCACATTCTGCTTACGGAACCCGCCAAGGACTGGCTGGCCGACAAGGGCTATGACCCCCAGTTTGGTGCCCGGCCCCTACGGCGCGCCATACAGCGTCATATAGAGAGTTCCCTCTCGCAAGAGTTGCTGGAGGGCTCCTTCTCCAAGGGAGACACGATACTGGTCGATCTGGATGAGGAAGAGGACGAACTGGTCTTTGAGGAGGTCGATGGGGAGGTCAGAAAGCGTCTTGAGGAGGAACTCGTGATGGACGCCGAACTGGCGGAATAGCGCGAGATGTGACCTCCTTTTGCCCGGGCCACCGCACGCATGCGGTGGCCCGGGTTTTCGTATGTCGCTACGTGCGCGGCGGGCGCACGTGATCCAACACCTCCGGATTGACCACCCATTCTGGGGTACGTCCCTGCACCACGTCCGCGGATATCTCACAGACGAGACGATAGAGATCCTCCCGGGCCGCCTCAGAGTTGGCCGCGATGTGAGGCGTGAGGATGACGTTGTCCATCTCCAATAGGGGAGAATCGGGGGGCAGAGGCTCCTCCTCCGTGACGTCGAGGCCCGCCGCCCACACGCGGCCCTCTTGCAGGGCCTCGATCAGGGCTTCCTCATCGATGATGGGCCCCCGGGACGCGTTGACGATGATGACCCCCTCGCGCATGCGGGCGAACTCGTCCTCACTGAGCATATGGTACGTCTCGTCCGTGTGGGGGCAGTGAATGGTAATAAAGTGGGCCTCCTCCAGCAGGGTGTTCAGGTCGTCCACCAGAGTAGCGCCAACCTCGTCGGCGTCCTTCTGCTCCACATAGGGATCGTAGGCCAGTACCTTCATGTTCCATCCGCTGACGCGGCGAGAGACGGTGCTGCCGATGCGCCCCAGGCCAATGATGCCCAGGGTGGTGCCCGCCACGCGGCGCGTGGGACGCGCCAATCCCCGGGCATACTCTCCCTCCCTCATCCTGGCATCCAGGCGGGGAATGTGACGCACGCTGGCCAGCATGAGGGCCACGGCGTGGTCGGCCACGTCGTCGGTGCAGTAAGTGGGGGCGTTGCACACCATGATGCCCTGCTCGGTGGCCGCCTCACAGTCGATGCTGTCATAGCCCGCACCGGCCCGAATCATACAGCGACAATGGGAAAGTTGGGCGATGACCTCGCGGGTGAGAAGCGGCCGCACCGATTGGATGGCCACGACCTCCGCGTCCCTGGCCACTTCCACGACTTTTGCCTTATCCCGCAGTTGGTAGGTCTCCCAACTCGCGCCCACCTGGGCCAGCTTCTCGGCCTCAAAGCCCATGGGAGCGAACAGGGCCTCGTCATAGTCGATCAACACGACCTTGTGGGGTAATTCATTTTCCTTTGGCATTTTGACCTCCTGATTTTTTTGGAAAAGTGGCGCACAACTACAATATAAGGGATATTCGGCCTGGGCCAAAGCGCAGGCTCACGCTGCAAAGCCTCTGGGAGGTTTTCTTCCTCTTTTCCAGATTGTGGTCAGAGGGAGATGAGGCGCCCCTCCTCCGCCGACTGATAGGCCGCGTACATGAGACGGACGACCTCCAGGCCCAGCCGGCCCGTAGCGCGGGGTTGACGATCCTGGGCCACGCTCTCCACAAAGTCGCGCATCTCTTGGGGGTAGCCCAGGAGATACTCCTCGTCCACGCTGGGATAACTCCAACCCGCCTTGGTGCTCACCTTCTCCATGATGTACTCCTCCTCCAACACGTGGTCGTTGGGGGCATAGGCTCTGAGCAGGCCGCTGTGCGTCAGGTCGCAGTCGATGCGCGCGTTGGAGAGCAGCAGAGTGAGGGTATCTTCCATACCCCCCAGGACGATGTCTGACCCCCTGATGACGCCCCGGGTGCCGTCGTCGAAGGTGATGATGAGGATACTCCAGTTCTCCACGTCCTTCCAATCGTCGACTATGTGATGTTCCTCCTCGCGCTGGAAGGAGGCCACGCGGCACAGGTTGTCCACATCGGCCAACACGGAGGCGGCCCTGATGGGTCGCCCCTCTCGCCGCCTTCCCTCTTCCTCCTTCAGCCAGAGGGCCGTCCCGATGGGATGGGAGGCCAGGCGCACCAGGGCGCCGCCGCCGGACGTGGCCCACGACTTGGCATACTGGGCGTGGGAGCCGCTGTGGCACTCCTGGGCGCGGATCTCCAGGATGGTGCCCCCGCTGGCCCCGGCCAGGCGGTTGGCCCGGTCGATGGCGGGGCTGTAGAGCCAGTTCTCGGCGTACATCAGTTTGACGCCCCGTTCCCGCGCGGCCTCGACCATGCGCTCGGCGGACGCGGACGCCTTCTCCAGCATGAGGCCCTTGGGCGTGATCCCCACCGGATCCTCGGCCTCCTCGCCCCCGAAATAGCCCGTCAGGGGTTTCTCGCAGATCACGTGCCTGCCCCCCTCGATCGCCCGCAGGGCCAGGGGCTCGTGGAGGTAGTTGGGTACGCACAGGTCCACGATATCCAGATCGTCCCGCGCCAGCAGGTCGTCGACGGTGCCATGGGCGAGGATGTCGTATTCCTCCGCAAAGGCCTGGGCGCTGTCTATGGACGAGGCGGCCACGGCG
>JAWLEV010000055.1:1793-19119 GCA_041685915.1 Anaerolineae bacterium | reverse complement strand
GCACGTCTTTCCCCATTTTCAGACTATTTACGGCGGGTGGGAGGCAGCCGACGCCGAATATACGGCATTTCCCAGTGGCCTGTTGAATGTGGGCTGGACCCGTCCTCTGCTTTACCTGGCGGCTGCGGGGGCCGTCTGGGGTCTGGTGCGACGCCGGGAGACGATGATCCTCCTCCCCTTTTGGATGGGCCTCTGTCTGCTGTTGGCTAATCTACATCTCCTGGGACTCCCCGACACCTGGCTGGTGCACAATCATTCGGTGATGATCTCCTTTTGGGTGCCCGTGGGCCTTCTTGTGGGCTGGTTGGTGGGGGATCTGGCTGTCCTGTTCGTCAAAGAGGTGGGGCACTTGGCAGGAGGCGTAACCTTACAACAGGCCGTTTCGCGGGGTCTGTTGGCGGGCTCTCTGGTCATGGCCGTGTGGGGAAGTTGGCGCATGGTGAACGTGTTGAACCCGGTCACGGTGCTCGTCACGGAGGATGATCTCCGCGCCGCCGAGTGGATCGCGTCGCACACGTCCTCCGATGCGCGCTTTCTCGTCAACGCCCGCCGATGGCAGGGGGAGGTATATGTGGGAACGGACGGTGGCTATTGGCTGCCCCTCCTGGCCGGCCGCAACACCACCATGCCCTGTGTCTTTTACTCCCAAGGGGAGCCCGCCTATCGTGAGGGTGTGAATGCCCTGGCTCGGGCTGTGGGAGAGGCCGAGGATGTGGACGATGAGGAATTCCTTCAACGATTGGTGGATGCGAGGGTGACCCACGTTTATGTGGGGGCGCGGGGCGGCGCCCTAAAGCCGCACGAACTCGGGCCCAGCCCGCACTATGAGCGCATCTATGCCCGGGGCCCGGCCCACGTCTACGCGTTCATTCCCTGAGGCGATGGTGACGCGGGGGTGATGTCCCGACGTCTCATCCAGAGAAATATGTTCTGTGTGAGGAGGCAGCATGTCCCTGTACGTGGGGCTAGATGTGGGCACGACGACGCTCAGCGCAGTGATCCTCGACGCAGTCTCGGGGCACCCCCTCACGTCTCATAGTTGCGGGAACAATGCCAGCGTTACCATCGCCTCGCGGGCGGAACTCGATCTGGCGGCACTGCGCACGCTGATCATAGACCTTTTGGGCCAAACGGTGCGGGAGATCGGGGGGCGCCGAAGGGCAATTCGCGCCCTGGGGGTGACGGGTCAGATGCATGGTGTCGCCCTCCTCGCTCCCGACGCCCGGCCCTTGGGCCCGGCCATCACCTGGCAGGATGGTCGCGTGGAGGAGCCCATCCCCGGTCGCGACGTCACCTACCTCCAGCATTTCATGGCCCTGGCCGGTGGAGAGGAAGCCTTTCGGCGCATGGGATATCTGCCCGCGGCGGGATTCATGGGCCCCACCCTCCACTGGCTGCGGCTGAACGGTCGACTTCCCTCTGCGCCTGCCCGGGCCTGTTTCATCCCCGATGCGGCAGTGGCCTTTTTGATAGGTCATCCTCCCCCCACCGATCCCACCGACGCGGCCAGTTCAGGGCTTTATGACGTGGTCGATGGGCGTTGGGACGAGGAACTCGTCGAGTGTTTGGGATTGCCCATGGACATCCTGTCCTCGGTGGAGCCCTCGGGACGGCCGGCGGGCGAACTGCTGCCCGAGATAGCCGAGGCGACGGGACTGCCAACGGGAATGTCCGTCATGGGCGCGGTGGGGGATAATCAGGCCAGCTTTCTGGGGAGCGTGGGAGAGCCCGCGGACGCCATCCTCCTGAACGTGGGCACGGGAGCACAGATATCGGCCATGATCGACGATTTTCATCGTGTGCCTGGGGTGGATACGCGCCCCTTTCCCTATGGACACTACCTGTTGGTGGGCGCCGGTCTGTTCGGCGGGCGCTCCTACGCCCTGCTACGGGATTTCTTTCGCCAGGTGAGGGAGGCCTTTTTCCAGGGCGACGGCGACGAGGCACTCTACGAAACTATGAACGCCCTGGCTGCCGCTGTCCCCTCGGGAGCGGAGGGAGTGTGCTGCGCTCCCTTTTTCACGGGCACGCGCCAGGATCCCCAGTTGCGGGCCAATTTTACAGGGCTGGGTTCCAACACCTTTACGCCCGGACATCTGACCCGCGCCCTGTTGGAGGGTGTGGGGGAGGCGTTCCATGATCTCTATGAGCGTATGCGACCTTTTCTGGGCAAAAGGGAACATCTGGTAGGCGCGGGCAACGGCATCCGTCGCAACCGCCTCCTGGCGCGTATCCTGGCACAACGGTTCGGTATGCCCCTGTACGTCACCGTCCACGAGGAGGCGGCCGCCGTGGGAGTGGCCCTCCTGGCAGCGGTGGCCAGGGGAGATTTCGATAGCCTCGACGCCGCGACTCAGAGGCTGCACTATCGTCGGGCCATAGAGCCTTCGGTTGAGCAATGATTCTGGAGAGGAAACGTCATGAGTGAGAAGTGGGAAGCAAAAGGAACTGCGTCTGAGAAGATGACCTTTCGGGAGATGAACCTGCGCGTGTTTCAGGGTAGGCCCATCCCCCACGTCCTCTTTCAGCCCCGCATGGAACCCTGGCTACACTGGCACCGGACATTCGACAAACTCCCATCTCGATACCGCGAGGCGGACGTGAGAGCGTTCTACGACGATCTCGACTGCTCCATGCGCTATATGCACTACTATACCGATATTCGCGATCCCGTGGTGCAGCGGTTTACGTCTCGGGTGACGGTGCATAAAGATACCAGCGAGACGGAAAAGCAAATCGTGTACGAGACGCCCCTTGGCGATCTGGTGGAGGAGCAGCGGCTGACCGTGGATGACACGTGGCGCACCGTGGGCTTTCCCGTCAAGACGCTGGACGATCTAAAGTGCTTGCGCTGGCTCTGCGGGGAGATGTCCTACCATTTCGTGGAGGGCAATTTTCGGCAGGGCAGCGATTTCATTGGCGAGCGGGGCGAGCCCCAGTTCTGGGTGCCCAAGAGCCCCTACCAGGTCCTGGCCCAGATATGGATGAAACTGGAGGATCTCGTGTACGCCCTGGCGGACGATCGCGACCTGGTGGAGGAGGTGATGGGGGCCATCGATGCGTCCTACGATCCCCTCTATGAGGAGATCATGGCCAGCGGTCAGGTCAAGATCATCAACTTTGGTGAGAATATCCACGATCAGCTCATCTCCCCCCGCTACTGGGAGCAGTACTTTATCCCCTTCTATGAGAGGCGATGTGCTCAGCTCAAAAAGGGAGGGATCTATTCCCACGTACATATCGACGGCTACTTTCGCTCGCTGCTTCCCTATCTGGCGGACCTCCCCTTTGATGGCCTGGAGGCCCTGACGCCCAGGCCCCAAGGAGATGTAGCCCTGGAGGAGATGGCCGCGGCCATGGGGGACAAGATACTGCTGGACGGCATCCCCGCCGTCATGTTCATGCCCCAGTATTCGCAAGAGGAATTGATGGAGATGACGGAGAGGATCGTGAATCTCTTTTATCCGCGATTAATTTTGGGTATATCGGATGAGGTACCAGAGGGCACGGACGTCGAGGCCATCGAGCGGGTGCGGGCCATCGCCGAATGGTGTCGGGAACAAAAGATGTGAGGGGGAGGTTCATCGCCAGACCATCCCCGCTGCCGATTACCAGGTCGATTTTGTCAAGGTCGCGCCCAAGGGCTACTGTGGCTGGCCGCAACTGGCGATAAGAAAAAAGGGCGAGGAGGTGTTGACCCAACTGTCCGGTGGTTGGGCCAGGGTGATCCGACAGATACGGGATTTCGACATCGAAGAGGATATCTGATAGCAAGACTGCCGGCCTGCTGCTAGCCGCTGCGTGTGCACCAGAGGATATAATAGCCGATCACCAACAATGCCCAGAGTTCCCACTGTTCCAACCCCAGAAAAAAGAGGCTCAGGACGAGCAGAGAGGCAAAGCTGGTAAACAGCCACCAGCGATGTCGCCTATTGCCGCCTCTGAACGGGTTACAGATACTCATAGTGATCACCAGGCTTTTTAGATCGGGTGTCTGAAAGGCAGTGGTCGAGAAAGACCATCAGGATATCCGGATGGGATAGGTGCCATACTCGCGGGTGGCCTGCCGCGCGGCCAGATAGTTCTTGAGTTCTGTTCCGGGCTGCAGTACGTTACCCGTGGTCACGACGAGGCCCCCGCCCGGGGCAGCGTGCTTGATGGCGTAGCGGACCTCCTGGCGGGCCTGTTCCGGGGTGCCGTCCACCAACGTCTCGCAATTCACGCCCCCAAAGAAGCACAGATCGTTGCCGTAGCGTTCCTTGAGCAGGCGGAGATCCATGCCGATGCTGGGCTGGATGCCGTGCCAGCCGTCGGCGCCCGCGCCCACCAGAGCGTCGAGGATGGCCCAGAGGTTGCCGTCGGTGTGCTTGATGAAATACCCACTGCGGGCATGGACCGCCTCGGCCTGGTGGATGATGCCCGGGAGGATGAACTCGCGAAAGCGCTCCGGCCCCATGATGGGGCCCCGGTTGTCGCAATAGTCGTCCGTGGTCATCACGGCGTCGCAGCCGGCGTCCAGCATGGCCTCCAGGTAGGCGATGGAGCGATTCACGTACACCTCCACGGCGCGATGCACAAAGGCCGGGTCTGTGACCATGCGCATGAGAAAGGCCTCCATGCCGATGGTGCTCTGCCAGGGAAAGGTACCATCCACGGCGGAGCGCCCCACGATAAAGTGTGTGTCGCCCAACTTGTCGACCACATAGCGGATGGCCTCCAGTTCCGAGGGGTCCACGGTAAACTCTTCATCCGGAGTAGGAAGGTCGTCGATGGTCATGGAAGCGGGCATCTCGCGCACGGCGATGTTGCCCGAGTCGGGATGGTACTTTACTTCGTAGCCGTCCTCGTCGATCCAGGAATAGGGGCCTGTCATCTGGGGACGCTCATATTCGCCCCTGGCGGGCACGATGGGCACCCGCACATAGTCCCAGTCCAGGGCGCGTACCAGTTCCACGTGGGCCGTGCAGTAGTCGGCCGCGATCTCGTCCCGGCGACCGTCCCAGAGGGCCTGCCACTCGCGCCAGCGCGAATTATAGAGGGTGGGGTGTCCCAGAATCTCTTCCACCAGCACATAGTCCACGGCGTTCTCTCCCGTGGGCACGCGATCTCCCTCCTCGTGCTCCAGGGCGGCGATGATTCTGTCCTTCGGTCTCATGGGCTAGAAACCTCCTCGTTAGCACCTTGCTCACGTTGTCAGCATAAACTATCTGCGGCCTATTGGCAAGTGGCAGGGGGGTGCCGTTTGACAGCGGGCGTTGTCCCGTTTACGATTCTTCCGTTCACATGGGGCGTTCAGGAATACGAGACATGGAGATGCGGTCACCAATGAGGGATTACAGACGGGCACGATGGTTGCAGGCTTTGCTGCATGCTCTCCCTCTGATGGCCTTGGTGCTCGCCCTATTTTACTACTGGTTCGCCGTCGTGGATCGTCACCTTGTCTTTTTGTATTATCATGACATGGGCCCTCGTGTCCCAAGCACGTCTCCCTTTAGTCGGATCACGGCCAGCCGCTACTGGATGAGTGGGCTGGTGGCGGGGGGATTCGTCATGGTGCTTTACGTCTGTGCGAACTGGCTCCTGGGACGCCTGACGAGGGGCTATCGGGCGTCCGTGTGGTGGCGCGTGTGGAGCGTGGCTGCGCCCGTCCTCTTTGCGGCTATTCTCCAGATCACCATGACGGCCAATGAGCCGACGTTGCCCCTGGCCCATGCCGTCCCGACCGCGTTGGTGACCGTCGCGGCTGTGGGGCTGGCTCTCATGCCGGGGAAAATGGCAGCGGAGCGACCGCGACAGCTCTTGCTGCTTTCTCTGGACGGTTCGGCCATGGCGGCCATAATGTTCGCTCTCTCTATGCTGGAGCGGGCGAGATGGATGTTGGGACGAGGTCTGGTCTGGCCCACGTGGGTGATAGGCGCGGCTCTGGGGGGCGGCGTTATTTTGCTTGTCATCATGACGATCCTGCGCGCCTGGTGGCGGACGGCCAATCCCACAGCCTGGGAATTGCTTGCAGCGGGCCTGTCCGGGGCCTATTTGCTCATGCCCCTGCTCCATCACCTCGGTTTCACCGATGGATATTATTATATCAGCGACGCGGATAACTTTTTCTCAAAGCATTGGCCGCTGCAGATCGCGGCCTGGTTGCTGGCGGCCGGGGTGGCTGTGGGTGTGACACAGTGGAGAAGAGACTGGACTGTGCGGCGAGGAGGATGAGGAGGGGTGGAAATCTCATCTCGGATCACACCAACTTATGGTTCTGGCGGTCCCCCACCTCACTGACATTTCGCAGCAGAACGATTAACAGCCAGATGGCGACCAGGCTCAGGGTCACAAACGGCACTACAAAGGCGACAAATTCACCAGGACTGAGGACGATGTCTTCCAATACCTGTGCCACTGTCTGGCTGGCGACAATCATGCCGATGAGGCTGAGGAGCGTCAGCAGGGTGGCGGCTAGGGGATAGCCCAGGGCCTTGCGCCGCAACAACATCACGCCGGTCAAAAAGGCCGTTGGGAGGATGACTCCCACGTCGATGACGGCTGTGACGTCTGTGGTGTAGCCTGCCAGGTTCGGCGGCACGCCGCCCTCCGCCAGGGCGGCGATGATGTCCATGAGCCATACGCCGGCCGACAGGCCGGCCACGAATATAAAGATGGCTATTCCCCGCCGTGGTAGGTCGGACGAGACGTGGGCGGGAAGGGTTCCCAGATCGATGGAGCCCAAAGCCAGCGCAAAGGCGTACAGGCTGGTGGAAAAGTAGGCCACGTAGAGGAGGAACAGATCGTTATAGGCTGCCCCAAAGGCCAGGGATGCCCCATTGTAGAGAAAGACGGCCAGCGTGCCGGTCAGCAGGAATCCGCCGCGCAGCGAGCCCCGGCGGTAGAGCACGATGGAGACGACGAGGAGGGGGATTCCCACAAAGAGCAGGACCGCGTCGGCGCCGCGCAGCACGGGCGCTCTGAAAGCCCATTCATAGTGGTAGAGACCCCGTCCATAGATCTGAATCTCCTCACCGCGCAGGGTGGTAAAGGGGAAGGACTCGCCCGACTCGCGCCAGAATAGGCCGGCGGCAGCGGCGACAGAGGCCAGTGTAGCGACTGCTGCAGAGAGCCAGATGAGCGTCGGTGATCTTTTCATGGAAGTGTTCCTTTCTTTTGTCGAGGAACGATCTTGCTCCCGACGATGAGTGGATCCCCTATGCCCCGTATTATATCGCAAACGACTGGCGACAAGAAGTCGATCCTACCACGGGACGGAGGGCGCGATCCCGGCGGCGATTCTCCTCAGGGTGCAGGGATGCGCACCTCCAGCGTATAGTCTGTGGGCGATGCGTCTTCGGCCAATGCCAAGGTGATGAAATAGTCCTGTGTGGCGGGCAGGGGATCGATGACCAGTGAACCGTCTGCCGTCTCCCAGGACGAGCCATCCTCTCCCTCCACCATAATCTCTATGCCCTGCGGTGAGATGTCCAGTTCCATGCGCTGTCCATGAAGCGCTTCCAGTACATAGCGCTCGGGGGAAGGCGGTGTGAGGTTCCCCTCCACCACCGTTGACGTGGCGCCCGGCGCGAACCGGATGCGAGGACAGGAGATGGTAAAGGGGGCGTCGTTCTCGTCATAGACGCTGGAGTTCGCGCTATCTGATACCCGGACGCGCACAGCGTTCGATTCCGCAATGCCAAAGTCGCTCACAAAACCTGTGGGGATGGTCCAGGCGTAGCGCCCCTCGCTGGCGGGCACGTCCGTGGCGATAAATCCGCGATCCTTGCCCCCCAAGGCGACGCCGATGTCCACACGCTGCACGTTGAGGGCCTTCCAGACGATATTGTAGGTCTCGCCTTCCAGCCACCGCGCTCCCCCAATTGGGGAGACGACGCGGATGGGAGATTCGGATGTCGAGGGCGGGATGTTGATCTCCAGCGTATAACTCATCTCTTTGGGGCCCGACACCTCCAGGAAATAGTCCTGGGTAGAGGGGAGTTCGCCACGCCAGCCCACGCCGCCCTCACCGTAAGCTTTTAGCACGGTGCCGTCCGCTCCCCGGATGGATAACCTCGCGGACGATGAGGGAGTGAGGACACTCACCTCCATGGTCTGGCCTCCCAGCGCGCGCAGGACGTAGCGCCTGGGACCACTCGCCTCCAGGTTCCCCGTCAGGCGCGCGGAGGTGGCGTCCGGTGCGAACTGTATGCGGGTCGCCTGGGATGCAGTGGGCGTGGCCTGCGGTTCGGAGGCGGTCGTCGCAGTGGAAGTGACTGTGGGCACCGTGGATGATGGAGACGCGGTGGGCGTCGGTGTGGGTACCTCCGGGGTCGGGCTGGAAGGCGGCTCGGTCGTCGCCGCCTCTTCCGAGGTGGCGTTCACTGTCGGCGTCGCGCTGGCCTCCGGTGTGGGCGCTTCCGTCAGCACCTTGACCTCGCCTTCACCGTCGCAGCCGACGAGGAGGAATAGAGACAATAGGGCGATAACAATCAGCCATATATATTTGCGCATTGGTGGTGGATTTCCTTCCATTCTGTAGATGGGTCCGGCTCTTGGTCTCTTTCTAGATTGCACGTCGCTTGGGTCAAAACTACCAGGAGATATACATTCTGTCAAGTCTTTCCCCTGGGCTATTCCAGTCGCTTGCCCATGCTGATGCGCTCTTCTACCTGGTAGCCCAGCCTTTTGTAAAAGGCCACCACTTTTTCATTGGAGGCCTGCACCTGCAGGTTGAGCTTGGGGCAGCCCAGGCGCGCCAGTTCCTCCTCCACTCTTTCCATCAGCGCCATGCCTATGCCTTGACGTCGGTGATCGGGACTGACGACCAGATAATAGATACAGCCCCGGTGCCCGTCGTACCCGGCCATGGCCGTGCCCACGATCTCCGCGTCCAACGCGGCCACCAGGAACAGTTCGCGCTGGACGGCCAGCTTGCGCTGGATGTCCTCCTCCGGCACGTTCCACGCCGGCGCCCGAGGGTAGACGCGGCGCCACAGCGCGGCTACGGCCTCGGTGTCCGATTCCAGAAAGGGACGAATCTTCATCTGCTACACCTCATGCTATCTGTGCCAACGTCGGGATGTTAATGTGTCCACCTGTGTCGGGCATTGTAGATTGGCCTTGCCTCGCCCGTCAAACGTGAACGGAGCTTCTTCTCGTGCTTTTGAGCTTGACACTGTACCGCACAGGGCTTAGCATGGCTGCACTGAGATTCATAGTTTGGGAGAGCAGTTATCATGACCAAGATCGCCATCATCGGCGCGGGGAGTGTCGTCTTTACTCGCAACCTCACCAGCGACATCCTGCTGGTGCCCGCTCTGCAGGATAGCACTATCGCCCTCATGGATATCGATGGGGATAGATTGGAGATTGCCCGTGCCCTGGTACAGAAACTGATCGACGAACGAGGGCTTGATACCCGGCTTGAGGCCACGCTGGACCGGCGCGACGCCCTGCGCGACGCGGATTTCGTCATCAATACCATCCAGGTGGGAGGGCTGGAGGCCTATGCCCACGACATCGAGATCCCCCAAAAGTATGGCGTGGGACAGTGTGTGGGGGATACCCTGGGGCCGGGCGGCGTCTTTCGCGGGCTGCGCACCATACCGGTGTTGCTGGATATCTGTGAGGATATGGACGAGGTCTCCTCACCCCGCGCCCTGCTGATCAACTACAGCAACCCCATGGCCATCAACAGCTGGGCCGTGACCGCGGCCTCGAGGCGGCCCTATGTGGGCTTGTGCCACAGCGTGCAGGGCACGGCCCGTATGCTGGCCCGCTTTATCGGGGCGCCCTTTGACGAGGTGCGCTATAGGGTGGCGGGTATCAATCACCAGGCCTGGTTCCTCTCCTTTCGCTGGCAGGGGCGCGATGCCTATCCCCTGTTGCGCGAGGCAGTGGAGGACCCCGAGCTTTACGGCGAGGAGCCGGTGCGCAGTGAGCTTTTCAAGCAGTTCGGTTGGTTCGTCACCGAGTCCAGCGGGCACGCCTCAGAGTATCTGCCCTATTTCCGCAAGAGCGTGGAGATGATCGAGGAGGAACTCGTGCCCACGTTCCAGAATCCCGACGACGACTGGATCGCCTATGGGGGCACAGGCGGCTATCTGGCGCATTGCCGGCGGCGTCTGGACACCTACATGGACGAGGTGAAAAAGCAGATCGCGGGCGAGAGGCCGCTGCCCACGGAGCGCACCCACGAGTATGGCTCCCAGATCATCGAGGCCGTGGAAACCAACTCGCCCACCATCATCTATGGGAACGTGGCTAACGAGGAGCTGATCACCAACCTGCCCGTGGAGTGCTGCGTGGAGGTGCCCTGTGTGGCGGACGGCAACGGCTTGCAGCCCTGTCACGTGGGCGATCTGCCCCCCGTCCTGGCGGCCATAAACCGCACCAACATCAACGTGCAGGAGTTGGCCGTCAAGGGCTCCCTGACCGGCGACCGGGAGATGATCGCGCACGCCGTGATGCTGGACCCCCTGACGGCAGCGGTTTGCACGCTACCCGAGATTCGCAGCATGGTGGAGGAGCTTTTCGAGGCCGAGGCCCAGTGGCTGCCCCAATTTGAGTGAGGGAGGGGAAGGGATTTTGCGGGGATGGGCGATCCCTTCCCACATGTTATCTCCCCGGTCAGGGGCTTTTTTCTTTCAGCCGTTAGAGCGAGTACGGGCCACGAGTTTTCGGAGCTCGTCGGCCATAAGGATCGTGCTGGAGATCAGCACGATCTTGCTCCAATCCTTCAATCCGAGGGGCACGGTGCCCAGGGCCACTTGCATGAACGGCACATGCTCGGCAGCGATCTGCAGGAGAACTGAGGCCGCGATGGCGCCCACCAGCCACCGGTTGCTGAAAAGTCCCAGTTGAAATACCGATTTGGTGCGCGAGCGGCAGTTGAGGGCGTTGAAAACCTGGAACATGGCCAGGGTGGTGAAGGCCATGGTCTGGGCGTAGGCTAGGTTGCCGCCGCGATTGGCCCGGACGAACATGCCCAATGTCCCGACGGCCATAAACAGGGCCACGTAGACGATGTTGGTCAGAATGTCGCGGTTGATGATGCGTGCCTCCGGATCGCGGGGCGGCTCGTGCATCACGTCGCCCTCTTTGGGCTCCAGAGCGATGGTGATGTCCAGGATGCCATCGGTCACCAAGTTCACCCACAGGATCTGCACCGGGGTGATGGGTAGACAGCAACTTGACAGGAACGCCAGCGCGCTTATCAGGGTGAGATCTTCGCCGATGTTGGTCGCCAGGAGGAACTTGACCACCTTGCGCACGTTCTGAAAGACGCCGCGTCCCTCCTCGATGGCATTGACGATGCTGGCAAAGTTGTCGTCGGTGAGCACCATATCGGCCGTCTCTCGGGTCACGTCGGTGCCGGTGATACCCATGGCCACGCCGATCTCTGCCGCCTGCAGCGCTGGGGCATCGTTGACGCCGTCGCCCGTCATGGCCACCACGTGTCCCTGTCGCCGCAGGGATTCGACGATGCGGTGCTTGTGCTCCGGCGAGACGCGGGCAAAGACCGCCGTCTCCTCGATGATCGCATCCAGTTCCTCGTCGCTCATCCGCTCCACGTCGGAGCCGGTGAATACTTGGTCGCCATCCTCCAGGATGCCCACCTCGCGGGCGATGGCCTCTCCCGTCAGTTGGTGGTCGCCTGTGGCCATGATGACGCGCACGCCGGCCTGCTTGCAGCGTGCCACGGCCTCTGGCACCTCGGATCGGGGAGGATCCATCATCCCGGCCAGACCGGCAAAGACGAACTCGACATCGTCTTCGTCGTATTCGAGGGCCTCCTTGTACCGTTCCACCTCGTCCGGTGCGATGGTCTTGTAGGCCAACCCCAGCACCCGTAGAGCGTCGTTGGCCATGCCATTGTTCTCATCCATGATGCGCGCCCGCTCCTTGTCGCTTAGCGGTCGCGGTGCCCCGTCCTCGCGCACCTGCGTGCACATATCCAACACCGTCTCGGGCGCTCCCTTGACAAAGACATACGTCTCGCCCTCCTCGGGCGTTCTGTGAAAGGTGGCCATGAACTTGCGCGCCGAACTGAAGGGGAGTTCGGCGAGGTGATGGAAACGTTCCTCCATCTCTTCCTTGTGCTGACCGGCCTTGGCCGCCGCCACCACCAGCGCGCCCTCGGTGGGCTCGCCACGGATCTCCCAGGTAAAGTCGTCGTTGTCATAGTGCTCCACCAGCCGCGCGTTGTTGCAAAGGGCGCCGATATGCAGGGCCAGGCGGGCATCTGGATCGGCTGTGGGATCGATGCGCTCGCCGTCCCGTTCAAAATGCCCGTCGGGTGCAAATCCGACGCCGGTGACGTACAGCGTCTTCCCGCCTGCCAGCATCCGCTGCACCGTCATCTGGTTGGTGGTCAGCGTCCCCGTCTTGTCGCTACAGATGACGGTGGCCGCTCCGAGGGTGTCTACAGCCTGCAGGCGGCGGATGATGGCGTTGCGCTTGGCCATGCGATTCACGCCCACGGCCAGGGTGATGCTCATCACCGCCGGCAGTCCCTCTGGAATGGAGGAGACGGCGGAGGCCAGGGCGAACAGCAACATCTCCTCCAGGGCCAGGCCGCGGATCAGGCCCAGGATGAGCGTCAACGCGGCCACGCCCACGGCCAGAATTCCCAGCTTTTTGCTCAAATCCAGAACCTGTCTCTGCAGTGGCGAGGGAGCTTTTTCCGTCTCCTGGATCAGTGTGGCGATCTTGCCCATCTCAGTTTGCACACCGGTGGCGTATACTACCGCCCTGCCTCGCCCGCTGGTGACCATAGTACCGCCGTAGACCAGATTGGTGCGCTCCGCTGTAGGTAGCTCACCCTCCAGCGGCTCGACGGTCTTGCGCACGGCCGTCGACTCTCCCGTCAGCATGGCCTCGTCGACCTCGAGGTTGACCGCTTCAAAGAGGCGCGCATCAGCCGGCACCTTGGCGCCCGCATCTAGCATGATGACGTCACCGGGCACGATCTGCGTCGCCGGGACCCGTTCCTCGATACAGCCCCCCTCATCCGGACAATCGCGAAGGACCTCAGCTTCGGGCGCGGCCTGGGATTTCAGGGCTTGTAGGGCCTCTTCTGCCTGGTATTCCTGGAAAAAGCCGATCAACGTGTTCACCACGATAACGACGGCGATCACGATGGCGTCCGCCGTCTTGCCGGCGGCCAGTGAGATCAGACCTGCCATCACCAGCACAAAGACCAGGGGATTCTTGATCTGTGCCCACAGGATCTCGAGTTTACTTACCCCTTCGGCCTCTTCGATTTCGTTGGGTCCATATTCTTCCAGGCGCCGTTCGACCTCGGCTGGGCTCAACCCGCGAGGATTGGATTCTAGGATGTCGAACGTCTCCTCAACTTCGAATGTGTGCCATGCTCGTTCCTCGGGCATGGTGTATTTCTCCCTAATTCTAGTTTGCGTATCTTGGGATAATTTGCGATCCTACGTCATCTGCATCTCTGGAGACGGTGCCGATTCCTTCTTTCGGCCTTTTTCGAATTGCTGTCCCCTTATAGCAACAAGGGGCGGAGCACATAATAGGCCAGGAAAAAGTAGATCACCAAGGCGGTAATATCCTGGATGGTGGTGATGATGGGGTCTGCTCCGACGGCCGGATCTGCCCCAAGGCTGCTCAGCAGGTAAGGAATCAAAAAGCCCAGCATGGTCGCCAGGGTGATGGTCAGCGCCAGCGAGAGGGCGACGACCAGACCGAGGGCGAACACGCCATGCCAGATCACGGCCACGCCCCCGGTGACCAGCCCCAGGGTCACGCCGATGCTCAGACCGACGCCCATTTCGCGTAGCAGGTGGGCGCCAAAGCGTTGGAGGTTGATATGGCCCAGGGCCAATGCGCGAGCAAAGATGGTGGAAGATTGCGTCCCGGCGTTTCCTCCCATATCCATCATTAGAGGGATAAAGACGGCCAGAATGGGCATGCTTTGCAGTGTTGTCTCAAAGGCGTCGATGACGGAGCCAGCTAGCAGACCTCCGACCATGGTGATCACCAGGAAGGGTATCCGCACGGGCCAGATTTCCGATAGCGATCCGTTTGCGAGGTGGTAACTGCGATGTTGTGTATCGCCCGTGGCCAGGGCGGCCCGGTCGAAAAAGTCCTCGGTGACCTCTTGTTCCATGATCTCCATGGCGTCGTCGATGGTGATGACGCCCACCAGGCGATGACTGCGATCCACGACGGGCAGGCTGAACAGGTCGTGGTGCTGAAGCAAGCGGGCGGCTTCCTCTTGGTCGGTGTCGGTTTTGGCCGATATTACCTCCGTGTCCATAAGCGAGGTGAGGTTCTCATCCGGCCTCGCAAGGATCAGACTTTGGAGGGAGATCTGCCCACGCAATCGTCTTTCATTGTCGGTCACATAGAGGGTGGGGATGTTCTCTCGTTCGCGCCCGACGCGGCGTATCTTTTCCAGGGCTTCCTGGACGGTCATATCCTCGGTGAGACGCACGTATTCGGGCGTCATGATGCGGCCGGCGCTCTCGGGCTCATAGCCGAGGAGCAGGCTGACCTGGGCCCTCTCCTGGGGAGGCAACGCCTCAACGAGTCGTTTGGCGACGGCGGCGGGCACTTCATCCAGCAGACGGGCGCGGTCGTCGGGGGCCAGGGCGGCAAAGATACTCATCGCCTCCTCCCGCCTGAAGGAGGCGATCAGGTCCTGCCGCTGCTCGACGTCCAACTGTTCAAAAAGGGCCAGGGCCCGGTCTTTGCTCAACAGGCGCAGGACGACCACGCGCTCCTTCGGGGAGAGATTCTCAAAGAGGCGTCGGAGCCTGTCCATATCGACCTGATCCAACACATCTTTGAGCGTCTGCATATCGCCAGCGTCGAGATGACCTTGGACTATCTCATAGAGATCCATTGTCAAAGCCTTTCTGACCTTTTTCCCAGGGTGTCAGCGTTCAGGTATCTGGTACTTTTGGAAGAGATCGAAGACTAGACGGATGCTGAAAAAGATTGGTACAAGTTTACAATTGAATATCCATGGTACCAGAGAACGGTACATAGGACAAACCTGTATGAGCGGGGGAGGCAGTGACGATGGCGGAGGCACGCCTCCGCCATCAAGTCACTGCCTTTTGAGGTCAGCCCTCCAGATGAGTACTCAGAGCTGCGGTGATGCTTTCCAGGGGCATATAGCCCGTCAGGCGCTCGGTGGGCTCGCCATCGATAAAGAGGATGAGGGTGGGGATATTCATCACCCCATAGCGGGCGGCCATGTCGGGATTTTCCTGCACGTCCAGTTTAACGACCTCCAGTTGATCGGCCTTTTGTCGGGCCAGTTCCTCCAGCGTGGGAGCCATCATGCGGCAGGGAGCGCACCACTCGGCCCAAAAGTCCACCAGGACGGGAATATCGGCTCCCAAGACGTCCTGATCAAAAGTCTCCTCGCTGACCATCTTCAAGTCTGCCATTGTGCTCCTCGAGTAATATCAGAGCGACGTGTCTTTGGCGGAATCTGTATCGGCCTGTGACGGGTCCGTGACGGGATTCGCCAGTTCCAAAAAGAAAGAGATGATGCGCTCCAGTTCCTCCTTTTCCTGCAGGGGGTCCTGGAGGCAATATTTGATGTGGTGACTCATGATGAGAAGGCCGGCGCGATCCAGCGCGGCCCGCGCGGCCATGAGCTGGGTCACGATATCCTCACATTCCCGATCCTCCCGCACCATGCGCTGAATACCACGGATCTGTCCCTCGACGCGGCGCAGCCGGGCCACGATCCGCTGTTTCTCCTTTTCGTTCCGCTGCTCTTCCATTTCGTTTTCCCCGCCGATGATCTGCACAGAGTATAGGTGCGCCCCTTTATGGCGTCAAACCTTTGCCGGGTGGGGACTAGTGGAGATCGGTCACGGGCTTGCGGGAGATGGCCGCCAAGCGAGCGTCGGTGAGGGAGAGCAGGTCTTCCACGGCCATTTTCAGGTTGATGCCCCGCTTCCCGGCGCTGACGAGGATGGCGTCATGCGCTTTTGCCGAGGCGTCCAAAAAGACGGGCCACGCCTTTTGCAGCAGGGCCAGGGGCGAGATGCCGCCCACCTGCAGATCTGTGAAATCCTCGGCCTCCTCAAGGCTGGCCATGCGCACCTTTTTCTCTCCCGCCACCGTGGCCAATGCCTTGAGGTCCAGCTCGCGATCCCCGGGCACGACGGCTAGGATGGGCTGCGCTCTGCCCTCAGTGGGCACGGTGACCAGGGTCTTGTAAACTCGATTGGCGGGGATACCCACCACCTCGGCTACGCCCTGGGCCGAGTGGATCTCCTTGGAAAAGTAGTAGGCCTCGTAAGGAATGCCCTTGACTTCCAGGATGCGCATGGCGTTCGTCTTTTCCGTCTCGTCCACCACGTTTTCGACTCCTTTTTGTCGTCTTTACCGTGGAATATTATGCATGGGATGTGTCCCTCCTTCAAATGAGCCCGATTTTGGTATCTGCGGTCTGCCCAACTCGATCGCGAAAGAACGCGTCGGATCGTCTGGCCTTTTTCTTGCCGGTATGTTAGAATGGCCTCAGGTGTCGGGTGAGCGTGTGGTTTCATTGTGGACGATATATTGGGAGGAGGCGTTTATGGTGACCGAACTTGGCAGTGGGGGGTTCGTTTACGAGGAGCACGTGGAGTGGGCCCAACTGCCCGAAGGCTGGACCTTCAAAGAGGTGGCCGACGTGGCCGTGGATAGCGAGGATCGCGTCTACGTCTTTAACCGGGGGGATCATCCCATGATGGTCTTTGAGCCCGACGGCAGTTTTGTGACCTCCTGGGGCGAGGGCGCGTTCGCCAGACCCCACGGCCTCACAGCGGGTCCGGATGATACCCTTTACTGTGCGGACGATGCTGCCCATTGTATCTATCAGTTCAGCCTGGACGGCGAACTGCTGATGACCATCGGCATGCCCGGTGAGCCGGCCCGACGGCACAGCGGCAAGCCCTTTAACCAGCCCACCAAGGTGGCCCTCGATCCCGAGACGGGCGATCTCTATGTCGCCGATGGCTATGGCAATGCCCGCGTGCACAAGTACTCTCTTGAGGGGGAGCATATCCTTTCCTGGGGATCCTACGGCACGGATCCCGGCCAGTTCAACCTGGTGCACAGCACCTGCACCGACGAGGGGGGCCGCGTGTATGTGGCCGACCGGGAGAGCCATCGCGTGCAGGTGTTCGACGGGGAGGGCAACTATTTGACGCAGTGGAATAACCTCCACCGGCCCTGTGGCCTGCACATCGAGGGGGATCTGGCCTATATTGGGCAGTTGCCCACGCACTTGGAGGTGAACGCCGACTATCCCAATATTGGAGCATGCGTCAGCGTCCATGACCTGACGGGAGAGCGTCTGGCCAAATTG
>JAWLEV010000055.1:0-1693 GCA_041685915.1 Anaerolineae bacterium | reverse complement strand
GGGCAGTTGCCCACGCACTTGGAGGTGAACGCCGACTATCCCAATATTGGAGCATGCGTCAGCGTCCATGACCTGACGGGAGAGCGTCTGGCCAAATTGGGGGATGAATATGCCGGCGAGGAGCCCGGCCAGTTCACGGCGCCCCATGGCCTGGCCGTCGACTCCAAGGGCGACATCTATGTGGGTGAGGTCTCCTGGAGCGCCTATGGCAGCCGCCTCGATCCGCCCCGTACGGCGCGTTGCTTCCGCAAGCTGGTGCGCGTGAGGTAGATCGGGAATTGTGTGCGATGAATGCTTCGATGTACTGAAAGAACTACAAAGAGCTGCGTGGCACTTACAATCGATATCTCAAGGATTATTGCCTTTACGTTTAGAATATATTTTTCTGCTATCAATTGTCGTACAAGTGCCGCGCAGCTGAACGCATGGCATCTTTTTTCAGGAGAGCCATCTTTTCATCGCACACGGTCGACTCTGCTCTCCCATCACGGCTTTTCAGGCCAGTGCTGGGACTCGTCATTCAGGAGGCCAATATCTCCTCCAGGGGCACCGCATCCGTCACCGGCGGGCGGCAGGTGCCGCCGCGACAGACGTATGCAGCGGTCTGGTCATCGACCAACGGACGATCCGCCAGGATGGGAGGCGGTGGTCCGTCGCCGGCGGCCACGAGACGGTGGGGGTGATACCCTCGACGGGCCACCCGAAGCAGCGCGCGGGCGTCTTCCGCGTTTGGATCGCCCACGACGGCCACCGCCGTGGGCGGTGCCAGGGTCAACTGCAGGGCGATGAGCCACTGCCCAAGGCCCAGGGGGTGTTGCTGTATGGAGGCCTGCATGGCGCGGAGCGCCTCTGTGGCCCGGTCGGCATAGGCCAGGTCCTCGGCGAGATGGGCCAGTTCAGTGAGGACCGTGGCCGCCATGGCGTTTCCCGAGGGCACGGCGTTGTCCTGTAACTCTTGCGGGCGCGTGATCAGTTCCTCGGCGTCATCGGCCGTGTCGTAGAATCCCGTCTCGGCGGCAAAGTGAGCTATGATTGTCTCCACGAGTGCCTGTGCCGCCTCGTACCACCCGGGCTCAAGGGCGGTCTGGTAGAGGGTCAACAGCCCTTCGGTCAGATGGGTGTAATCGGACAAAAAGCCCTCGACGGAGGCGGCGCCCTCCTTCCAGGTGTGATAAAGGCGTCCGTCGGACGTGCTCATCTCCTGCAGGTTAAATTCGGCGTTGCGCTGTGCGGCGGCGCGGTAGTCGTCGCGGTCAAGGGCCAGGCCGGCCTCGGCAAAGGCGGCCAGCATGAGGCCATTCCACGAGGCCAGCACCTTCTCATCGCGGCCCGGCTGCGGACGGCGATCCCGCGCGGCCAGCAACTTCTCGCGGGCGGCGGCCAGGTCCAGGCGTTCTTCCAGGGTACCCTGGAAAGTGAGAATATTCTTACCCTCGAAATTGCCGCCTTGGCTGACGTCGTAGGCGGCCATAAAGGGATCCGCCTCCTGGCCCAGCACATTGCGGATCTCCTCCGGCGTCCAGAGGTAGGTGGCTCCCTCCTCGCCCTCGATATCGGCGTCCTGGGTGGCATAGAAACCGCCCTGGGGATGGGTCATCTCTCGCAGTACATAGTCCAGCGTCTCCTCCGCCACGGCGCGAAAGAGGGGCCGCTCCGTCACCTGCCAGGCATGGAGATAAACGCGCGCCAGTTG
>JAWLEV010000134.1:0-4347 GCA_041685915.1 Anaerolineae bacterium | reverse complement strand
CAGAATCACTCCGCGATTCTGCCAGGGATGAGACAGAGTCTCATCCCCCATTCCCATTTGCCTTTACAAGCGCGCTAAAGTAACATCATTTGTGATGTTGGGATATTACCTGCAAGAGGATGGAGCATGAAAACAAAGGTCAGCACATTCTGCGACAGGGTCATAGAGGCCGGGTGGCTGCTGGCCCTCATCGTCGTCCCCCTCTTTTTTAACGTCTATTCCAGCCGCGTCTTTGAGCCCGATAAACTGAGCCTCCTGCGCACCATCGCCACCCTCATGGCCGCAGCCTGGCTCATCAAATGGGCCGAGGAGGCCCTGGGCCAGGGAGACGGGCGCTACAAAGAGCCCGTGCGCCTGTGGGGCATCCCCCTCGTGCTGCCCACGACGCTGTTGGCCCTGGTCTACGTGCTGACCACCATCACCTCGGTGATCCCCCGCATCAGCCTCTGGGGTTCCTATCAGCGTCTCCAGGGCACCTATACCACCCTGTCCTACATCGTCATCTTCTTTCTCATGCTCCAGACCCTGCGCCGCGTAGAGCAGTTGCGCCGCCTCGTCGCCGCCGCCATTCTCACCAGCTTTCCCATCGCCCTGTACGGCCTGCTCCAACACTATGGCCTCGATCCCCTGCCCTGGGGCGGTAACGTCGCCCGGCGCGTGGCCTCGAACATGGGTAACGCCATATTCATCAGCGCCTATCTCATCATGATCGCCCCCCTCACCCTGGCGCGCATCATCCATTTTCAGCGCACCGCCTTCCACGAGACGGACGCCCAACTGCGAACCACGTTCACCCTCCTCTTTGGTTTGGCCCTGCTGTTGCATTCCTGGGTGTGGTTCGCCCTCGGCTTTGGCCGGGGGCTGATCACCGGCTCCCTGCTCCTGGCCCTGTGCGCCCTCATGGCCGCCTATCTCAAGCGCCGCGCGGCCCCCTTCCTCCTCATGGGCGCATACGGCATCATCCTGAGCGCCCAACTCGTCTGTACCCTCTTTTCCCAAAGCCGTGGGCCGCTGCTGGGAATAGCAGGCGGCATATTCTTTTTCGGCCTGCTCTATGCCTTCCTCCATCGTCGGCGCACGGCCACCGCCGTGCTGGTGGGAGCCGCCGTCGCCCTCCTCCTCTTCCTCATCGTGATCAATATACCCTCATCTCCTCTGGCCGGGGTCCGCGACCTGCCCTACGTTGGCCGCCTCGGGCGCGTCTTTGAGACGCAGGAGGGCACGGGCAAGGTCCGCGTGCTGATCTGGGAGGGCGCCGTGGATATGATCACCGCGGACCCCCTGCGCACCGCCGTCGGCTACGGGCCAGAGTCCATGTATGTGGCCTACAATCCCTTCTATCCCCCCGAACTTGCCCACTATGAGAAGCGAAACGCCTCCCCCGACCGCTCACATAACGAGACATTCGACGCCCTGGTCACCACCGGGCTCGCCGGTTTCGCCGTCTATATGTTCCTGTTCACCAGTATATTCTACTATGGTCTTCGCTGGATAGGGCTTATACGGGGCACCCCCGAAAGGCGGTTCTTTATTGCCTGCGGCATCGTGGGAGGTGCTGTGGGATTGCTTGTCCCCCTCATCGTCGATCGATCTCTCCGCTTTGCAGGGGTCGGTCTGCCCATGGGATTCATCGCCGGCATAACGATCTACGTCGCAACACAGGCCCTCTCCGGCCGGGGTCGTCGCCCAGCGACCAACGTGCATCCCCAGGATCGCTGGAGGGCCTTGCTGCTGATCGCCCTCTTTGCCAGCATCGTGGCTCACTTTGTAGAGATCCACTTTGGCATCGCCATCGCCGCCACGCGTACCTACTTTTGGACCTATACCGCCATCTTTGCCCTACTGGGCCAGGATCTCATCTCCGGCGTGACCACGGATGCCATCGGCGCGAGAGCCAAACGGGAGGGGGCAAACCGCAGGAACGCCAGGTCAGGGCGGTCAGACCCTCCACAGGCATCCTCCCTCTCCACCCAGAGGATAGCCCTGGGACTCCTCATCGGCTTCATCCTCATCACCATGGCCTGGGACTATACCACGAACCCCCTCTCCTCCGGCGACCCCCTGGAGGTGCTCATCACCTCCCTGACCACCATGGCCGCAAAAGGCGCGAGGGGAGAAACGGGCCTCGGGCTCCTGTGGTTGAGTATCGCCACCTTTGTCGTCTTTGTGTCCATCGCCGCATTGGAACTCGCCATGCATCACAGGGAGGACGCCGATCTGGATAGCCTCCTATCCTCCCTGGGCATCATCGCTGGCATAGCCGCGGCCATGGGCCTCGTCTTTGCCCTGATCCATGCCGCGAGGCTGGGCCCCGGCGTCCAGGTCTCTAACCTCATCTACGAATTCTACGTGGTTACAGGACTTGCCTGGCTGATCCTCGGGATCACGCTCTATATGGGATCGCCCCACCCCTCGACGACGGTCCAGGGCACCCTCGTCTTTCTCTATCCCATCCTGCTGATCGCCTGCCTCTTTTTCGTCGACGCCAGGAACATCCGCCCCATCAAGGCGGATAGCCTTTATAAACAAGGGCTCAAATACGACAATGCGGGCTCTTGGGACGAGGCGATACACTTTTATGAGAGGACGATCGACGTGGCTCCCCAGGAGGATTTCTACTACCTCTTTCGGGGACGGGCTCTTATGGAAAAGGGCAAGCGGGTAGAGGCGCCCGAGCAGCGCGATGCCTATTTTTCCAGGTCCCTGGAGTCCCTCGAGCGTGCGCGCGAACTCAACCCCCTGAATACCGATCACACGGCCAACCTCGCGCGCCTGCACCGTACCTGGGCAGAGGCGGCAAACAGTCCCGAAACGCGCAGTGAGAAACTCCAAAAGGCCCTGGAATATTACGAGGAGGCCGCCGAACTGAGCCCCCATAACGCCCAGATCTATAACGAATGGGGCTTGGTTTACTATTTGTTGGAAGAATACGACAAAGCCCTTGAAAAATATCAGACATCCCTGGCCCTGGACGACGAATACCTCCAGACCTACATGTTGATGGGTGACGTATATACCGCCCGCCAGGAGTGGGATCGCGTCGTCGAGACCTATGAACAGGCCGTGGCCCTCGAACCCAACCTTGCCCAGGGATGGAGCGCCATAGGATACGCCCATTCACAGATGGGAGAATGGGAAAAGGCCATCCAGGCCAACGAAAAGGTACTGACCATGGCCCCCCAGGACTATGGTACCCTCAAGAACGTGGCCCTCCTCTACGACAAGTGGGGACGTCCCACCCAGGCCCTGTCCCATGCCCAACGGGCCCTCGAGGTCGCACCCCAGGAGGAAAAACAGACCATAGAGTCTCTCATCGAGGAACTCCAGACCGACGACACCGTAGGACAAAGCGAGGAATAGGATGACCCAGTATCTTCTCATTCTGTTGAGCGCTTTCGGGGTGGCCGTCGCCACCACGCCGCTGGTTCGCAAATTCGCCATCAAGAACGACGTCGTGGACAATCCGAACGCCCGCAAGATTCACAGACGTCCCATTCCCCTGCTGGGAGGTGTGGCCATATACCTCGCCTTCCTGTTGGCTTTGGTGTTTCTGGGGGATCGTTCGTATATTCGGGAGGTCGCGGGCATCTTTATCGGGGCCACTCTATGCTCCTTTATGGGCCTGTGGGATGATCGCACGGGGCTCGGGCCACTGCCAAAACTTGGTGGGCAGATCGTCGCCAGCGCCCTCCTTGTGCTGTCGGGCGTCCGGATACGCCTCATGCCCTTTGCCTTCCTGAATGTTGCGGCGACCATCCTCTGGCTCGTGGGTATAACGAACGCCATGAACCTCCTGGACAATATGGATGGCCTGTCTGGAGGGGTCGGAGTGGTGGCCTCCGCCTTCTTTCTCTTGCTGGCGGCCATGAGCGGGCAATATCTGGTCGGGGCCCTCGCGGCCGCTCTGCTGGGCGCCTGTGTCGGATTCCTGTTCTATAATCTCAACCCCGCCAGCATTTTTATGGGCGATGCCGGGAGTCTCTTTCTCGGCTTCATGCTGGCCTCTGTGGGCATCAAACTCCGCTTCCCCGAGAACGTCGATTTTGTGACCTGGATGATCCCCGTCATCGTCCTGGGCCTGCCCATCTTTGATACCACCCTCGTCTTCATATCGCGCCTGCGCCGTGGCCTGAACCCCCTCACGACGCCGGGCAAGGACCACACCTCCCATCGCCTGGTGAGAATGGGATACAGCCGTCGAGAGGCGGTCCTCATCCTCTATCTGGCAGGGGTCGTGCTGGGGGTGGTGGCCATGTACCTCACCCAGGCCACAGTCACCGAGGGATACGTCATGGGGGGTACCGTGTTGGCCGTGGGAATCTATTTCCTCTACAGGTTCGAGCACAT
>JAWLEV010000133.1:0-4358 GCA_041685915.1 Anaerolineae bacterium | reverse complement strand
AGCTTGACCAACAGCCGACCGTCATATACCGACCGCACGGCGGCAGTGACCCTTCCCGCTGCAAGAGGATCCAGGGCAAAGGGTTCGCCAAACTCGCTCTCTACATTCGGACAAGATATGTTCAATTCCACAAAATCGGGCCCGGCCTCCGCTACAAGCTCCACCGCCTGGCGAAAGGCTCTCTCCGATTCCCCAAAGACGCTGGCGATGAGGGGTACTCCCAGAGAGCGCAGATCCTCCTTGGCCTCCCCCAGAATCGCCTGCTGTGTCTTGGCGCCAGGATTGGAAAGCCCCACGGCGTTGATCAGTCCCCCTTCCCAGCGAAGCACGGTCGGATTTGGATGCCCCACCCGAGGCGTGAGGCTGCAGGACTTGCTCGTCACAGTCCCTGCGCCCCGACGCGCCAGACGAACCATCGTCTGGGCACAACTCCCCCAGATACCCGACGCCAACACCAGAGGATTGGGCAAGCGGACCCCACAAAGATCAACGCCAAGATCGACCATGAGCCCGTCAGTTCTCCTTCTCAAGATAGTCCAGAACGCGCCCCTCTTCCTCCGACGAGATCTTATCATCGTGCGCAAGCGCCCCTACCAATTCCCGCAACGTGAATAGGGCATGGAGATGATACCCCCGTTCCGCCAGCGCTTCGGCCCCTCCCTGCTCTCTGTCGACGAGGACGACCACATCCTCCACCACCATGCCCTCTGCCTCCAGCGACTCGATGGCCTCGAATTTGCTCCCCCCGCTGGTGATGAGATCATCGAGCACAACCACACAGTCGCCTGCGGCATATTCTCCTTCCACAATGCGCTTCGTGCCGTACGATTTGGCGCGTCGCCGCAGATAGATCAGGGGATATCCCGTCTCCAGGGCCACAGCCGTGCCGATGGGCAAGCCCGCTGTGGGGATCGCCGCCATACGATCGAACTGCAGCGAGTGCAGTAGACGCCCATAGCATTGCGCCACTTCAGCCAGCAAACGAGGATGGCCCACTAGACGCCGGAGATCGATATAGATGGGAGAATGGGCACCAGAGTGGAGCACAAAATCCCCAAATCGCACACAGCCAGCATCAAAAAGTCCTCGTGCCAGCGCCTTCAACCGCGCGTCCTCCATGCCGAACGTGGAAACGTCGGGGGCGACACGATATCGTGCCTCGTTTATCTTACGTCGCAGGTCTTTGGCAGCCTCACGGGGATCATCGGCATAGATGATACCTCGCGAAGAGTTTATCACCAATCCCATGCCATCGGATCGCAGCCCAGCAGAGAGCACCGCTTCTAAGTCGCCGCCCTGGGCTCCCACGCCGGGAACGAGGAACCACATCTCTGGGAAGCGCTCGCGGATATCCGCGATGGCCTCGGGATAGGTGGCACCGATGACCAGCCCGATCTCCCGTCCCCCTGCCCAATCCCTTGCCAGGTGAACGATATGGCGGTACAGCGGCTCTCCTTCCTGTGCCCAATCCTGCACCTCTCCCGCCCCAGGATTGGACGTCTTGCAGAGGAGAAAGACGCCTCTATCCTCATAGGCCGTAAAGGGTGTCACCCCATCGGATCCCAGATATGGCGTAACCGTCACGGCGTCCACATCCAGAATCTCATAGCACGCCTTGGCATACGCCGTGGCCGTGGAACCAATGTCATTCCGTTTCGCATCGAGCAACACGGGAATATCGTCGGGTATATACGACAGTGTATCCCGCAGCGCTTCCATCCCTTCCTCGCCAAGGGCCTCGTAGAAAGCGATGTTAGGCTTGTAAACACAGGCCAGATCGGACGTGGCGTCGACGATGGCCCTGTTGAAATCAGCCACGGAATCGAAACGGGGCGGTATCCTCTCTAGTCGCGGGTCGAGACCCACACAAAGCAGACTATCCCGTCGCCGAATGCTCTCTTCCAACTTGTTCCAGAAATTCACACCCTAAGCCTTTCCCAGCACGGCCCCCAGGAGGGCCATACGAATGTATAATCCATTCTCCATCTGGCGAAAATACGCGGCACGTGGGTCATCGTCCACGTCGTAATGAATCTCCCCCACCCGTGGGAGTGGATGCATCAGAGCCATCTCTTCCTTGGCCTTCTTCATCAGCTCCGGCGTGATCTCGTAATAGTCCTTCACCGCCTCATATGCCCGCAGATCGGCGAAACGCTCCTTTTGCACCCGCGTCACGTACAGTACATCGACTGTATCGACCACATCTTCAACCTTTTCCATCTCCTGGACAGGACGTCCCGCAGATATCAGTTCCTCCTTCAGATCCCCCGGCAGACGCAGGATGTTCGGCGAAACAAAGGAGAGTTTGGTATCATAGAGGCGTAGAAGGCGCGCCAGGGAATGCACCGTGCGCCCATTCTTGAGATCGCCAACCATGGCAACATGCAATCCATCGATGGTATCCAGCTCTGTATAGATGGTGTACAGATCCAAAAGTCCTTGCGTGGGATGTTCGCCAATGCCATCACCGGCACTGATGACGGGCTTGCGACAATAAGTAGCAGCGATCTCCGACGCCCCCACCTCGGGATGACGCAACACGATCACGTCCGCATAGCATTCCAGCGTGCGCACGGTGTCGGGAAGGGATTCCCCTTTGCTCACAGAGGAATACTGCACGCCGTGGATGGGAATGACCGCCCCGCCCAACCGCTGCATGGCGGCGATGAAAGAAGATGCCGTACGGGTGCTCGGCTCATAAAAAAGGTTGGCCAGCACATACCCCTTGAGCAAATCCGTGGCCCCCACACGCTTTACAATCCTTCGCATCTCGTCCGCCACATCGAAAATATATGACAGGTCGTCGCGAGAAAATTGCTCGACGGAGACGATATCCCGCCCATAAAAACTGCTGCGTCGGTCCGGCGTTAGTCCAACAACCTTTCGCTCCCTATCCTCTGAAGAGGTCATATTCTCCTTTCTATGGTTTCACACTCGCTCAATTGCACGACCTCAGCGGCCGACCATATCCCGGCGACACCAGTAATTTGCCTTCTTCCCACACAGACGCACCACGCAAACGGACCTTTTGGACACGACCTAACGCCCATTGCCCCCTGAATGGGCTCCAATCACAGCGTGTCTCGTAACCCCTGTCAGACAAACGATACGCTCCCTCCAGGACAACCTCGATCTTTGTATCCTCGGGCCCACATCGCCCATATATCGCCAAGGGTTTATGATATGTCATCTCCTCAAACCGATCGAAAGTCAGGCGCTCCTCGTCCACAGCACGGAGGAGCAGGGGAAGAAGGGTCTCCAATCCCGGTACGCCAGGTGGAGGACTGGAAGAGTTCTTTTCCTTCCGCGTGTGGGGCGCATGATCGGAGGCGACGATATCCACCAGATCCAATCGCTTCCAAAAGAGATCCACATCCGCACTGCTGACAAGGGGCGGTTTCATATGCCCAAAAGCGCCCAGTTCCGCTGCGCTTTCTTTGGAAAGAAATAGATGGTGCGGAGTCACCTCGCAGGTGACATCTAACCCCCGTTGTCGCGCCGCATCGATGACCAGCAGATCATCGGGATGCGGTACGTGACACACATGAAGACGTTGACCATGGCGCTCGGCAAGACCGAGGGCGACCACGATGGAATCGCTCTCCGCATGAACGGCGATGGGACCCGGGCCAGGCCAGGCTTCAAAGACCTCCTCGAGCGATCCTGGCACCGAGGTGGTCATATCCCCAAACGTCTCGTCAAGATACAGTTTAAGCCCCACTACCTCGTCGGCGAGTTCTTCCAACGCCTCCACATCGCCGCCATCGTAACCGAGAAAGAGACCATAGTCGCTCACGGCTTGATCCTCAAACAACCTTCTCTTCCGATCAAGCGTTCGTCTGTCCACGATGGGAGGTGTGTTATTCGGCATATCGAACACGGCGATCACTCCGCCCGCCAAAGCGGCCGTCGTCCCCAAAAGTATACCTTCCTTATAAGCGGCTCCCGGTTCCCGCAGATGGACATGAGCATCCACCACACCGGGCAAGGACAGCCTGCTCATGACACTCCCCTCAGATTAAAAAAAGTGCGATAACAAAGCTTCTTCCGCGCCGTCATTTATGAATGAGCACCCACGTTCCTGGGTCATCGTAGCCTGCGTGCACGGACTTGGCTCCCTCCGGAACTTGCGGGTCCGTCCATTCGTAAAGCCACTGAGCATCTTCCCGCCTCAAGTTGACACATCCATGGCTGGTTGGTGTACCCCAATTATCATGCCAGTACGCTCCATGCAGAGCATAGCGGGCATAGAAATACATCACATATGGGACGTTAGGCAAATAGTAGTCGGGACCCGTCATGAGTTGCGCCTCATATTTGGATTTTATACGAAACTTGCCCACCACGGTGGGGGTATG
>JAWLEV010000132.1:0-4403 GCA_041685915.1 Anaerolineae bacterium | reverse complement strand
AGAGACGAGGCGGCGTCTGGCCTTTTTCGTTTTGGGACCCACTATGACAAGGGAGGTGAAAGGGGGGAAGTGACGGTATTCACACGGCTTTCCGCAAGAGTCCGTTCCTGTTCTATGAGCGGGCGACCATATTCTGTTCATTCAAGATATGATTAGGAGGATCTAAAATGGCAAAGAAGCGCAAGATCAATCGACGAGATTTTCTCGTCCTATCCGGATTGGCCTCAGCGGGCGCTATTCTGGCAGCTTGCCAGCCCGAGACCGAGGTCGTGGAAAAGGTGGTCAAGGAGACCGTCGAGGTCGAAAAAGAGGTGACCCGGGTTGAGGAGGTCGTCGAGGAGGTTGAGGTCGTCAAGGAGGAGGGCATTAAGCAGGTTCCTCGCGAGCGGACGCTGGTGATCTACTTTGGCGGCAGTGGCGGCACCTGGGAGGATGCAGGGATCTGCAATCCCTACGCTCAGGCCTATACCCACCAGAACGGCGATGCGGCCGCCATCGAGGGGCTGGAGTACTATTCGGCCTTTGGGGATATCTACTGGCCCTGGCTGGCGGAGGATCACGAGTATAGCGACGATCTCGAAGAGTTGACCGTCTATATTCGCAAGGGCGTCGAGTGGAGCGACGGCGAACCCTTTACGGCCGAGGACGTGGCCTTTACCCTCAATATGGTCAAGGAAAACGAGCCCCTGTTGCTAAACTCGACCCATATAGATAACGTCATGGAAGAGGCCACCGCCGTTGACGACTATACGTGTGTGATCAAGTTCAACCAGCCCAGCCCCCGCTTCTACTTTGAGTATCTGACCTTCAAGTTCGACACCGGTCAGTATATCGTCCCCAAGCACATCTATGAGGATGTGGAGGACTGGGTAGAGTTCGAGTTCTTTGATCTGGATGAGGGCTGGCCCGTGGTCACCGGTCCCTACAAGTACACCTACTTTACGAACACCCAGAAATTCCTGGATCGGCGCGACGACTGGTGGGCGGCCGAGACCGGCCTTGCCGAGCTGCCCGAGCCGGAGCGCATCCTCGCCATCCCCATGGCCGACGAGGACAAGGCCATCCAGCTGGGCATCAACAACACCTTCGATGCCTGTCTGGACATGCGCCCGTCGAGCATCGAGACGGTGGTAGAACAGAATCCCGCCATCATCACCCACTCGGGACGCGAGGAGCCCTATGGCTATATCGACTGGTGGCCCAACAGCATCGGGTTCAACTGCCTGGAGTTTCCTTTCGACAATCCGGAGATCCGCTGGGCCCTCAGCTACGTCATCGACCGCCAGCAGGCCATCGACGTGGCCTACGGCGGCGCGGGCATCCCGGCCCAGATCTTTTTGCCCGATTACGAGTCGCTCAGGCCGTTCAAGGAGGAGATCGAGGATCTGTTGGAAGAGTATCCCACCAACGAGTACAATCTGGAAAAGAGCGCCGAGTTGATGGAAGCGAACGGGTGGGCCAAGGACAGCGAGGACTTTTGGGCTAAGGACGGCCAGCGCTTCTCCTTCTTCCTGGGGGGCTGGCAGATCTATGCCGATATAGGTCCCATCTTTGCCGAGCAGTTCCGTCAGGGCGGGTTCGAGGTGGAGTTTGGCATGCCCGCTGACCACAGTGACAATATGGGTATGGGCAAAGAGTGGTATGCCTGGATCAACGGCCATGGCGGCAGCGTGGGCCCCGATCCCTATCTGTCGCTCGATCTCTACAGCGCCGATCGCGTGGCGCCCACCGGCGAATCCGGTTGGGGCAGTGTCTGGCGTTGGGAGAACGAGGCCTACACGGAGATCGTCAAAGAGATGTCAACCGTACCCATGGGCGATCCCAAGGTGAAGGAACTCTTCCGTGAGGCCATGGCGATCTGGCTGGAAGAGCTTCCCAGCCTTCCCGTGCTACAGTGGATGCACCGCATCCCCATGAACACCACCTACTGGACCGGATGGCCCACCGAGGAGGATCCATACCTCAACGGCGCCTTCTGGCATCTGACCTTCCCACGCATCTTGGACAGGCTGGAGCCGGCCGAATAGCGTGGGTTCGATGTAGTAACGGTGGGGAGGCCTGGCTCGCAGGTCTCCCCATCCCGTGGATAGTTGATGTATAGTGGGCCGGCTGAAGGAACAGGAGCGTCCAAAAAGTTCAGCACTTCTTTTTACTTTTATGATCGGTCCCTCTGAGTGTGAGATGCCGACATTTAGTATGACGTGCTCGTGAATCGCGTCGGGACGGCGTCCTGCGGCGAGGATGTCGGGTATCCGAGTCTTTGACGTTTCTCTCAGGGACTGCCATGTGTTGCTCTCCTGTTCCCTCGTCCGGCTTATCGAGAAAGTGAGGTAATGTGTGTCTATTACATATCTTGTGAAAAGAATTTTACTGTTGTTTCTCGTGTTGTGGGCGGCGGCTACGCTGAACTTTGCTTTGCCCCGCCTGGCACCTCGCAATCCCGTTCGCGAAAAGATCGTCGAGATGGCCACCTCGGGCGGTTACGTTCAGGAGGGGATCGAGGAGATGGCCAAAGCCTATGAGAGCAAGTTTGGCCTGGATCAACCCCTCTGGAAGCAGTATCTGATCTATCTTGGAGATATGGCGCGCCTGGACTTTGGCTATTCCCTGGCCAACTTTCCCAAGACGGTGAACGCCCAGATCGCCGAGGCGTTGCCCTGGACCATAGGTCTCGTCCTGTCTTCCACGCTGCTTTCTTTTCTCATTGGCAATCTTTTGGGGGCCCTGATCGCCTGGCCCAGTTCGCCAGATTGGCTGGAGTATTTGGTGATGCCCATGATGACCATATCGGCCGTGCCCCAATATCTGTTTGCCCTGATCCTGGTCTATTATCTGGGCTTTCGCCTCAAGTGGTTCCCCGTCTCAGGGGGCTACAGTATAGGTACCGTGCCCTCCAGAGAGCTTTCCTATTATCTGGATGTGATCTACCACTCTATCCTGCCGGCCCTTTCCATGGTTCTCACCGGCATCGGGGGGAACGCCCTGGGTATGCGGGGTATGATGGTGACCATGCAGGGCGAGGACTATATGATCCTCGCCGAGGCCAAGGGACTGAAGGATAAACGCATCTTTTTCCGCTATGGAATCCGTAACGCCCTTCTACCCCAGGTTACCTCTCTCGCTCTCTCACTTGGATTTGTGGTCTCGGGGACGGTGCTGGTGGAGAACGTCTTTGGTTACCCCGGCATCGGCAACCTGCTGGCAAGGGCCATCAACCAGTTCGATTATAATACGATCTATGGGGTCGTGTTTATGGTCATCCTCGTTATTGGCCTGACGACGCTTATCCTGGATCTGACCTATCCGTTGATGGACCCGCGCATCACCTATGAGAGGGGCTGATATGACAAAACTTCAGAGTGTTTTCGGTTATCTCGGACGTAATAAAAAACTTTTGTGGGGGATCATCCTCCTCCTGTTTCTCTTCCTGTTCGCCACCCTGGGCCGCCTCTATGTGGATCCGGAGAGCGCCTATCCTTTGGCGGCTCCTGCGAACGAGCCGCCAAGCGGAGAGTATCCCTTTGGCACCGATAGTCAGGGCCGGGACCTGTTCGCCGTTGCCGTGGCGGGGACGTATCTAACGTCAAAGATTGGAGCGATGGCGGGAACCATCGGTCTGGGAATAGGCATTGTATTAGGCTTTACGGCCGCCTTCTATGGAGGGTTTTTCGATACCGTCGTCCGCTGGGTGGTGGACGTGCTCATCACCATCCCCAGCCTTTTAGTGCTGGTCGTCATCGCCTCCACCGTCAAAAGGGGAGGGATGTCGACAAACCGCATGGCCCTGATCGTGGCGCTACTGGCCTGGATGTGGCCCACGCGCACCATACGGTCCCAGGTGCTGAGCATGAAGAATAGGGCCTTTGTGCGTGTGGCGCAACTGTCCGGGCAGAACAGTTTAGAGATCATCTTTGGTGAGTTGATGCCCAACCTGCTCCCCTTTTTGGGGGCCAGCCTGGTGGGCGCCGTCACCTCTGCCGTTTTCGCCTCCCTGGGCCTGGAGGCCCTGGGCCTGGGGCCCATGCGCGAGCCAACCCTGGGCATGACCATCTATTGGGTCATATACTATGGGGCCTTTGTGCGGGGCATGTGGTGGTGGGTTCTCATACCCATCGCCATCGTCGTGGTGATCTTTGTGGGCCTCTTTTTGCTTTCGGCGGGCCTTGATGAGTTGGCTAACCCAAGACTTCGGAGGAGAGTATGAGTGAGGCGGTACTGCAAGTTCAGGATCTACACGTCTATTACCATACAGAAGCCGGTGCCGTCAGGGCCGTCGATGGCGTGACCTTTGATCTGGATCGCGGCATCAGGATGGGCCTGGTGGGCGAGTCTGGCTGTGGTAAGTCGACCCTGGCCATGTCCCTCTTGCGCATGATCAAGCGTCCCGGCCGCATCGAGTCGGG
>JAWLEV010000131.1:0-4404 GCA_041685915.1 Anaerolineae bacterium | reverse complement strand
GCGGGTTGCTGAACCTCGTAGGAGAAGCCCAGCACCTCTTCCAGCAGGGGGCGGATGAACTCGGCCTCGGTCTGGGCCTCGTTGGCCCCCTCCAGGATACCTTTCTTTTTCCGGTACAGGGCGCGGGCCGCCTCCCAGGCCTCCGAGACGTCCTCGGACCAGGCCGCGTGGTCGGGCAGGCGTTCCTGCAGGTAGTAATCGGAAAAGAGGGAATGGTTGTCATAGACCGTCATCTGCAGTGACTCCCATGGGAATGTTCAACGCCGTGAGTGCATTGTATATCGGCGTGGGGGGCGATGCAAAGGGGGATACGGCTGCGCCGTATCCCTGGCAGAATCGCCATGCGATTCTGCACTGTGACGTAGGTCGGAAAGGCGAATAAAACGCTTGGCCCGTAGCGACGGAGCGTTTGCTCCGTCGTAGGTCTCACGTGATGACCCTTGGCGAAGCGCCCGCTTCGCGCTACGTGTCCACGACGCACCGCCGTAAACAGACGGTGCTGGTTGGCTGGCTCAGACCAACTCCGCCTCTTCAGGGTGGAGTGCCCAGGCGTTAACGCCAGGGCTACCTAGCTACGCCCCGTCAACGGGGCTTTTCGACCATAGGTTTATCATAATCACAAACAACAGTCTCAAAAAGCCCCACTGATGGGGCGCAACGGGGCACCGTAGGTACCCATGTAGCGTAGGGCCTTAAGCCCTACGCGGAACGGGCTCTCCCTGCGTCGACCGCACAGGCATAAAGTGCCCATGCTACCTAGCTGCGTTCCATGAATGGGACTTGCCGGACATATGCACATCATAAACAAAACGACGGTGTCTTGAAAACCCCGGAAGCCCCAGGGGATAAGGCGTAGCCGCATCCCCCGCCATAGACAGAAGCCCGATTCGATTCTGAACTGTGAAGAATTGCACAGCAATTCTCACACATCCACTCCCAAAAAGATGCGTACGAGAAAGCCGATAACAAAGCTCAGGCCGGCCACGCCCAGGCTCACCCCCGCCATCTCCAAAAAGCGCTCCTTGAACTGCACGTCGGTGGCCACAGAGATATAGTAGTTGAAAAAGGCGATCACGGCCACGGCGATGGCCAGGGTGCAGGCCAGGCAGAGGTAGTAATTATTGAGCAGCAGATAGGGCAGGATGAGGAGAAAGACGGTGATGATGTAGGCGCCTCCCGTATACAGGGCGGCGCGCAGGGGGTGCTTTTCCGTGTCCTCCTCCGACTTGGTGGAGAGGTACTCGGAGGCCCCCATGGAGAGGGCGGCGGCGATGCCCGTGATCAGCCCCGTCAGGGCGATGAGGGCCGTGTCCTGCAGGGCCAGGGTGAACCCGGCCAGGGCGCCTGTGAGTTCCACCAGGGCGTCGTTGAGGCCCAGCACGATGGAGCCCGTATAGCGCAGTCGCTCCTCGTCCAGGATCTCCAGCAGGGCCTCCTCGTGCTCGTTCTCCTCCTCCATGATGGACTCTGCCTCGGGGATGGCCTCGATGAGGGCCCCATAGTCCTCCTGGGCGCTCTCCTCACCCCTTTCCATCAATTTGGCCGCAAAGGTAAAGCCAAAGACGCGGCTGAGCAGGTCGTATTTCCATATCTTCCAGCGGTTGGGCTTGACGTCCTCGCCCGTGTATCTGTGCCAGTCGTCATAGTGGCTGCGCTCCTCGGCGGCGATCTTGGTCAGGACGTGGCTGTTCTGTGGCGATTCGACGCGTTTGGCCAGGCGGCGATAGATATGATGCTCGGTGATCTCGTTCTCCTGAAAGATCAGGATTTGCTCCTCGAGTTTTTGGGAGATGGTCATCTCGATGTTTTCGTCTCCTATGTTCCATATGTTACGGCGTTACCAAAGGAATCATGCCGAGGTGCCTGGTATTTGATACAGGATGTCATTGTTCGCTTCTTATCTGCAGAGCCAGGCCCTGTATTCCAACTTTTGGCGAAAATGCCAGGCACCTGAACGCCCTATACAATGCTCCCACCCAGCATGATGGTGCGCGGTTCCAGGGTGGCGCGGTTCAGCACCAGCAGGTCCGCATAGCACCCCTTCGCCAGGCAGCCCACGTCGTCTTCCACGCCCAGGATGCGCGCTGGTGTCTCGGTGGCCATCAGCAGCCCCTCTCGCAGGGAGAGGCCCACCACCTGCACGATCTCTTGCAGGCACTGCTGCATGGTGCTGATGGAGCCGGCAAAGGCCTTGCCGTCGGGCATGACGGCCACGCCGCCACCCTCCTCCACGATGGCTTTTACGCCCGCGATCTCGTATTCCCCCGGTCCCTGCCCCGAGGCCCTCATGGCGTCGCTGACGAGGCAGAGCCTTTCCGGCCCTTTCATGCGGTAGGCCATGCGCATCAGGCTGGTGGGCAGGTGATAGCCGTCGGCGATGATCTCGCCGCTCAATTCGTCCTCCACCAGGGCGGCCTCCAGCATCCCCGCCACGCGCTTGGGGCCGACGCGCCGCACGGTGGGCATGCAACTCCACAGATGGGTGATGTGGCGCATCCCCGCGCGCATGGCCACACAGGTCTCCTCGTAGAGGGCGTCCGAGTGCCCGCCAGAGATCAGCACGTCCTCCTGGCTCAGGTCGCGGATGATCTGCAGGGCCCCCTCCCGCTCCGGGGCGATGGTCAGACGGGCCAGGTCGCCGACATAACTGTAGAGCCTTTCCCGTTCCTCGGCCGTGGGCATGCGCAGCAACTCGGGAGCGTGGCTGCCCCGCTGCTCCAGCGAAAAGAAGGGCCCCTCCATGTGGATGCCCAGGGTCCGCGCCTCGCCCTCCTGGCGCTCCTCCATCACCTGCCGGATGCCATCGAAGGCCTGCCAGATGTGGGGCAGGGGCGCGCTGGCCGTGGTGGCCAGAAAACTGGTCGTGCCCGCGCGAAGATGACGGCGGGCCACAGTCCGCACGGCCTCGGGGGTGCCGTCGCTGCAGTCGGCCCCGTCGCCACCGTGGAGGTGGATGTCCACCAGGCCGGGGCACACGATGTCCCCCGCGGCGTCTATGCGCTCGGTCCCTGCCGGCAGTGGCACCTGTCGCGGGGTGCCCACGTCCACGATGTGCTCTCCCTCCACGAGCACCACGCCGTCGGGGATGAGGCGTCGCGGCGTGTATACGGTGCCGTTGACGATCGCTTTCATGACCCCATCTTGATCCATCGCTTGCTCCCTATGAGGACTGGGGTTCTGCGTCCAGATCCTGCGTCAACGCCTCCACATCCTCGGCGGTTATGATCTCTATCGCCTGCAGTATGCGGGCCACCAGTACCTCCTCGGGGACGGCGCCCTCCACGGCCACCTCCTCATTGATAATGGTCTTGGGCACGCCCTGCACCCGATATTTATTGGCCAGTTGGGGAAACTCGACGGCCTCCACCATATCGGCCTGGATCCACTCGTTGGCCACGGCCATGCTGTGGGCCAGGCGCACAGCCTCCGGGCAATAGGGGCAGGTGGGGGTGATAAAGACCTGCATGTGCACCGGCTCCATGACCTCTTTGAGGGCCTCCCGTGTCTCTTCGGCCAGGTCGCTCGTGCCCTGGGACACGTCCACGATGGCCTCTATCAGGGAGGTGAACTCGTAGCCCGAGGGGACGCCGAAAAAGCGCACCCCATAGTCCACGTCGCTCATGACTGCGGTGCCCGGTATCTTGTCGATGCCGTATTCCTCGGCCATCTCCTTATCGGCGATAAAACTGTGTACCTCCAGTTCGACCTTTTCCGAGAGGGAGGCCACCTCGCGCAGCACCTCTCTCGTGTCCGCGCAGAATTGACACTCTGTCTCCTGGGTAAAGTACAGGAGAGTGACGGGGGAAAAGAGCGACTCTTCCAGGTGATCCTCTACAACACGACGATCCTCATCATCCAGTAGGGCCATGGGCATACCTCCTATGTCTCGATGGCGGCTTTTTGCTCGTTTATCTCGCGAATGTCTTGCGGGTCGAATTTGGGTTGGCGGTCATAGGTGTACAGGCCGTTCACCTCCTGCTCGATGTCATACAGTTGGGTGTAGCAGAGGGCGCAGATGCGCGGGTGCTGCAGGAGCGTCTCCGTCAGGCCCCGATAGCGGGTCAGGAACTCCTCTTCCGAACGCGGGCGGTCGCCATAGCCCCAGGCTTTGTCGTCCCGCTGCCCGGGGTTCCACCAGATGCCGCCGTACTCGCTGACAAAGTAGGGTTGTCCCTGATAGGGAGCGTCCAGTTCCGGACGATTGCGAAAAGGCTCCCCGCCCCTGGCCAGGTCGGCAAAGAGCCGCTCAAAGGGCTTCACGTCCTGCTCGTAGGTGTGCACGTCATAGATGTCCGTCTCCACGTGCTGGTAGCCGCTGGTGTCTATGGCCGGCCGCGTGTGGTCAAAGGCCTTGGTCAGGCGGTGGATCTGCCGTATCACCTCCGGATCCTGATCCCTCTGGGT
>JAWLEV010000054.1:0-19679 GCA_041685915.1 Anaerolineae bacterium | reverse complement strand
CACCAACGGCGAGCGTAACGCTCCACGAGGGCCGGCGAAATAGATCGACGCACAGCGAGATGGTCAACACAACAAAGAAAACAAGAAGTGTGTCGACGCTATAAAAGTGAGAGAGCTGAATGTGCAGTACAGTAAAGGCGAGAAACGCCCCCGATAGCAAACCTATTACCCTGTCATATAGCTTTCGTCCTAGATGATAGAGCAGATACACCGTTCCCACATCGAACAGGGTCGACAGGACGCGGCCTACGAGATACCCTTGCCGCAAGACGGCAAAGTCGCCCACGACCCGTTTGACGACACCGGTAATGATGCGCAAGAGATAGATGGGAAAAGACCCATAGGCAAAGAAACGGGGGTTCCAGGGGCTTTCTGGGGAGAAAAGGATGGACCAGTCCGGCGGCCAGGGAAAGGAGAGTGCATCGACGACGAACATTATCTGTCGCTCATCGGGGTGAAAGAAATATCCCTCGTCCCATGCGATACCGTAGAGGCGCAAGGCCAGTGCCATCCCAAGTACGAGAAAAATCAGAGGCCTATATGACCTTTTATGGATATCCCCTCTCATTTCACTTTCCAGATGAGCACATACCGCCTATATTTGGCGCGACCATAAATACTCAAGGGCCATTTCAGGTGTAGCCCCCTTTTCCGTAGTACGTACATAAAGATAACGGAACACGTCGCGGATGATCGCAGCCACTGGAACGCACAGCAGCAACCCCCAAAGTCCGGCCACCTCAGCGCCCACTACCACGACAATCATCACCATTGCGGGGTGGAAACGTACTGCATGCCCCGATATATGAGGTGCTAAAAGGGACCCCTGCAACTGCTGGATAGCCAGGAACGCAAGCGCCACCCAAAGGGCCTTAACTGGATCGCTTATCAGGGCCATAAGCACGGCGGGCACGCCCCCGAACCAGGGACCGACGATGGGGATGAGATCCAGAATACCAGCGACAGTCCCCAGCAATATCGCCAGATTGACGCCCAAAAGAAGAAGGGCGATGGTGGACGCGACGCCCACGATCAAAGCCATCAGGAGTTGGCCGCGGACATAGGCACTCAGTAAATTATCGATGATCCTCACGATACAACGGACATCCGCCCGCGCCGCATCGGGAATTAGGCGATAAAAACTCTTCCGTATCTCGTTCTCGTCGTTCAGGACGTAAAACAGCCAGAACGGCACCATAAAGATACCTAATAGAAAACTGATCGTCTGAGAGAGCGTCTTTATGGTGGCTTCAACTCCACTTTGAAGCGCGTCCGCCAACGTGTCCATAAGATTACCTATGCTGGCCTCCAACCATGAACGCATGGCCGGCGGCAAGCTGTCGAGCAATTCGGCCACATCATAGCGCAAGAGCTCCTGAAGCCGCTGGAAATAATAAGGTGCAGCCTGACCGAAAAATCCCACCTGTTGGGCAATGACGGGTACAAGATAGGCCACGACCCCAGCGACAAGCCCGACGCCCACAACATATACTATGAGGATGGCCAGCGGACGGGATATATTCTTGCGCCGCAGGACCCGAGGTGCGCGCTGATCCAAAAAGTTGACGACGGGTACCAAGAGATAGGCCAATATCATACCCGCAAAGAAAGGAAGCAGCGCAGTCCAGGCCGCCCAAATCAACCCCAGAATAATTGCACCGAGAACGGCAATCAAAATAACGCGATATCTTTTGGTAGGAGAATCAAACCAGGAAGGCACGATACCCTATCTCCTTTTGATAATACAGCCTCATAATAACCGTCACATTGTCCCCTCTACAACGGCATCGACCGCTTGCTCCAGATCGAGTGTGGATGGTCTGCCAGTACCCAACCAGGCCAGGAACTCGACGTTTCCCTTGGCGCCCTTGATAGGTGAGGCAGTCAGTCCAAATATAGACCAGCCATGGGCCAAAGCCCAGCTCAACACCTCTCGCAGGACGGCGCGGCGCGTGTCCCCATCACGCACGACGCCCCCCTTACCAACCCTATCAGGTCCGGCCTCAAATTGTGGCTTGATCAAAGCGATCACCTGTCCGTCCGGTGCCAACCATTTTATGACTTGAGGCAGAATCAACCGCAGCGATATGAATGACACGTCGATAGTCGCCAGATCGATCGCTTCGGGAAGCTCTTCCAGATGGCGAGCATTGGTGCGTTCCATGACGACGACGCGGGAATCGTTACGCAACTGCCAATCGAGCTGACCATACCCGACGTCGACGGCATATACCCGCTTCGCCCCCCGCTGCAGGAGGCAATCGGTAAAGCCCCCCGTAGAAGCCCCCACATCGGCCACAATCCAGCCCGCGGGGTCTATATCAAAGGTATCAAGAGCTTTGGCCAGCTTGTACCCACCACGGCTCACATAGGGGAGGCCACGGCGGATCTCGACGCGTGCATCCTCTTCCACCTGAAAAGAAGCCTTGTCGACTACCCTGTCGTCGACCAGTACCTGCCCCGCGCGTATCAACCGCTGCGCGCGCTCACGACTGCTGACAAGTCCTCGCCGACGAAGAAGTACATCCAGTCTGATCTTTTTCATCGCCAAGATGTCACGTGAACTAGCATACCCCATTCCACCACATATACCAACACCAAAGACACTTTGACGATACACATATTTCTGATATGATTCACAAGAATCCACGAAAAGGGGCCTCCAAGAGGCCCCTCGTATTCCCCCGGATAGCCTTCGAAAACTCGGAAGGAGAGAACTGCAACGGTGCTCAAACATCTATTACGAACTATGCGACCCAAACAGTGGGTCAAGAACATCTTTATCTTTGCGGGGATCTTTTTCGATGCCAAGATCTATCGCCTGCAGAGCCTGGTGCATACCCTGCTGGCGTTCATGATCTTTTGCCTTGTGTCCAGCGCCATATACTTGCTGAACGACCTGGCCGACATCGAAAAGGACCGTTCGCACCCCGTGAAAAAGAATCGCCCCCTCGCCTCGGGAGCGCTCGAACCGATTACGGCCAAAGTGGCCATGCTGCTGTTGCTGCTGGTTTCGATCCCCTCGGCTTTCTGGCTACGCTCCCTGTTCGGGATCGTGGTCGTCATCTATGCGACGCTCATGATTCTTTATAGCTTTGCGCTGAAAAACATCGTCATCATCGACGTGATGACCGTCTCGGCAGGTTTTGTCCTCCGCGTCTGGGCAGGGACAGCGGTGATAGAAGTGACCCGCTTCTCCCCCTGGCTTTATGTCTGTACCACACTCCTTGCCCTCTTTATCGCTCTTAACAAACGCCGCCACGAACTGAACCTTTTGGCCGAAGAGGCCATCAATCACCGTTCCAGTCTCAAAGAATATAGCCAGACTCTTTTGGATAACATGACGTCCCTCGTAACCTCTGCGGCTCTTGCCGCCTACTCCTTCTACACCTTTTCAGCGCCCAACCTCCCCGAGAATCACGCCATGATGCTCAGCATACCCTTTGTGATCTATGGTATATTTCGTTACATGTACCTGATCCACGAAAAACACCTGGGAGGAGCTCCCGAGGATATCATCCTGCATGACAAACCCATGCTCATAGCGCTCTTGCTTTGGGCCCTGACAGCGGCAATCGTCCTCTACACCTGACTCATCTCCGAACAGGAAAAAGCGAGACCGGCCCCTTAGCTCCATGCCGGCCTCGCCAAAAACTCACGACCTCTCAAGCCTAACCACTTTACAAGCAGTATCCCCTCAACACACTGGCGCCATAACGAGTTTCCTCGAGAGATCTTCCAGTATCCGTATAACCGTCCGGAACGGCCGAATATAGCCTACCGCTTGGTATACTGCGGCGCCTTGCGAGCCCCTTTGAGTCCCGGCTTCTTTCTCTCTTTCATACGCGAATCCCGCGTCAACAGGCCGGCATCGCGAAGACGACCGTGGAACTCCTCATTCCACTCCACAAGGGCACGCGCCAGACCAAGGCGGATCGCCCCGGACTGCCCCGTCATGCCTCCTCCTTTAGCCTGGACTGTGATGCGAAAATCCCCCTCTGTATTTGTGACGCGCAACGGCTTAGTTGCCCATACCACATCCCAATCACGGGAGAAATATTCATCGGCGGGCATACCGTTTACGACGAAACCTTCCTCGCCCGGATGGATCCTCACGCGCGCGACAGAGGTCTTTCGCCGACCAAGACCAGCATAATACCTAGATGCCACCTACACATCCTCCTCAGAAATATATCCCTTAACAAGCTCTATTAACGTTATTCAAAAACATGATGTATATCACAACACCATCCACCGAAAGACCTTCTCCAGTGGATCTATTCATCTCAACACTCTAAAACTATATGTCCAGGGGATCGGGCTGCTGGGCCTGATGCGGATGCGAATCCCCCGCATAGACCTTGAGTTTTTTCAATATCGCTCTCCCCAGCCGATTCTTGGGAAGCATCCCCCGCACAGCATACTCTATCACACGCGTGGGATGCTTATCCAGCATCTCTTCCAGCGTCATGGCCCGAAATCCTCCCGGATACTGGGTGTGGTGATAATACACCTTTTCCTGGCGTTTCTTGCCTGTTACAGCAACTTTCTCAGCGTTGATAACTATCACATAATCGCCCACATCCATACGCGGTGTGAAAATCGGCTTATGCTTGCCGCGCAGAATGGGAGCAATCTTGGAGGCCAATCGTCCCAGCGTCTCGCCCGCTGCATCGACGACGAACCACTCACGTTCCACATCGGAAGGCGTTACAACATAGGTCTTCACTCTGAATGACTCCTTTAACCACAAATGGCATTCGCCACAAACACGCGATCTTTTGAACGCCCTTGTCTTCAAACTATTCATCGTACCGCACGTGCCAAAAACATAAACCACACGGAGGCGCGAGCGCACCGGGTCGGCTGATATCTCGTGAGGCCAGGATCTCAGCAAAATCCTCCACTGTCAACCTCCCCTGTCCCACAAGGACAAGGGTGGCCACCAACCGCCGGATCATACCGCGCAAAAACCCGTTCGCCTCGATTTCTAATTGTAATTGAGAAATGTCCCCATTGCAACGGCCAAAAGGTCCACTGGTATCAACCGACCAATCAGCACCAGGGACGTACCGAACTGTACTATCCCCCGAGGTGGGTTGCCCAAAGGCCGCGAAATCGTGACGCCCAATCAGGCGGCCCGTGGCCCGACGCATACGCTTCACGTCGAGATCCCGGGAAATATGGTAAGCAAAGCGATCCAAAAGAGGGGAGCGAACCTCACACGTGTAGAGACGATATACATACACGCGACTCCTGGCACTGAACCGCGCATGAAAACGCGCCTCAGCCACCGCCACGTCCCTCACAGCGATATCCGACGGCAGGACGGCGTTCATGGCCCGCTGTAGATCGGCCCGCGTATGAGTCCACGCCGTCTCGAAACTGATGACCTGTCCCCGGGCGTGTACTCCGGCGTCCGTGCGGCCCGCCCCATGCACACGCACTACCTCCTGTGTTACGCGACGCAGTGCCTTTTCCAATTCCCCTTGAATTGTTAATTGATCAACTTGAACTTGAAAACCACTATACTCGGTACCATCGTACGCTACAACAGCGCGATAGTTAGTCACCTCTCACGCCCCCTCAATAGACTGCAGGGGTGAGATATTATTCGACCAACTCCATGATGACCATCTCGGCACGATCACCCTTTCGTCTGCCCAATTTCAGCACCCGAGTATAACCCCCAGGGCGATCAGCAAATCTGGGAGCAATATCCTCAAACAATTTTCTCGCCATCTCTTCATTTTGAAGTATGGAGGATACTCTTCGACGCTCATGTAGCCCTCCTTCCCCTTGCCCTGCTCGTGCATTGCTCCGCTTGGCAAGAGTTATAAGGTGCTCAGCATCGGGACGTATCGCAGACGCCTTTGCTTTGGTCGTCCTTATGCGCTCATGTCGAAACAGCTCGCACATCAAATTCCGATAAAGGGCGGTACGATGGGCCGAACTCCGACCAAGACGCCTCCCTGCTACTCGGTGTCTCATCTCAAACTACCTCTCTTATATCCATTATCTCCCAGAAAGAGCATACCCCCACGTCATCCAAGGGATCGAAAATGCCACTAGTCCTCAAATTCAAAATCCTGGGAGAGAAAGCCTTTCAGTTTCATCTTCTCTACTACCTGAGCCAGTGACTTGACGCCAAAGTTACGGATGGCCAGCATCTCATCCCGACCCTCCTCCAGGCGCTCGCGAATCTCTCCCACGGTATCGATACCGGCACGTTTCAAGCAATTGTAAGCGCGGACCGTGAGTTCCAACTCCTCTATATCCACATCGTAAAAATCCGGTATCTCGGCCCCCTCTTCCTCGCCCTCCCCTCGCAGGATCGTCTCCGTTTCCTCAAAATCGGCCAGGGGAGAAAGATGCTGCTTCAGAATGTCGGCCGCCGCCGCCATGGCCTCCGCCGGGCGCATCGTCCCATCCGTCCATATCTCCAGATTGAGAAGATCATAATTGGTAACCTGCTCAATGCGCGTCTGCTCCACATCATGGTTCACCCTGACGATGGGACTGAAAACGGCATCGATGGGGATCTCCCCTATCGACGCAGATTCGCGTTCCTCTGCCGGAGAATACCCCACTCCCCGCTTAACGATCAACTCCATCTCCAGTTCTGACTCCAAAGTATCCAGCGTCAGCAGACGGAACTCGGGGTTGACGATCTCCACTTCTGAGGGCGCCTCTATATCCCCCGCGGTAATCAGGCTTTTCCCTCTGGCAACCACGCGCATACGCACCGGATCCTCCGAGTAAGAGACCACCCGCACCTGCTTCAAGTTAAGTAGCAACTCCGTCATATCCTCTTTGGCATCGGGAATGGCCGTAAACTCATGGGGCACACCCGTCACCTGTACCGAAGTGATGGCAGCCCCAGGTAACGAGGAGAGCAGAACCCGCCGCATAGCGATGCCCAGAGTCGTACCATACCCGCGCTCCATGGGCCCGATCACGTAATGCCCATAATTATGCGTACTCGCTTCAACTTCGATTTTGGGGAGTACTTGATCCAAAGATACCCTCCTCAGCTATTTCGACATCATAGCCCAGCATACAGCACCGGGTACTTATGATATACTGTTCAATATATAAACCGCTATCGCGAATAGTACTCCACGATGAGCTGTTCCTCGACTGGCGTGTCGATCTGCTCGCGCGTCGGCAAGCTCAGAACCGTACCGCTCATATTGGCGGCATCAAGGCTCAACCACTCGGGAACAGAACGATGCTCGAGGATCTCGGTCAGGCCACTGAAATATCCGTTATTCCTGCTGGACTCACGCACACTGATCTCATCTCCCGCGTCAACCAGAGCCGACGGGACGCTCAGCCTTCGACCATTTAGATTGAAATGGCCATGGGCCACCAACTGACGCGCCTGGGCGCGCGAATCAGCGAATCCCAACCGATACACCACGTTATCCATCCGTCGCTCCAAGATGCTCATCAAAGCGCCCCCCGTGCGACCACGAATGCGCTCCGCCCTCTCATAGTATCGACGGAACTGCCTCTCGCGAACGCCATAGACACGCTTAGCAGCCTGCTTCTGCCGAAGCTGCTCTCCATAATCGGACTCTCTTTGGAAGCGCCCCTGGCGACCATGCATGCCAGGCGGATAACCGCGCCGCTCTATGGCGCATTTATCCGAAAAACAACGCTCTCCCTTTAAAAAGAGCTTCCTACCTTCACGACGACATAATTTGCAAGAAGGCCCTCTATCCCTTGCCATCTAACCTCCCGATTTTTTCCCTTTTCTCAAGGGGAAACGATACCTAACTTCAAAATATATGAACAGTTGCCCATCAGAAAACTGCATCATCCTTCTTAATACTTTATCTCAACGATTGCTAAATCCGCCGCTTTTTAGGTGGCCGACACCCATTATGGGGAATCGGTGTGACATCCGTTATACTCAGCACCCGCAACCCAACCGCCTGAATCTGGCGCACCGCGGCCTCTCGACCAGGACCAGGTCCCTTGATATAGATATCGACTTCACGCATCCCCATGTCCATGGCCTTGTTGCTCGCATTCTCGGCCGCTATCTGCGCGGCAAACGGCGTGCTCTTTCGCGAGCCGCGAAAATCCTGACCCGCGCTATGCCAGCAAACCACATTCCCGTCCGCATCTGTAAAGGTGACTATAGTATTGTTGAATGTGGATTTTATGTATGCACGCCCACGCGGCACATTTCGCCTTACCCGACGGCCGCCAGAACGCCGACCTCTTCCTCGTCCCATCCCAACCTCCGATAACTATTATGTCTTTTCGCGCGAACGCCTTCTGCCAGCAACTGTCTTGCGCTCATGCCCCTTGCGCGTACGGGCATTCGTCCGCGTTCGCTGACCACGAACGGGCAACCCACGACGATGACGCAATCCGCGGTAAGAACCAATGTCGATCAGACGCTTGATGTTCGCCTGCACCTCGCGACGGAGCTCACCTTCCACCTTATAGTTGCGATCAATGACCTCACGCAACCGCGCTATCTCTGACTCGGTCAGGTCCTTACACTCCGTCTGCGGGTCGATGCCGGCACTGGCCAGGATTTGTTTGCTTCTGGCGCGTCCGACACCGTAAATTCGCGTCAATCCGATCTCTACTTGCTTGTCGTTGGGAATGTCAACTCCTGCAATACGTGCCATACTTTTTCCTCCTTCTGTGCATCATCTTCCCATCACGGCGTCGCCATTATCCCTGCCGCTGCTTGTGCTTGGGATTATCGCAAATAACGTAAACGACGCCCCTGCGCCGAACAATTTTGCATTTTTCACAACGCTTCTTAACAGATGCCGAAACTTTCATGCCAAACCCCCACTATTACCAAATCAAAGGAATGGTCAAAATCCCAATTCCTCGTCTTTCCTAATCTACCTTCAAAGGAGCGACGGCTTCCCTAATATCCTGCTGCACAGCCTCGATCTCCTGTTCGCCATCTATCTTGACCAGCTGCCCCTTTTCCGCATAGTAATCGTACAGAGGAGCCGTCTCCTCCGTATACACTTTGATACGCTGCTCCTGGGCCTCGGGAGTATCGTCGGAACGCTGATAAAGCTCCCCCCCGCATCTATCACACACGCCCTCTTCCTCAGGTGGATCATAGATCTCGTGATAGACTTCCCCACAATCGCGACAAGTCCAACGTCCTCCCAACCTTCGCAGTAATTCCTCTCTTGACACCTCGATGTAGAGCGCCGCATCGAGCTGGCGGTCCATATCTGCCAACAGGTCCTCCAAAGCATCCGCTTGAGGAACAGTACGCGGGAATCCGTCCAGGATCACCCCGTCCTCACAGTCGCTTTTTCCCAGTCTCTCACGGACCATACCAACCGTCACTTCATCGGGTACCAAATCGCCCCGCTCTATATATGCCTTGGCCTGTGATCCCAGTTCCGTGGATTCAGCCATAGCCTTTCTGAACAGATCACCGGTGGACACAGCGGGCACACCAAGCCATTCGCTCAATAACTCTGCCTGAGTTCCCTTGCCTGCCCCGGGAGGACCCAACAATACCAGATCGATAGCCATCTCGATTACCTCAGCTTTCGTATGAATCCTTCATAATGTCGCATCATCAGTTGGGACTCCAGCTGCTTCATCGTATCCAGAACCACCCCAACCACGATCAATAGTCCTGTGCTCGTTATCAACATCTGGCCCGTCCCAGCAAGAGGACGCACCAGAAATGGCAAGATAGCTATTACCCCCAGAAACAGGGCTCCCACCAGGGTGATGCGCGTAACCACGCTGTTGAGATATTCCCTCGTACGCGCACCAGGCCGAATGCCCGGGATGAATCCTCCCTGTCGTTTCAAGGTTCCTGCCAGATCTTGCTGTTGAAATATAATATCCGTGTAAAAATAAGTGAAACCTACAACCAACAGGAAATAGGCAATCCAGTAGAAAACGCCATCCGAATCAAATAGTCGCGAAACGGTTGTCGCCATATTCCGCACCACCTCGACGTTGGAATTGACGAAATAACTGGATACCACCCCGGGTAGCATGATGATGGAAACGGCAAATATCAAGGGGATCATCCCCGCTGCATTGACCTGCAGGGGAATATGTGTGCTCTGCCCCCCATAAACCTTGTTTCCGCGAACGCGTCGAGCATAGCGCACGGGGATACGTCGCTGCCCCTCGTGCACAAAGACGATACCCACCACGGTGACGGCGGTGACTAGGGCGAAAACGACGATGGCCCACGGATTGGAAACCCACATCTGGGCCAGGCGTTGTGGAATACCTGTCACAATACCACCAAAGATGATAATAGAAAGCCCGTTTCCTATACCCTGTTCATCAATCAACTCGCCAAGCCAGATAGCAAACATGGTACCGCCTGTAAGCGTCAGTAGCGTCGCTAGGGTGGGTAACCACGTACCGGGCCCAAAACCAAAATTTCGAATAACGGGGCCCGCTGATGCCCCCCTTGACTGAGCCAAAAGTGATGCCTGCCCGAATCCCTGCAACATAGCCAATGGAATGGCGATCAAGTGTGTATACATATTTATCTTTCGGCGTCCCGCAGCCCCCTCCTGACTCAGAGCATCAAGGGCAGGAATAATCGGCGTGAGCAACTGCAGAACGATCTGTGCCGTGATAAAGGGATAGACGCCCATAGCCATCACGGAAAAGTTGGACATCGCCCCACCGGAAAACATGTCCAACAGTCCCAACAGCTGACTCTGCTGGAAAACCTGTCGAAGGGCTTCCATATCCACCCCCGGAAGGGGTACATGGGCCGCAAACCGATAAATCACAAGTATCAGCAGGGTAAAAGATATACGTTTTCGCAGATCTGGAACTTTGAAAGCGTTAGAAACCGCTTGGAGCATCCATCTCCTCCATCTGCATTACTCGATCATTCCTTTAGGACAAAGCATCCGCAACCTCGACACTGCCGCCAGCAGCCTCTATCTCATTCCTCGCCGACTCGGAGAATGCGTCCGCCACAACGACCAATTCACGATCCAGCTCCCCATCCCCCAAGATCTTGAGAGGGCGCTCCCCCTTCTTGACCAATCCCGCCTCGCACAGGAGATCCAAATCGACGACGCTGCCATCCTCAAACCTGTTCAGATCGCACACGTTGACCACATCGTACTCGACACGGTTCACATTCTTGAATCCTCGTTTGATGGGCAGACGCCTGACCAGGGGCAACTGGCCACCCTCGAAATAGGGCTTTCCCCCTCGGCCGGAACGTGCGTTCTGTCCCTTGGTGCCATAGCCACCCGTCTTTCCCTGACCGGCCGCTATGCCACGACCACGTCGCTTACGACGATGCTTGGCTCCCTCCGGCTGTCTCAATTCATGCAACTTCATGATTCTATCTCTTCCACCTCTAGTAGATGTCGTACCTTATCTACCATACCTCGAATGATTGGGGTATCGTCATGTTCCACCGTCTCGTTCAGACGTCGAAATCCCAAGGCCCGTATAGTCTCTTTCTGCTTCTTGCTATAACCGATCGCACTCTTGACGTACTTTAGCCGAAGCCTGCTCGTCATGCTAATCTGCCACCTTCCACGGCGGACGCAGATCTTCCACCGATTTACCGCGCGCCTTTGCCCGCGACTCGAGATCCATCATCTCTGTCAATCCCTTAAATGTCGCCCTTACCACGTTGACGATATTATCACTTCCCAAAGACTTGGACAACACGTCCTCCACGCCAGCAGCCTCCAACACGGCCCGTGCTCCACCCCCGGCGATAACGCCCGTTCCAGGGGAAGCCGGCTTCATAAACACCTTGGCTGCGCCGTATTCGGCCGTCAGTTCGTGGGGCAGCGTCCGTTCCTCACTCAGAGAGACGGAAATCATGTTGCTTCGCGCACGATCAAACCCTTTGCGTATCGCATCCGGGACCTCTCGCGCCTTTCCGACACCTACTCCCACACGCCCGTTCCTGTCCCCGACTACTGTGAGGGCACGGAAACTGAAACGGCGCCCCCCCTTTACCACATTGGAAACGCGGTCTATATTGACAACGCGCTCATCCAGTTCCCGATCTCTACCATTTTCATCTCTATCAGCCATGACACATCTCCCCGCCTATTACCGTCGCGGTCCCGCGCAGCACAGAATAATCTCGCCTCATCTAAAAGTCCAGTCCACCTTCACGAGCAGCTTCAGCAAGCGCCTGGACCCGCCCGTGATATTTGTACCCACCGCGATCAAAGACAACGGTGGTAATTCCCTTATCCAAAGCCCGCCCGGCCAACGTCTCGCCCACTACCTGAGCCGCCTCAGTCTTGGACAACTCCTCACACTCGTCCCTGATCTCCTTATCCAGCGTAGAAGCAGAGATCAGCGTATGTCCTATGGAATCATCTATAATCTGGGCATAGATATGACGCAAGCTTCGAAAAACGTTCAGCCGCGGCCTTTCTGTTGTACCAACGACCTTCTTACGTACTCGACGGTGCCGACGCTTCCGCGTTTCATGAGCATCAGCCATTATACGCCTCCAACTCCAAGTCCGACCCTGCCAGCCTTACCAGCCTTGCGCCGAATCCTCTCATCCTCATAGGCGATACCCTTGCCCTTGTAAGGCTCGGGTTTCTTAACAGCGCGTATCTGGGCTGCGACTTGTCCCACCAATTCCTTGTCGCTACCCTGCACGATGATGAGTTGCCCGCGATCCTCTATGGTAAAGCTTATACCCTCAGGGGGATCAATCCTTACCGGATGACTATAGCCCACCTGCAAAACGATAGCCCCGCCATCCATCTCCGCTCGATATCCCACACCATTGATGACGAGCCGCTTCTCAAAACCTTCCGTCACACCCTCTACCATGTTGGCCAGCAGAGAACGCGTTAAACCGTGGAGTTCCCTGTTCATACGACTATCATTGGGTCGCGAGACGGTAATGGCACCGTCTTCTAAACGAATCGTCATATTGGGATGAAATTCCTTTTCTAGCTCCCCACGGGGACCATTTATCTTAACAACACTACCTGCTATGCTGGCAGAAACGTTCTCTGGCACAGAAACAGGCATGCGTCCAATTCTAGACACGATCCATACCTCCTACTAACAACCTCTCTCCGCAATTACCATACCTTGCAGAGAATCTCCCCACCTACGCCGACGCGGCGCGCCTCTTTGCCCGTCATTACACCTTGAGGAGTTGATAATATCACGTTCCCCAACCCTGTCTTGACCCAGGGAATGTCCCTCTTTTTGGTGTAAATGCGACAGCCCGGCTTGCTAACCCGCTCAAGTCCTCTGAGAACCGGTTGTTCATCTTCTGTATACTTGAGATAGATTCTCAGCACTGGGAAGCTACCATCACTCACAATTTCATAGCCGTGGATATAACCCTCTGACTGCAGCACGCGCGCGATGGCTTCCTTTAGTCGCGAGGACGGTATAACGACATCGTCATACCCCATGGCTAACGAATTACGGATACGCGTCAGCATATCCCCGATTGAATCAGTTACGGTCATGTGCAACAAACTCCCTATATCTCAATCCCGTCTCCCACGTCCCCCTGGACACCTTGACCAAAGGGCGAGCCAGCTCGGCGTCTGTGTGGTCGAACCAAGCCGATCGCTCTCTATCCTACCAACTTGCCTTGACGACGCCGGGAATCTTGCCCTCCATCGCCAACTCGCGGAAGCAGATGCGGCATATGCCAAATCTGCGCATATAGCCCCGCGGCCTACCACAGATAGCGCAGCGATTGACCTCGCGAACCTCGTATTTACGATTCTTTTCGCGTTCGATCAAAGCTTTCCTGGTCACAAAAATCCCCTCCACACTTTACAAATGAACAGTTCGTCTCATATGTGACGAATCGATGCCTGCTAAATCCCTCATTGTGCCCTGGCAAAGGGCATACCCAGAACCTCCAACAGATAGCGCCCTTCCTCGTCCGTCTCGGCCGTAGTCACGATACAGACCTCCAGACCACGGACACGGTCGATGGAATCATAATCCACTTCTAAAAAGACTACCTGCTCACTTAGCCCCAGAGTATAGTTACCTCGGCCATCAAAAGAAGTCCTCTTCACTCCTCGAAAGTCGCGCTGGCGCGGCAAAGCGATATTCATCAAGCGATCAAGAAAAGAATACATCCGCTCACCACGAAGCGTAACTTTGAGACCTACGGGATCGCCAGCACGAACCTGATGTGCCGCCAACGACCTGCGCGCCCGGGTAATGACCGGCCGCTGTCCCGTGATCATGGCCAAGTCTTCGGAAGCAGATTCCAAAGCACTGGGATTATCCAACGCCTCCCCCAGACCAATATTCAGAACGATCTTTTCCAGACGGGGCACTTCCATCACATTATCATAGGAAAAGTGCTCCATCATCGCCGGCACAATCTCTTCTTCGTAACGTTCCCTCAACCTAGCCGCCATCACTTACTCTCCAACCAATCTAATCGATAAGCTCGCCACACTTGCGGCAAACGCGCGACTTGGTACCATCCTCCAAGACTTCATAGCCCACTCGCGTAGGTCTATCGCAATGCGGACACACAAGCGCGACGTTCGACACGTGCAACGGAGCCTCCACCTCAATGATACCAACCTGCGCCGATGCATCACGCGTAGGCCGTTGGTGCTTTCTCATTATATTTACGCCAGAAACGATAACTCTGTCCTCTTTGGGTAAAACAGTCCTCACGGTCCCACGAAGGCCCTTATCGTTGCCACTTATGACCTCGACCGTATCTCCTCGCTTAATCTTCATAATCTACTCCCTAGAACAATCATCCTGCCCACACCCATCATCGGCAATCCTAGACTACCTCGGGCGAAAGCGAAACGATGCGCATGAAACCTCGCTCACGCAACTCACGCGCGACGGGCCCAAATATCCGTGTCCCTCTCGGATTCGTGGCATCATCCAGGATGACGGCCGCATTATCATCGAATTTTATATGTGAGCCATCCGGACGGCTATATTCCTTTGCCGTGCGCACAATGACGGCATGCACGATATCCCTCTTGCTCACTGAACCGCCAGGAGCCGCCTCTTTGACGGATGCGACAATGATATCCCCCACACCCGCATAGCGGCGTCCGGACCCCCCTAGGACCCGTAAGCACATGATGCGGCGTGCTCCGGTATTGTCAGCCACGTTCAGATTACTATACGCCTGAATCATCTTCTAACACTCCACCATATCTAATATTCGATCTCCAAGCTATCTGGCTGTCCCAAGGGCTTCCGTGAACGCTGCTGACGCTACGCGTCGGCAGATCGCAGAACTTTTGTCACCCTCCACCGCTTACGGCGACTGAGGGGGCGGCACTCCTCGATCTCGACAAAATCGCCCTCTCTACAACCTTCTTCTTCGTCATGTGCCATGAATTTCTTGGTAGTACGCAAGACCTTTTTATAAAGAGGATGGCGCCTCGTCCTCATGACTTCCACCATCACGGTCTTTTGCATCTCGTCGCCCACTACGTAACCACGCATCGTTTTACGCGGCATATCCTCTATCCCTCCGTTTCGAGCTCTCGCTCGCGCATAATCGTCTTTGTCCGTGCGATATCACGACGTACCTTCTCCAGCCGACTAAAATTATCCAGCTGTCGTGTCGCCAGTTGAAATCGGAGGTTGACCATCTCTCGACGCAAGTCCTCAAGAGTCTGGTTCAATTCTACTTGCGTCATCTCACGAAGTTCTTGTGCTTTCATAAGCTCCCACACTCACAATCAAAAACCCTTTGCCACCAACGAGGTCCCCCGTTGGCAACAAACGGATCAGAAACAACTACTCCTCATCCCTCTCGGCCAACACCACGGTAAGATGCGTGCTTCGCTTCAGTACCGGCTTATAGCGTCCGCGCGCACCCGCTCTGCCTCGCTTCAACGTGGGTCCCTCGTCGGCCATGATCTCCGAAACGAACAACTCGCCCCGTGAAAGCCCATAGTTCTCCTCCGCATTGGCGATTGCAGAAGATATGGTCTTTGACACCTCTTTGGCCGCCGCCTTGGGTGTGAATTCCAACAGGTTCAACGCCTCGTCCACATCTTTACCGCGCACCAGGTCCACCACCAGGCGAACCTTTTGTGACGACATACGAATATATTTATTTACTGCTCTGACTTCCAAAGCCATGCACGTTCTCCCACAAAGCTCTCCGCGTGCCCACGATAAACTAACGTCCTATGATAAGGTGATCATGCCTTCGCAAAACAGGCTATATCTCCATAACCGTGGTCCGCTGCTCGCGTTTCCTGCCATGCCCACGAAAAGTACGCGTGGGAGCAAACTCGCCCAGCTTGTGCCCCACCATCTCCTCTGTGATATAGACCGGCACGTGACGCCGCCCATCATGAACGGCTATCGTATGCCCCACCATCTGAGGAAAGACGGTAGAAGCCCTGGACCACGTACGAACAACCCTTTTCTCGCCCTTTTGATTCATCTCTTCGATCTTTGCCAACAACTTTTCTGAAACGTAAGGCCCCTTTTTCAAAGATCGCGACATATAAAACCCTCCTTCAAAGCAACCAAGCTATGCAATCTATTTACCTCTGCCTCTACCTTTTCTACGATGACGCACAATATATTTCTCGGTCGCCCTGTTGGTACGCGTCTTTTTACCCAAAGTGCGTTTGCCCCACGGGCTCTTTGGACTGGGCATACCAATGGGACTACGCCCCTCGCCACCACCATGTGGATGCTCACCCGCAGGCATGGCCGAGCCACGCACATGCGGCCTCTTTCCCAACCACCGCTTCCGCCCCGCCTTGCCCAGCTTGATCGTGCTGTGCTCCACGTTACTCACCTGACCAACAGTAGCTACACAATCCCGCGGAATCAGTCGAACCTCTGTTGAGGGTAAGCGAACCTGTACGTACTTGCCTTCCTTGGCGGTCACTCTCGCTGCAGTTCCCGCCGCCCGCACCAGTTGTCCCCCCTTGCCCTTGTGCAACTCTATATTGTGAATCGTGGTACCCACGGGCATCCTGTGCAAGGGCAAAGTATTGCCCACACGGATGGCTGCGTCCTCTCCTGCTACCACCTCATCGTCAACCTGAAGTCCCAAAGGTGCCACGATATAGCGTTTCTCGCCGTCAGCATACACCAACAGAGCTATACGCGCCGAACGATTGGGATCATATTCGATACTGGCGACGCGAGCAGGAATATCCCTCTTGTCTCTTTTGAAATCTATTATCCGATATCTACGCTTATGCCCGCCACCTTGATGACGCACGGTGATCTTGCCCCCGCTACGCCCCGCCTTTTGCTTTATGGGCGCCAGCAGAGACCTTTCGGGCTCCTCTTTTGTTATCTCGTCAAAGGTATAACTCGTCATCCCCCGCCGAGAAGGAGTCGTTGGTTTATATGTCTTAACAGCCATCAATAGGTCTCCTCAATCACTGCCATGTACAAACTACGATATGGCTACTACACTCCTTCGAAGAAGCTGATGCTCTCGCCAGGAGCCAACGTCACGACCGCCTTCTTCCACATGGACGTGTATCCAAAACGACGGCCAAAACGCCGTGGCTTCCCCGGCATGATCATGGTGTTCACATCATCCACCTCGACGTCGAACATTTCCTCGACTGCCTGACGGATCTCCTGTTTATTTGCTTTCAGATCAACCTCAAAGGTATAGCGCCCCAACATATCGGCCTGATAATTACTTTTTTCCGTGACGATGGGCCGCTTCAATATCCTGTGTGCTTCCATCACACCACTCTCCATCTCACATTACTACGATCAGAAACAGCGCTCAAAAGTGCCAGATCATCAGAGTGCGCCGAATGTACCCTCAATCACCTCAAGAGCATCACGAGACATCAATACAAGATCAAATCTCAACAGGTCTCGCACGCTGAGATAAGTAGCCTGCAATGTCTTGACATGTGGAAGATTGCGCGCCGACAGTTCTACATTTCGATCCGGCGTATCCAACAGAATCAAGGTCGGCGCATCCAACCCCAAACGCTCGAGCAAAGCCACCATCTCTTTTGTCTTGGGCTCTGGCATCTCCAACTTGTCCACGACGACGATCTGTTCGTCTGCCGCCTTAACAGAAAGGGCCGAGCGTAGCGCCAGGCGCCGCATCTTGAGATTCAACTTTTGCTCATAGCTGCGGGGCTGAGGACCAAAAACCGTTCCGCCACCTTTCCACTGCGGCGCCCGAATACTCCCCTGGCGCGCTCTGCCCGTCCCTTTTTGGGGCCAGGGCTTGCGTCCGCCCCCTCTTACATCAGATCGCTTCTTGGTCTTGTGCGTGCCCAGACGCGCGTTCGCCCTCTGACGTTCGAACGCCTGATGCATCACCGCTACATTGGGGGCAATGCCAAATATGTCATCTGCAAGTTCTATCTCTTCTATGGCTTCTCCAGCCATACTGTAAACTGGTATCTGCATCACTATAACCTCTATCCCCTATCTACCCAGAGAACACGCTTGCCGACGCTAACGATCACTCCTGTGTTGCTCGGGCCTTGACAGAATCACGGATCAGAAGCAATCCTTGTTTTGGCCCAGGAACTGAGCCCCGCACGGCGATCAAGTTTCTCTCGGGATACACACGCACTACCTCAAGATTCAATATCGTCACGCGCTCATCGCCCATATGACCGGGCATACGCTTCCCCTTCTTTACGCGACCAGGCGTGGTGGTGGAACCGATGGATCCCACAGCGCGGTGCCTGTCGGATTGACCATGGGTCTTTGGCCCCCCGCTAAATCCGTATCGCCTCACGCCCCCTGCAAAACCCCTGCCCTTTGAGACGCCGCTAATATCAACCGCCTCTCCGGGTTCAAAGAGCGTTACGTCGAGCATCTCGCCCACCTCATACTCGTCCACGTTATCGGTCCTTATCTCGCGAAGGTGGCGCAAAGGGGGCAGATCTTTCAAATGACCACGAGCCGGCTTGGTAAGCTTTTTCGCGTGCTCAAAACCGATCTGAACGGCATTATAGCCGTCCGTCTCGACGGTTTTAACCTGTATCACATAGCAGGGACCGGCCTCAATCACCGTCACCGCCACTGCTCGCCCTTCCTCATCGAAGAGCTGTGTCATTCCTACCTTTTTACCCAACATGCCTTTTCTATTCATACTAACCTCTCCAGGGGAGCACAATACGCAGCCACTAGAACGGCAATCATCCTAGTCGGGCTACAAGGGAAATCCCTTTCCCCTTTTGCTTTGTTTACAAAAGAATTACCTGTTCCCGTCCGGATCTAGAGCTTTATCTCGATATCCACACCAGCAGGCAGATCCAAACGCATCAACGTATCAATCGTGTTCGGATTCGGATCCAATACATCGATCAAACGTTTATGGGTTCGAATCTCCAGCTGCTCGCGTGAATCCCGATCGATAAAAGGCGAACGCGCCACATCAAATCTCTCAATCTTGGTCGGTAGGGGAACGGGGCCTGCAACCTTTACACCCGTCCTCTCCGCAGCATCCACGATCTGCTGTGCCGATTGATCCAGAACACGATGATCGTAAGCCTTGAGCTTGATTCTGATTCGTTCTTCTTTAGGCATATCCCACCAAACTAATTCAATATCCGATTTCGTGTTTCATAAATATCCTTCGCATCCATCGACGATCAGCGCGTGACTATTCCAAGACTTCCGTCAGGACGCCTGCACCTACCGTGCGGCCGCCCTCGCGAATGGCAAAGCGGGACCCCACCTCCAACGCCACCGGCGTGATCAAC
>JAWLEV010000130.1:0-4470 GCA_041685915.1 Anaerolineae bacterium | reverse complement strand
ATCACATGCCCCCCGCCCATAGAGTATCCCGTCGGCGATCTCCCCTCCAAAAGGATCCCGCTGCCAGTTACTCATCTCACCTACGCCCACGGTGTCCATATGGGCGTCGTAGAGGAGCTTTTGCCCGTCCTGGTCAGGTCCAATCCTACCGATGACGTTGCCCATGCAGTCAATCTTGACATCGTCAAAGCCCACGGACCGCATCTCTGCAGCCGTCAGAGAGGCGACCTCTCCCTCCTGTGTGGAGGGAGAGGGTGTACGTACCAGCCTTTGGGCAAATGCTGTCAGGGCCTCCTGATCTATCGGTTGCAAGCGAAAAGCCATCGTCTGCTCATTCCTTTGTTGTAATTATGTCAGTCTGATCTGCTGGATTCACTGAAAGACCTTCTTTCAGTGAATAGAGGCTACTCTATCTTTTGATTGTGTGAAGCACAACCAGAGTATACGCCCCACATTCCCCTTTGGCTGCCCTGAAAAAAGGCCGACTGCGCGCATCGTCAATAGGCTCCCTTGCCCAGGATGACGGTCGGTATGGTCTTGAGCAAGATGCGCAAATCGAGGAGGGGCGACCAATTCTCAATGTAGTAGATATCCAGAAGCACCATCTCGTCGAAAGTCAGATCACTGCGCCCGCTGACCTGCCAGAGTCCTGTGATTCCCGGGCGCACCTCCAGGCGGCGCAGGTGCCATGTGTCATAGTCTTGCACCTCGCTAGGTATTGGTGGGCGTGGCCCGATGATGCTCATCTCCCCCTTGACCACGTTCCATAATTGGGGCAATTCATCCAAGCTGGTGCGGCGCAGAATGCGACCAACGCGGGTTTGTCGAGGATCGTCGCGCATCTTGAAGGTGGGTTCCGTGCTTTCGTTCTCCTCTCGCAGTTCCTCCAGTTGGGATTCGGCTCCCACGTGCATGGAGCGGAACTTTAGACAGGTGAATCGCCGCTGATTGCGCCCCAGGCGCGTCTGCCTGAAGATGATGGGGCCTGGAGAGTCCATTTTGATGGCTATAGCCGCTGCCAGCATCAGTGGCGAGAAGATGATCAGGCCCAAAGAGGCCATACAGAGGTCGACAACCCGCTTGAAAAGGGCCTGCCAGTGGTGGAGGGAGGGCTCCCTTATGCCCAGGAGGGGGATACCATCCAGCTGTTCCACCACCACACGGCTCAGGGTCATCTGAAAGAGGTCGGGCACGATACGCACGCGGACGTCGTTGCGGGCACACTGGCGCATGATGTCCAGTATCTTTGGGTGAGAGATCCAGGGTAGGGTGATGATGACTTGGTCCACATCATGGGCGTCCATCAGGGAGAGAAGGTTGTCCGTCGTCCCCAGGGCGGGATAATTTCCGATATCCGTTCGCGCCCTCTCGGGGTCATCATCGACGAAACCCACGATCTTGTAGCCCAGTTCTGGCCGCGCGACGGCGGTACGCATGATGGAGCGTCCGATCTCTCCCGCGCCTACGATGAGCAGGCGGCTGACCCCCAGTCCCCGCTTATGACGCTGGATGATGACATAGCGTTCAACGGCGCGGGCGCTTCCGACGGAAAGAAGGGTGATGATGCCCGCATATCCAAAGATGAGCCGTGAGTGATAGCTTGGCGTGGACAGAAAGACGATGACGATCATGATGGCTATGCCGATGAGGGTGCCTCGCAGGACGATATGGAGTTCGTCCAGGAGCGTCTTCTCCCGATCCAGGCGATAGGCCCCTTCTATCCAGTAGATAAAGACCTGAAGGATCATCAGCGTTAACATACTGGGAAGGTAGGCGGAAAAGGGTACCTGATAGGTAAGTTCTACCTGACGGATCCATTGAAGCCTGTACCGGACCCAGTAAGCGGCGGAAAAGGAGCCGAATACGAGGAGTAGGTCGATAAAGGGTTTGATGTATCTCCATTGACTTTTTCGGTTTCTAGAGTCCTTGGGCATCGTTGCCTTCCAAGACGTGGTGATAGAGCTCGGCGGTCTTTGCTGCCGTGGTGTGCCAGGAAAACTTGCTGGCCTGCGCCTGTCCCTCTTTGGACAGTCTTTCACGACGTGCAGGATCGCTCAGCAGGGAATGGATCGCCTCGGCCAGCGCCTGGGGATCGTGTGGATCCACCGTCAATCCCGCGTCCCCCACGACCTCTGGCAGGGACGAGATATTCGAGACGATGACGGGCGTGCCGCAGGCCATGGCCTCCAGAGGGGGAAGCCCGAATCCCTCATAGAGGGAAGGATAGATGAACAGATCGGCTGCGTTATACCATAGGGGCAGTTCCTCGTCCGGGACATAGCCCGTAAAGTGCACGGCCCCATGCAAACCCAACCGCTCGGCCGCGTCGTACACCTTTTCGTAATACCACCCCCGGCCACCAGCGATGACGAGGTGGTGGTGGATGTCCCCTCGTTGGCGGAGCAGGGCATAGGCCTCCAAAAGGGTGACGAGGTTCTTTCTCGGCTCCAGGGTGCCCAGGAAAAGGAGCACATCCGAAGGCAGATCGTAGCGGTGGTGGAGATCTCTGATAGGTGTTGGGTCATCAAGGGGTCTCATCTGCGCCTCGACGCCGTTGGGAATGACGGTTATCTTTTTTTCCGCCACCGGGAAGAGGCGGAGGGCGTCCCTTTTGGTACTCTGGGATACCGCGATGACCGCCTCGGCATGGTGTATGGTGTGTCGTGTCATATATTGCAGATAAATGCGTTTACTCTGCGGAAACAGCTCAGGATAGAGGTAGAAGCTGAGGTCGTGGAGGGTTACGACGGTGGGGCATGGATGCAAGAGGGGGCCGACATAGACGGGTTGATGCAGAAGGTCGAGTTTTTCCCTACGGGCAGCCCACGGTTGTATGCCCTGCTCCCAGAGAATGCGAGCCAGCGGATGCGCTGTGGACCATGGAGACGTGCGCGTGTGCCATCCCTTGTGTTCAGCGTCCGCTGTGCCCATGAAGGCAAGATATCGAAAATGATCATCCACCCGAGGCAGATGGGTCAGCAAGGCCTGAATATAGCGGCTGACCCCGGCGCTTCGATAACTCGCCCTGGAAGAGAGCAGATGGGCATTGAGCCCCACGTATGCTTTATTTCCTTTTCCACTCACCTAGCTCACCTCTTGCCAGATTATACCATGCCAGAAGAGGCGGACAAGTCCCCGTTCATGGATCATATCAGATCGCGCCCTCGTGGAGATCGCGGTACAGGGCGACCGTCTCGGCCGCGATGTGAGATTGGGTGTAATGATTGAGGACGCGCTCTCGGCCCCGCTCGCCCAACGTTCGTCTGCGTGGCGCATCATCGCGCAGCGTGCGCAGGTGCTTCCCGAGCGTCCGTGCATCGCCCTCGGGAAAGACCAGGCCGCCGTCCCCCACGACGTGGGGGATCTCTCCCGAGTCGGAGCCGACGACGGGGACCCCGCAGGCCATGGCCTCGACGATGACCCGGCCAAACTGTTCTTTCCAGTTCGGCCTTGTGAGGGAGGGAAGTACGAGGGTGTCCATGGCGCGAAAATAATGGGGCATCTCCTCGGAAGGAACGTGATCATGGAAGGTCACGCGCTCTTTCAGGCCCAGTTCGGAGAAGCGCTCCTCAAGGGCTTGGCGCAAGGGCCCCCTGCCCACCAGGATAAGGCGCCACGTCCCCTGGAAAGCTGCCAGGGCGTCCACGAGGGTATGTAGTCCCTTCTCCTCCACCAGGCGTCCGGCATATCCGATGGTGAAGGGCCTATGCGGTGCGTTTGCCGGGGCGGGGGAGAACAGATCGGGATCCACGCCGAACTGGGGGATGACGCGCAGGGGGCCCTCATATCCCTTTTCTCGGAGCACCATTGATGCCCCCTCACTGCCGGTCATGGCCGCGTCGGCGTGTTTGTGAACAAAGCGCTCCATGGCGCGAAAGGGAAGGGGATAGCGTCGCCGGAGGTTCTGCCAGGTAAAAAAGAGGGTCCTGGCCCCCTGGCGCCGGGCGGTGTGCAGGGCCAGATAGGTGGCCAGGTTGTATGGCTCCTCATCGATATGAAAGATGTGGGGGTTGGATTCGCGCAAGATGCGGCATAGTCGGGGGTAAAAGTGCAGATGAAAGGAGCCGTTGAATACCATGGGGGTGACCACGAGGCGGTAGCCGTCCGTATGGGCTCGCTCCAGGTGCAGCGTATGGCCCCCTTCCCGCCAGCGTGGCGGCACGACCACGGTCAGGTCGATATCCTCATAGGCCGCGATCTGCTCCAGTTTCGTCTGATACGCGCCCACTATGCAGGCTTTGGAGATCATGGTGACGCGCAGGGCCGCACCTCCCGCACAAATCTACGAGACGACTTTCCATTCTAGCGTATATCGAGCGCAATGCAAAAAAGTCCTTTTCTTTGACAAATCGGCGTATTATGGCTATGATCAAGGGTGTGGGGCGGTGGCGGAATGGCAGACGCTGCGGACTTAAAATCCGCTGGAGTTGTCCTCCATGAGGGTTCGAGTCCCTCCCGCCCTACTGGATG
>JAWLEV010000129.1:0-4485 GCA_041685915.1 Anaerolineae bacterium | reverse complement strand
CCGCGCCATCCCTCGTCCATCAGGGACAGGGCGTTCTTGGCCAGTTCATCCGGCGTGGCGCCGCCGCAGTGGGTGTAGAGTTGGATGCGGTCGCGACAGGCTCCGCCCAGCAGGCGGTAGGTGGGCACGCCCAGTTCCTTTCCCGCGATATCCCAGAGGGCCTGTTCGATACCGCTGAGAGCCGAATTCAACACCACGCCGCCGCGCCAGAATCCGTGGCGGTACATGATCTGCCAGTTCTGTTCCACGCGTGTGGGGTCGCGACCGACGATAAAGCGTGAGAGATCTCCCACCGCCGCCTCCACGGCTTTTTCTTTTCCCTCCAGACTGGCCTCGCCCACGCCCGTGATGCCCGCGTCCGTCTCCACCAGTACAAAGATCCAGTTCTGTCGGCCACCAAAGGCCGTGACGGTTCTGACTTTTGTGATCTTCATCTGCTCTCAAACCCTTTCCATGTAGTGATTTGGAGGATTTATACGTCCTGTGAGGCCTGTCTGTCAAATCTGTGGGGGCTGGTGGATTCCATCTTATGACATGTGGTATAATATGTCTACGGGACGATAAGGCTTGTGGGTGGAATGGAGGTTGCGGTGATGGAGGAGCAGGATACTGATCAATTCGCCACCGATGTAGAAGAACATTTGACGGAACTGCGAGGACAAACGCTCAAGGTATTGTCATTTTTCCTCGGGGCACTGGGATATTGTTGGCTTATCGTGTTGATCTGGCTGGTCAGCGCGCGGAGGGCGCCGGGTGGGGCGTGGCTTTCTGGAGCAGGTCTGATGATTGGCGTCGCCGTGGCTTTTTATCTGCGGCTCCATGATGTCGACGTGGCGTCGATCTTTCTCGTCTGTGTGGTGGTTGCCTCTCTAACCCATGCCATCATCACCTTCAGATTGCCCGAACTTGCCTATCTCTTTGTGGTTCCTGTGGCACTTGTCGGCGTCCTGGTGGGGCCTCGTGCGACGGGTATCACAGCGGTGTCTTGCCTCCTGCTGCTTGCCGGTATGGGGTATTTCGCTTTAGGGCTGTCTCCTTTTTCCGCCGGCATATTTTTGCCCGCTCTCGTCATCTCCTTGATCACACTTTCCGCATGGCTTGCGGAGAAGAACCTCTATCTTTCCCTAGCCTGGGCCTTGAGGGCCTGTCGGCGCGCGCAGCAGAAGGAAAAGGCTCTCAGGACGAGGACGGGGGAACTGCGCGAGGCGCTCAAAGCCCTCGACGAGGCGAGCTATCGTCTGGAGCGCACCAACTATATGCTGGCCCGGGCGCGCTTGCAGGCGGAAAAGGCCCGCCGGTTGAAACAGGAATTTGCACAGAATATCAGTCACGAACTTCGTACGCCCCTTAATCTGATCATCGGATTCACCAAACTGATGGCCCAGTCGCCCGAGTATTATGGTGAACCCCTTTCTCCGCCTTATCTCCGCGATCTGAGCATCGTGCATCGTAACGCCGTGCATGTAGGCGATCTGGTGAACGACGTTCTGGATCTGGCGCGTATCGAGGCGGATCGGATGGGACTGGCGCTGGAAAAAGTCGAACCTGTAGAACTGATAGAAGAAGCCGTTGAGACGATTCGCAGTTTGATCGAATCGCGAGGATTGGCCCTGCGCGTGGAGATAGATGATGATCTTCCCCAACTCTGGCTGGATCCGACGCGGATTCGCCAAGTGCTGTTCAACCTTCTGAACAATGCGGCGCGCTTTACGCAGGAGGGCGGCGTTGCCCTACGTGTAGAAGCCCTTGAAGATCGGGTGCTTTTCTCCGTTATCGATACGGGGGTTGGCATCGCTGAGGAAGAGCTTTCCAAGATATTTCAGGAGTTTCATCAGTTACAGGATAGGGTGAGCCAGGGACAGGGGGGGACGGGGCTGGGCCTGGCTATCAGCAAAGAGTTCGTGGAACTACACGGCGGTCGCATCTGGGTGGAGAGCGAACCTGGTGAGGGCAGCACCTTCTCTTTCACGATTCCCGTGCAGGAACTGGATGATATGGGGTCTGCGGGGAAGGCATTCGATGAAGAGATGGATGTTACGGAGGCCAAAACCGATCAGCGGATATTGCTGGCGGTAACAAAGAGCGTGTCGGGCATGGGCCTGTTGTCCCGTCATCTGCGAGACGTGAGGACGGTCATCACCCGGAATCTCAAGGATGGCCGGGCGATGGCTCACCAATTCCTCCCCCAGGCGGTGTTCATCGACACCTGCTCCGTGGAGGCCGATGAGGAAGCGCTTGGCGATATTGCGCACAAGTGGGAGTTACCCCATGTTCCCTTTATCGCCTGTCCTCTACCCAGTGAGGAGTCATGGCGTCAGCAACTTGCCGTGGACGGCTATCTGGTCAAACCTGTGGAGCGGGACGAGCTGTGGAGCGTGCTGCGGCGATTTGGCAAGGAGGTTGACAGGATACTGGTTGTGGACGATGACAAGGACTTTGTGCGGCTTCTCTCCAGGCTCCTCGACAATCCCGTTCGGCGCTATGAGGTTCAAGGTGCTTATACGGGGCAGGAGGCCTTGGAACTTATGGGGCGTTGGCAGCCGGATCTACTGCTACTCGATCTTGCCCTTCCGGATATACAGGGGGCAGAGATCATGCAGAAACTGGAAAGGGATCCCGATCTCTCTGACGTTCCCATCGTCGTGGTCTCGGGCAAGGAGGGAGACGGCGATGACCAAAATCTAAAGGGAGCATTAAAGGTTACACGCGTCTCGGGGCTTAGAACTGTCGAGGTGGTGGAGTGGGTACAGGGAGTGTTGGATAGTGCCGCCTGTGATGGTATGGAAGAGGGGCAGGGGGAGAAGGGCGTCGTTGCGATGCGAGAGTGAGGACAAAAGGGGCAAATCTTCCTATTTGTCCTCGTCGGGAACCTCGCCATGCATAGATTCTAAAGCGGAGAGTAATTTGTCTTCGGTGATGGGCTTTTCGAGAAAGGTGGTGGCTCCCAGGGATAGGGCAAGGCGCCTGGCAGTCAGGACGGTGCAGACGATGACGGGGATGTGTTCCGTCGTGGGTTGATTGGATAGCGTCTGGAGCACGTCCCAGCCGTCCTGCTTGGGCATCATCAGATCCAGAATGATGACATCCGGTTGATGCGATCTGGCCAGGGCGAGAGCCTCGGCGCCGCTTTGGGCTTTGAGCACCCCATAGTCGTGGGGGTGGAGGTAGCGCTCGAGGAGCGCCAGCATATCCTCGTTGTCGTCGACGAGGAGGACGGTTTCGAGCCGTTTGCCGGGCAGGAGAAGGCGGAAGCCGTGTATGTGATCATCTTGCTCGATGCGTTTCAGAGGGATGTGCCGGGTCTGGGCCAGTTCCCTAAGCACCGCAATCTCTGTCTCCTTTTGCTGGGTGAGATTGGGGATTGCCTCTCGGCATGCGCTCAACAGGAGTAGTTCCATATCGTTTTCCGTAGGATGGTAGCGGATCTCGAGTTGACCGCCTTGCATGGCACCCAGCAAAAAGTCAAGGGTCTCCAGCAGGACTTGTCGCACGGCGTTCTCTTCCACCATGACAGTCGGAGATGGTTTAGGCGTCTCCACTGAGACATGGACGCCCCTTTCCCTTGCCAGATCTTGCGCTAGCAGGACGACGTCGTCGATGACCTCTGTCACGGGGGCATATCTCTCGGATTGCGCCGCCTGTGCGGCGCTCAGGCGTAGCAGTTCCATGCGGTCTAGATCGCTTGGCTCTGCCCGTTCGCCTTTCTCGTCGTTCGTCACGGAAGAGGAGGCTACATATTTGTCCCACAGCAGCGTGGCGATGCCCTCAATGGCTTCCTTATATGCGCGATAGTAGGTGCGTCTGCTGATGGCCAGACGGTTCGCGATGGTCTCGGGCGTGAGCCCTTCCAGGTGGTGAAGCATCATCACACGATGGCGTCGCCACGCGCGAGAGGAGGTGGGCGCATCGGGGCCTGGATCCAACTTGTCGATGGCATCTATCAATCTGTGATGCAGGGCCCAGGCCTTTTCCGTGGGGGTTTCAGGTGATTCCTCGACTAAGAGGGTGATCAGGGGGCTGGTGCGCAGGGCGACGATGTCGTAGAGATGATCATAGGCTTTCGCCACGTGGGCGTCGAATTCGTCTCCGGCTGGCATAAAAAGAATCCCAAGATGGCACAGTTTGGCACAACGATGACGCTAGACGTATTGATTATGTAAGTGGTAGAGTCGATAATAGAGATGAAAGGGGGATCAACCCTTACAGGATCCATTCTACCCTCTTTGTGCTTTGACGTCAAAGAACAAAGAATTGGCAAAGAGTACGGAATGAGGGGAAGATTCTATGATACATGTTGTGGATGGGAAGATCTTTCGAGAGGAAGGGGGTGGATCGGAGCTTTGTAAAGAGTTTTTGTGGCTATCGTATAGTCTAATGGTTGCTGGAGATTAGGAGGGAGAAAATGAAGTCTTTGATGAGCCGTAGGGAACTGCTTCGTTTCCTGGCGGCGGGATCGGCCGGGATCGCGTTGGCGGCCTGTCAGCC
>JAWLEV010000128.1:1899-4529 GCA_041685915.1 Anaerolineae bacterium | reverse complement strand
ATAGAGTGGACGGAAACGACCTGGAACCCGGTGACGGGTTGCACCAAGATGAGTCCGGGATGCGAGCACTGTTATGCTGAGCGCATGACGAGGCGTCTGAAGGCCATGGGCCAGGCCAAGTACGCCAACGGATTTGAATTGACGGTGCACGAGGACGTGCTGGAGCAACCGTTGGAATGGAAAAAGCCCCAGATGATCTTTGTCAATTCCATGAGCGACCTCTTTCATCAAGAGGTTCCCCTCGCCTTTATCCATCACGCCTTTGACGTCATGCGCCGCGCCTCGTGGCATACCTTCCAGGTGCTCACCAAGCGGTCCCAGCGGCTGCTTGAACTGAGTCCAGAGATCGACTGGCCCGAAAACGTCTGGATGGGCGTCAGCGTCGAAAACGCGGACTATGCTTTTCGCATCGACCATCTCAGACAAACGGACGCTCTCGTCAAGTTCCTGTCGTTGGAGCCCCTCCTCGGGCCGTTGCCCGATCTGAAGTTGAGGGGCATGGATTGGGTCATCGTGGGCGGAGAATCGGGCCCTGGAGCACGACCCATGAAAGAGGAGTGGGTGGTCGACATACGCGACCAGTGTCTGAGGGCGGGCGTTCCCTTCTTTTTCAAACAATGGGGCGGGTTCCGCAGAAAAGAGGCGGGCCGTGTCCTTGAGGGGCGCACCTGGGATCAGACGCCTGCCTTAGCTCTTGGCGACGCCGTGTAGGGTGAGGCTGGTGCGACGAAGGGAAAGCCCACCGCCACGAATAGACGGCGCTGGCTATGACGAAACCAGCACCGGCGCTTCGGGCCGGTGTGACGAAAAGATAGAAAAAACGAACACAGCGACACAAAGGACGTACGATGGATCAGCAAGAGGCCCTAACCTGGATCGAGATGGTTCGAACGGGTCAGTTCGAAGGGGCGGAGGTAGAAGCCAAGGCAGCCCATCATGGTCTTCCCCAGCGTCTATATGAGACCTTGTCCGCCTTTGCCAATCGTACGGACGGGGGCGTGGTCATTCTCGGGCTTGATGAGACACAGGGCTTTGCTCCTGTAGGGGTAGGCGATCCCCAAAAGATTTTGTCCGATCTGACCGACCAGGCCTCACGCATGGAGCCTCCGCTCCGCTTAGCCCCGGTTGTGGTGCAGGTAGAAGGGGAGCCCGTCATCGTATTCGAAGTGCCAGAATGCGACTACCAACGCAAACCGTGCTACTACAGCGGGGCGGGGATGAATAGTGGAAGCTACATCCGCGTGGGCAATACCAATCGCACGATGAGCGATTACGAAATCTTTACCTATGTAAACTCTCGGGGTCAGCCGACCTTCGACCAAGAGCCTGTACGTGGCGCCACTATCGAGGATCTGGATCGCGATCTGTTGAAGGGATACCTGAATCAAATCAGACGGGAAAAGACGCGCGTTTGGGAACGACTGCGTCTGGATGAGAAATCTTTTGCTGAGCAGTTGTGTGCTTTGAACATAGCCGTGCGATCCAATAGCGCTCATCACCCCTCTTTGGCCGGCTTGCTCGTCTTTGGTCTGTGGCCACAGCAGCACTTTCCCTCTCTGACCATCACCTTTGTACGCTATCGTGGCACCGAGCCGGGTGTGAAAGGACCACGAGGCGAGCGTTTTTTGGACAACCGCAAGTTTGAGGGACGTCTGGATGAGATGGTCGACGAGGCTGTAAAGCGTGTGACGACAAATATGCGCCACGGAACGCTGATTGAGGGAGTCTTCCACCGCACGGTGTTAGAGTATCCGGAGGAAGCGGTGCGCGAGGCCATCGTCAACGCTGTGGCCCACCGGGATTACAGCCCTCTGGCTCGAGGCAGCCATGTGCGTATCGAAATGTACGCCGACCGACTGGTGATCATCACTCCTGGCGGGCTGCATGGCCCGGTGAACGAGCAAACGTTGGACACCACGCAATCCACCCGCAATCAGCTGTTGATGCGATTGCTAGAGGAGACGGGTATGGTTGAGGATCGGGGTTCTGGTATACCAATGATGATCGCGGCTATGCGTGAAGCTCATCTAGAGCCGCCTCGTTTTCGCGACCGGCGCAATGACTTTCGCGTGATCTTTCGGAACCATACTTTGTTGGATGAGGAAACATTAAACTGGCTCAACCAGTTCGCTGGTTATACCCTTTCCGACGCACAGCGTATGGCACTGGCCTACCTGCGAGTGAATTCTCGCATGACCAACAGCGATTACCGCCGCTTGAACAACACCACTACAGTCGAGGCCACACGGGATCTGCGTGGCCTGGTAGATGAAGGACTGATCCAGATGCACGGCACGCGGCGGTGGGCGTACTATACGTTGAGGGAAGGAACTGAGAGAGAAGCACCAGAGCAAATGGACTACACCGATCTTGGTCTTACCAACCGCCAAGTAAGAGCGATGCGGTATTTGGAGGAGCATGGGGAGATTACATCATCAATCTATTGCAGGGATATCGCACCGGACATCGGCCCACGTATGGCCCGCAAGGATCTAGGCGATTTGGTTGACCGCGGCCTTGTAATTCGTGTCGGCCGTACCAGGGGCACGAGATATATTCTACCCGGTTCCGAATAGTTCCGAATAGTTCCGAATAAACCGATAATCTCACGCGGCAGAAGCGTTCTCATA
>JAWLEV010000128.1:0-1799 GCA_041685915.1 Anaerolineae bacterium | reverse complement strand
TCGTCGGGGGTGTAGATGCCGCCGTTGACCATGAGGCAGATGTAGGCCAAATAGTCCTGGTTGTCGGCGGTGAAATAGTGGTACTTTTGATCGTTCAGGGGCTCGTACACGGCGCGAAAGGCCGCCTCGTCGAAATCGTCGCCCAGGGCCCCGCGCATGGTGCGCTTGACGGCCTCCACCCGGGCGTCGTTAATCACGTGGTCGTTGCGCCCCCGCGCCCCCAACGAGGTCTTGTCCAGGTCGATGAGCAGGGCCGTGGCCTCGCCGCAGGGGAAATCGGCATCCTCCACCCAGTCCATGAAATCGGCCAGGGCGGCCCAGCGATTGGCCACCATGAGGCCATCGTCGATCTCCACGCTTTTGGGGTCCCCCAGGCGGTCGGCGCCGATGAAACCCATCATGGGCAGATGCCGGCCCAGGTTGCGGGCGGCGGTGCCGTCGTTCATCAGCGTGTCGCCGATAAAGAGCAACTGCTCCACCGGCGACGATATCCCGCGCACCCCCTGCGCCGCCTGCACGTAATGGAGCAGGGCCGTGGCGTACGCGGGTGTGGTCTTGCGGGGTACGTAATAGTGATCGAGCCCGATCTCGGCCCAGACCTCCTGCAGCCCGTCGAGACGGGAATCCATGGGTTCCAGGTTGCGATAGACGACGAAATCGCCCATGAAATCGGCCAGCGTTCCCTTTTTCCAGTTCACGACAGCACCCCCTGGGCGACCAGGAGTTCGGCGTTGAGGATGGAGCCGCCGGCCGCGCCGCGAATGGTGTTGTGGGACAGGGTGACGAATTTGTAGTCCAGGACCTCGCAGGGGCGCACGCGCCCCACGGTGATGGCCATGCCCCCGCCCGCGTTGCGGTCCATGGACGTCTGGGGGCGATCGACCTCGGGGCGCACGACGATGGTGGGGTCCACTGCCGAGGGGCAGCCCAGTTCGTGGGGCAGGCTGGCAAAGGATTCCCAGGCCCCTATCAGTTCCTCCACAGACGCCTTTTGCTCAAGTTCCACGGAGATGACCTCCAGGTGCCCATCGCGGGTGGCCACGCGGGTGCAGGTGGGGCTGACCTCCATCCCGGCCGGGGCGATGGCGCCCGCCTCGGCGTCATAGGTGCCCAGCAATTTGCGGGGTTCCTGTACGAGTTTCTCCTCCTCCCCACCGATATAGGGGATCACGTTGTCCAGGATGTCCAGCGAGGATACGCCGGGATAGCCAGCGCCCGACAGGGCCTGCAGGGTGGTGACCACCACCCGCCGCAGGCCAAAGGCGTCGTGGAGGGGCTTGAGGGCCAACGTCATGCCCACGGTGGAGCAGTTGGGATCGGTGATGATGAATCCCCCATCCCAACCCCGGTTGCGGCGCTGCACGGACAGCAGCTCCACGTGGTCGGGGTTGACCTCGGGGATGAGCAGGGGCACGTCGGGGTCCATGCGGTGAGCGCTGGCGTTGCTCAGCACGCCGTACCCGGCGGCGGCAAAGTCCTCCTCCACCTTTCCCGCCACGCGGGAGGGCAACGCGGAAAAGACCAGCCGGCAATCGAGCCCGGGCTCGCAGGGCTGCACCATCATGTCCCGCACGGTGGCGGGGCAATCGGCGGAGAGGCGCCAGGTGCACGCCTCGGCATAGGGCCTGCCCGCGGAGCGCTCCGAGGCGGCCAGGGCGGTGATCTCGAACCAGGGGTTGCGGTCCAGTAGCTGGATGAACCGCTGGCCCACGGCCCCCGTGGCGCCCAAAACACCTACAGGTATCGGCTTCATCGTCTTCCTATCCTCCCTAGATCCTGTCCAGTTCGAACTGCTTGTG
>JAWLEV010000053.1:0-20204 GCA_041685915.1 Anaerolineae bacterium | reverse complement strand
AAAAAGCGCGCCACTCCAAAGAGCAGATCGGAGTTGAAAAAACGGTAACGGCCCCCATCGTGTTCCGTCACCGGCATGGACTGCCAGGAACTCCACTGCGCCCCGTCCTCGCTCGTCCGCACCTCCAGAGAGATGGCCTCCGAGGACGCCACCTCTCCGTGCCAGGTCATGCCCAGGGCTATAAAGGAGAAAGGGGCCGTCAGCACCGGCGAGGTATAGTCCCCCCGATCATGGCCAGAAGCCAGGGCCAGCGCTCCATCCCCCCCGTCATCCACCACCTCTGTTCCCGCGAGAGAACCCTGGCCCCAATCCTCCATCGTGGAATAGGTAACATCGTGCACCCTCACTCCCGTCGAGGGGGTGGGGACGGGGGTCGGCGTGGCCGCCGACGGATCGGCCGCCTCGACAAAGGGTCCGTCAAAGACCCCCTGACTGGGCAAGGAAAAGACACGCCCATAACCGTCCTCGAAATAGAAACGATGAGTATGCTCCCCCGCGGATAGCGAGGTGACAAGGCGATATTCCCAGGTATTCTCTGTCTCCCCCGGCGTGCGATAGAGGGAGTGAGCGCGGCCGTCGATGATCACGTTGGCCACCGCCGGCAATTCACCTGTCTCGCTGGTATAGGATACCTCATAGGTAAATTCGGTACCCGTATCGCCCTGCTGGGGCGTCACCGCGGCATCGCTGATGTGCCCCGGCAACTGCTTCTGCACGTCGATGCCCGTATAGTAATGTTTGAGGATATCCTCATAAACTTTCCCCTCCTCGGCCAGGGCCCGTGCCCCCCACTGACACATGCCCACCCCATGGCCGTACATCTCCTCCCAGCCACAGGGGCACTCCACAGGTCGGCAGTAGGGAAGGGCTGCAGACCACACATCCTCGCTGGCGCGCGTTTCTCCATCACAATGGGCAAAAAAGAAGGCATGGATGAGGTATCCATCAAAGGTGGCCGCCACGCCATGGGTCTCATCGACGGCTTGATCGGTGGTTTCGTAGCGAGTGGGCCCCCAAACCTGACAGTGGGTGGTGGTGCAGACGTCGGCTCCCTTATCGCCGTGAGCGTGACGGGTGGATGCATAGGTACGGGCCGCCACCGCCTGGGCCCGTAACGCCTCGGCCGGCCAGTAGGGAGGCATCTCCCGGGGCACCACGCCTTTGAGGTATTCGTCCATCCGCATCTCCACCACCGCGTCCTCGGGCATCAACACGCGGATCGTCCCAGGCACCTGTTCCACCGAGGACAGGGCAATGCCCTTCTCGCGAATAGCCTGTATCAAATCGGGGGGAGGTTCCTGACTGACCTGCATCATCTTCTCGTCGATGATGGCGGCCGCCTCTTTGTCGGGATCGCGCGGCACCATCTCAAAGTCGAGATCCACCCATTCGCCCTTTTCCAGCATACACCGCTCGCGCGTCATGCCGATATAGTCCGGCGCGCGCAGGTGGACCTCATGCACGCCCGGCACCACAGGCAGCCTGTAGCGTCCCTGCGCATCGGTGACCGTCACCTCGTCCCCCACGCTGACCTTCACGCCGGGGAGGGGAGATTCCGTGGCCATATCCACCACCACGCCGCTGAAACCGCTCGGGTCGGCAGAGGCCACGTGGCGGAGCGATGAGGAACCAAACAAAAAGACAGGGAGCAAAAGAACCAAAAGGACACAGCGCCGCCGTTTCATCGTCATCATACCGTCCCTCCTGGCTAGGCCGTTCCCGAAGCCACGCGGTGGGCCCACCGGGTGGGCTCGGGCAGTTTATATCCTCCCCCACAGCGCAAGACGAGATCCACGGCGTGCTGGAGGGAGATCTTGTGCCCGATGGAGACAAAGACGGGATTGACGTTCGTGCGCGTTCGCACCACGGCGCCGATGATCTCCTTATCGTCCCTGAGCCAGGTATACTGCCCCCGGCGGGGGCCCGGCTCCTCGTAGGTGCCACACAGGCGCGACTTGGCACAGCCCACCGTGGGATGATCGAGGAGGATCCCCACGTGGGTGGCAAGTCCCATATGCCGTGGATGGGCATAGCCCTGTCCATCAAAGATAAGGGCTTCGGGCTCCCGCTCCAGGCGCGCCAGGGCATCGAGGATCACGGGTGCCTCACGAAAGGTGAGCAACCCGGGGATATAGGGAAAGTTCAGGGGACGCTCGGCGCGCGCCCGCTCCACGATCTCCAGATCGGGAAGGGTCAGCACCACAACGGCGGCCCGTGCCGTCTCCTCCCCCAATCCCACATCGATCCCCGCCACGCTCTGGCAATTTCCCAACGCCTCGGAGGTATCGATGTCCGAGGCCAGTTCTTCCTGTATGGCGATGGCTTCCTGGGGAGATACGTCCCAGGGATGATGACGCACGGGCATGAGCATAGAGAATCTCCTGTATATCCGATATCGCTCTCTATCGTTTAACACATCACACAATGAAAAGCGTCGCAAAAGCGTCGCTTTTTCAGATGCTTTTCCCTCTAAGTCTCGATGACCGAGTTTTCGCCGCCAAAGGGGTTGGGCACGTAGCGATCAGCATGCCAGTCGTTCTGCCAGTTATCCCCATTGATAAGATAGCGGAACTGATAGGTGTTGCCCTTTTCCAGTTCTAGGGTGAGTTCCCACATATCGTCATCCTCAGAATGCTTCATGGGATGGGAATGGCGGTTCCAGTTGTTAAAATCGCCCACAACATGCACCGAGTCGGCCATAACACTCTTGTGCAGGCGAAAAGTCACCAATACGGTGTCCGGGGCACTGCCCTCTTTTTTGATGATCATCAGACTCCTCCGACAAGGGTTCTCTGTCAGACACTGGGAACGGAGCACAGCATGGACTATCCAGTCCACGATCAAGATCGATTATACAGGCGCTTATCCCTTGGAGCAAGGCGCCCTGCAAAATAGATCGCCTCCGCCACCTCCCCAGCGGAACGGAGTGATTCTTGTCCCTGCCCCCATGCTTGACATCATATAGTCGAAACCGTATAGTCTGTACGAATCGAAGAAAAGGAATGAGGGGGACACGTGGTAAGCGCTTCTGCAGCGGGCAAAGCGATCCTGTTTGGCGAGCACGCCGTGGTCTATGGCCGGCCGGCCATCGCCATACCCGTCTCCGATAGGCGGGCCACCGCGACTGTCACCCCTCTCGACACGGGAGAGAGAACACGTATCGTGGCCGAGGATCTCTCGCAGACATATCGACTCGACCGCGAATACGACGATGACGACCATGCACGACCCCTCCAGGCCACGGTGCGCAACGTGCTGGAACATCTGGGTCTGGACCCTGAGGAGGAGACCCTGCGTGTCGCCGTACACTCGCGAATCCCCATCGCCAGCGGTCTGGGCAGCGGCACGGCGGTGGCCACGGCCATGATACGCGCCCTGGCAACTCATTATGGACGCGACCTCTCGCCCGAGACGGTGTCCCAACTGGTCTACGAAACCGAGGTGCTCTTTCACGGCACACCCAGCGGCATCGATAATACCGTGGTAGCCTACGAAAAACCTGTCTATTTTCGACAGGGAAAAGTGGACCCCTTTGTCGTGGAAGCGCCCTTTCACCTGCTTGTCGCCGACACGGGTATCCCCTCCAGGACGCGAGACACCGTGGCTGCCGTGCGAAAGAGATGGGAGGAAAAGCGCCGCATATACGAGATGCTCTTTGATAAAATCGGCGACCTGACAGAGCGGGCCAGAGAGGCCCTGGAAAAGGGAGAGCACGCCCAGATGGGACGACTCATGAACGCCAACCAGAATCTTCTGTCCCAACTGGGAGTATCCGGTCCCGCACTGAACATGCTCATCGAAGCGACCCACAGGACGGGAGCCCTGGGTGCAAAACTATCTGGCGGGGGCCGGGGCGGGTGCATGCTCGCCTTGGTCGAGGAGGAGACGCGCCAAAACGTCAGGCGTGCCCTGTTCGATGCGGGGGCGTCCGAGGTGATGTCCACCTCTGTACCGGCTTTGCGGGCATAGGTGCCATGCGCCCTCTGGCGGTTCTCATGGACTACGAGTAGACGAGATGCTCATCGGGATCGATGCCAGCCGCGCAGCCCTGGCCCAGCGCACGGGCACGGAGAACTATTCGCTGTATCTTATCCGCAAGCTGATCGCCATAGGGGATGCTCATCGCTTCCGCCTCTACTTCAATCGACCGCCCCAGGAGGGATTGTTTGTCAGGAACGAACGGGTGCAGTGGCGGATCATGCCCTTCCCCAGGCTGTGGACCCATCTGCGACTGGCGTGGGAAGTGACGCGTCACCCCCCCGACGTGCTCTACGTTCCGGCCCACGTGCTGCCCTGGCTGCACCCGCCCCGCTGCGTGGTGAGCGTACACGACCTGGGCTATCTTCACTACCCGCAGGCTCACACGCGGTGGGCGCGCCGATATCTCGACCTGTCCACGCGCTTTAACGTACGCAGCGCGCGGCGGATCATCGCCGATTCGCGGGCCACGCGCCGGGACCTGATCTCGCATTATAGAGTGAAACCGGAAAAGATCGTGGTGGCCCACCCAGCGGGCACGCCGGGCCTGGCGCCGGTGACGGACCCCACGGAACTGGAACGGATACGCCACACGTATCATACGGGCGAGCGCTATTTCTGTTATGTTGGTACCCTGCAGCCGCGCAAGAATCTGGACACCCTCCTAAAGGCCTTTGCCGCGCTCCTCGCCAGGGAGGAGATTGCGGATAACGTCAAACTGGTGCTGGCCGGCAAGAGGGGCTGGAAGTGCAAGGAGATCGTGGAACTGGCCCGCAGTAAAGCCCTCAGGGAACGGGTGGTGCTGCCGGGGTATGTCCCTTCCCAGGACCTGCCGGCCCTTTTGAGCGGCGCCCTGGCTTACGTGCTGCCCAGCCTGTACGAGGGCTTTGGCCTGCCCGTCCTGGAGGCCATGGCCTGCGAAACGCCCGTCATCTGCTCTGACGTCTCCTCGCTGCCCGAGGTGGCGGGGGACGCCGCCATCTATGTATCCCCCCACGACGTGGAGGGCTGGGCGCGGGCCATGGCCCGCATACACCATGACGAAGGGCTTGGGCACGAACTGATAGCCCGAGGGCGGAAGCAGGTGGAGGCGTTTAGTTGGGAGCGATGCGCGCGAACGGTACTGGCAGCTCTGGAAACCGTGGGAGACGAGCACGTATGAATACTCCCTCAGTTGACATTTTGGGCGTTCGGGTGGACAATGTGACCGTCAGCGAGACGCTGGAGATCATCCGACGCTATGTGGAGGAGGGAACGCCTCATCAGATCGTGACCGTGAATCCTGAATTCGTGATGCAAGCACAGCGCAACGCCGCCTTTCACCGCGTACTTGACCAGGCCGACCTGGCCCTGCCCGACGGTTATGGTCTGTTGTGGGCCTCCCACCTATTGGGAACGCCCCTTAAGGAGCGGGTGACGGGCTCGGACACCCTGCCCCTGATAGCACAGATGAGCGCACAAGAAGGGTACCGCCTGTTCCTGCTGGGCGCGGCGCCGGGAGTGGCGGAGAAAGCCGCCACCATCCTGCAGCGGGAAAATGAGGGATTGCAGATCGCGGGCACGTTTCCCGGCTCGCCCGAGCCCGCCCGGGACAACGAACTGGTGTCCCGCGTCACGGCAGCCACGCCCCACATCCTGTTCGTGGCCTATGGCGCCCCGCAACAGGATATGTGGATCCACCGTAACCTTGAGCGGCTTGAGGTGCCCGTGTGCATGGGCGTGGGGGGCGCGTTCGATTTCATCGCTGGCGTCACGCAGCGAGCCCCCGTATGGCTTCGCGAGAGAGGATTGGAATGGTTGCACCGCCTGATCCACGAGCCGTGGCGCTGGCGACGTATGCTGGCCCTACCTGCGTTCGCCTATCGCATCCTGTGCCAAAAGGTGGTCCATAGTTGGAGGGAACGATGAGAAATAGAATACTCCTTGTTCTGATCCTGTTCGTCATCCTCCTGGCGACGACATCGCCCTGCCTCGCTCAGGATCCGGTCACCCTGGACAAGGTCGACGCCTATGTGGTCGTGTTGAACGACGGACGCCTGAACGTCCGCTATACCCTGACCTTCACAGAACTTGAGGGCGGACGCGACAGGATAAGGGAACTGGGGCCCTTTCCCCGGGATCACACCATCATCTCTGCCAGCGGCCAGGGACCGGACGGCGCCTTTACCGTGAACCTGAGCGGTGGGCCCGAATACTATCAGGTCAACTTTGAGCGGCCGACGCGCCGCGATCAACAGTACGAGATCGCTATACGCTATACGGTGGATCGCTCGGTGTTCGACGAGACCACCATCGAGGGAGAACCCTACCGCGTCATCGGATGGGCCCCCTTTCAGTGGAGCCTGCCCATCGCCCGGCAGGAGATCCGCTACGTGCTGCCCTTTGAGCTGCCAGAGGACGTCACCGAGGCCGAGCAGGTGACGGACGAGATCGTCGACACCACCGGTCTCATCGTCGAGGATACCTCCGCTTTTGATCGCTGGGTCTATTTTGCCACCCCCGACGAGACCACGGGCAAGGCGTGGCTGTCCATCCTCGTGCGCGAGGACGACCTGCCGCCCGAGGCGCAAATGATGCCCAGATTCTATTTGCCGGCCCAGGCCATCACCACCACACGAGAAACGCCCATCCCTTTGACCAAGGCCACGCCCGTTCCCACGCCGACGCCCGAGGGGGTCCCGGGCTTTACCAGGGCAGCGGCCGGCCTGACCCTGTGTGTGGGCAGTTTTGTGACCCTGATCGTGTTGGGGTTACTGGTATGGGCCTTGCGCAAGCGCGAGCCCAAGCCAGAGTATGAGCCTCCCGAGATCGAGATCGAGACCTTTCAGACGCCCGGTGTGGTGCCCGACCTCAACGCCATCGAGACGGCCTTTTACATGGGCAACTCGACCAAGACCGTCACGCTCATCGTCCTGGCGCTGGAGCAAAAGGGCATAGTGAACATTGTGAACTATCATCCGCTGCAGATGGAGATCCTCAAACCCGACGCCGACCTGGTGCCCTATGAGCAGGCGCTTCTGGACGCCATCCAGGAGGACGGCACCATTGACAAAGAAAAGATCCCTCAGATCCTGGAGGCCGTCTCGGCCGCCGTCCAGCCCAAGATGTGGAACGCGGATCCCGAGGCCACCCGCCGCACCTATCAGCGGCGCATCGAGAATGCCTGGGAAGAGTATGAACGCGAGCAGCGCCGGGAGCCGCATCCCAGAAGAATGCCCAACTATATGCCCTGGATCATTCTGAGCGATCGAAGGCTGGCGCGACAGCCGACCACGGGGTCGTCCCCGTCGGACACGACGCGGGAGCCCGGCCCTCTGGCCCGCGCCGCCGGGGAGGCCATCGCCCCCATGGAGAGGATGGCCGACAATCTGACCCGTAGCGTGGAGGAGGCCATGACGGGCACGGTGGCGCGCATAGAACAGGCCTTTGGCCAGGGCGAGGGACCCGAGACGGGATACGACGCCTGTCATAGCGCCTGTCACAGTGCCTGTCACTCGGCCTGCGTGCACGATGCGTGCCACAGCGCCTGTGTCCACGATGCCTGTCACAGCGCCTGCCACTCAGCCTGCGTGTGCCACAGCGCCTGTCACAGCGCCTGCCATTCCGCCTGTGTGAGTAACTTCTGAGATGCAAACCCGGGATGAACAGACCATGGATCTGCAAGGGTTCGCCACGCACCTGGTGAACGCCACGCGGGACTATATCTATATCCGACCGGAAGATGGGCTCATCATCATGCGCCCCAACAGACTGAACTTTCTCAACGAGACGGCCCTCTTTATCCTGTCCCGCTTGTACGATCCGGACAGCGGACCCGACGTGGAGGGAGTGATAGAGGAGACGGCCGCTCATTATGGCGTGGACGAGCAAAGGGTGCGTCAGGACCTTTACAGACTGTTGCAGACCATCTCGGCGCTGCTGAACGACGAGGCCTGCGGCGCCCCCAGCGTGCGCCAGATGCAATTTGGCAGCCACCAGCGGGAACTGCCAGTGCTCTCCGAGATCGCCCTCACCTACAGGTGCCAGAACCGCTGCACCTTTTGCTACGCGGACTCGCCCGACCGCGGACAGGAAGTGTCCGAGATGACCACGGAGGAGGTAAAGGTCATCATCGACCGCATCTTTGACGAGGCCCACTGTCCCACTGTTTCTTTTACCGGCGGCGAACCCACCCTGCGCCACGATCTTCCCGAGTTGGCGGCCCATGCCAAGGACAAGGGCATGCGCGTCAACCTGATCACCAACGGCATCCGATGCGCCGATGCCGCCTTTACCCGCGCCCTGGCCCAGGCCGGGCTCGACTCCGCCCAGGTCAGTTTGGAAGGGGGCTCGGCCGGGGTGCATGACAGCGTGACTCAGCACCCCGGCGCGTGGGAGAAGGTGGTGCAGGGTATCGAAAACCTGAGGCACGAGGACATCCACACCCACACCAATACCACCATATGTGGGGGAAATCGGAACCACCTGATGGAACTCGTGGACTTTGTCGGGGATGACCTGCATTCCGAGTACTTTTCCATGAACATGGTCATCCGCACCGGCACGGCTCTGGAGCATGCGGAGGACGATATCAGTTACAGGGAGATCGGTCCCATCATCGAGGCGGTGCAGGCTCGCGCCGAAAAAAAGGGCGTGCGCTTTGTCTGGTATTCGCCGGTGCCCTACTGCCTGTTCAATCCCGTGCAGGCGGGGTTGGGCTCCAAGTCGTGCGCCTGCGTGGACGGGCTCATCTCGGTAAATCCCGCGGGAGAATTGATCCCCTGCTCCAGTTTCGAGCGCGGCATCGGCGACCTGCTGCACAACCCTTTTGAAAAGGTATGGCACACGCGCACCGCTCGCTACTGGCGAGACAAAGAGTTTGTCCCCCCCGTATGTCAGAACTGCGAGATCAAGGAGATTTGTTGCGGGGCCTGTCCCCTCTATTGGGAGGAACGGGGCAACTTTGATGACCTGGAGGATGTGGCCCCGGGCGGCTCTCCCTGGGCGGGCCTGGTTTGGCGGCTGAAAAAGGCCCTCTGGTCCAGGACGTGGGGCGTGGGCCTGAGAAGGGAGTGAGGAAAGAGATGCTTCAGACGAAAAAGCGCGTCTATCGCATGACCCTGGCCGAGTTCTATCACTATCTGCAGGCCAAGCGAGAGGAGTTGCAGGCATGCTACAAGGAGGTCGAGGAGGTACAGTTCCAGCTGAACGATATGTTCAAACGTGAACTGGAGGCATGGCAGGAGCAAATCTCCTTTTGCTATCCCCGCCTGGCGAAGCAGCGGGACGAGATGCCCCAGGCATTTGCCCAATGGATCGATAGGATGGAGGCCGAGGAAAAGGAACGCATCCGCCAAGAGATCGCCGATCTGGCCCGGGAGATTGAAGAGACGCGCCAGAGAATGGACCAACTCATGGCCCGGGGACAGGCGGCCACAAAGGCCCTCCGCGAACATAACCCCAAACTCAACGCACAGGAAGAACGCCTGAAAAAACAGGTCTTTAATTATGAGGAAGAGTATGCCCAGGCCTTTGAGGAGATCGAAACCTTGAAACAATCGCCCTTTGGACGGTTGGCGAATTGGGGCAAGATCCGTCGTCTGAAGCGGGTGCAGAAAAAGGCCAAGGAGCAACAGAGGCAGGCTCTGGAGGAACTGCGTGAGGTGCGTCGGACGTGGAAGCAAAAAGTAGAGGGAACGGGCGAGAAGCAGGCGGAATTGAGAAAGGAATGGGAGCAGTTGAGCATCAGGCTCTCGCAGGCCCGGGGGAGGCACGACCACCTGCAGGAAAATTTCGATCCCCTGGCCGAGCAGGCGGCTCTCCAGCGGGTGCTGGAGGAACTGGAGGAACCGCCGGATGTTCCCGGCCCCCTCGGCGAGGGCCTGGAGAGACTGGTCAAGCATAACAAGATTCGCCGGGCGTATGAGACGGGCCTGCGGGCCGTGGCCGAGACCCTGGGACTGCTCAAGGCTATGGGAGAGGGACTTGACCGCTTTGGAAACAGCGTACAGACCGTGCTCGAGGAACAGAGGCGCTTTGATCTTCCCCGCACCCACGTCCTGGTGCCCCACTCGGTGGCCGTGACGAACCAGATCTGGAAGACGCTGCAGGATCACGTGGAGGACGAGAGGGATATGGGCACAAATCCCCTCAAGTTCAGCCGTATCGTGGATCACTATACAAAGTCCCGATTGACCGACGAACAGATCGAGTCCTTTTTTCAGGAACTGGGCCAGGCGCTCAGCCGAGCAACCGAGGCCTGGAACTGATCGCTTCACACCCCTTTTTAGCAGGAGAGAAAAGATATGAAAAAAGCAGTGGCCATCCTCGTGGTTCTGGCCTCGATACCTTTTTTGACCTTTGGCATCGTCTTTTTGATCGCCGCCGCAGGGGGTTCCAGCGGCAGCCGCATCCTGGTGGGGCTGGTACTGCTCACCATCGGCACCGCCCTCTTGGTGGGCGGCATTCGCTGGTTGCGCCGCCTGGCCTCCCTGAGCACGGAGGCCCTCAAAGCGGGCGCCGTGCAGTCGGCCCGCCGCCTGGGCGGAGAACTGACCGTATCCCAACTCCGGGCCGAGTACCGAATCTCCCAGGAGCGCGCCGAAGAGATATTGGAAGCCCTAGCTGCCGAGGGAAGTTGTAGACGAGAGAGGCGCGATACGCGCCTCGTGTACGTGTTCGAGGGCCTGGGACCCTCCCTATCCGAAAAAAGGTGCCCCTACTGCGGCACAGAGCTTCCGGTGCGCATCCCCGTTCGCCAGTGTCCGAATTGTGGTGCCCGGCTGGAGATCAAAAAGAGCTAGATGACGCGCAGGCGCCCGATTCTGTGTTCCGCACTTTTTCTCGTACCCCTCTTGACCCTGGCAGCCTGTGCCCTGCCGGGGTGGCACGAGGGAGGGCGACGGGCCCTATCCCCACCCAAAAGGGAATACATCCCCACGCCGACGATAGCTCCTTCCCCCACCCCCGACCTGGCCACGCGTCTGGCCCACAATCCCATGCCCCCGCGCAATTACGCATCACTTTTTGACGGCGAGGGGAATCGGGAACGCACTCGGCCACCGACCCAGACCCCCCGCGCGTTCCAGATCGGAGACCGGGATAGATTCTGGATTGGAGACCTGAACAGCGGACGCATGTATCAGATCACAGCCGCCCTTTGCGTACAGAACGACCGCGTCCAGATGTGGGTGGAAGAGGATCTAAACGTGGATCAGGGGAACCTGGAACACTCGGCCGCCTTTTTTGAGGAACAGATCTATCCCGCCAACCGTGAATATTTCGGCCGCGAATGGTCGCCGGGCATCGACGGCGACCCCCGCCTTATCATCCTCAACGTCGATCTGCGCGGGGCAGCGGGCTACTTTAGCCTCATCAACGAGTATCCGCGAGACGTGCACCCCCACAGCAACGCGCGGGAGATGTTCGTCATGAATGCGGCCGCCGTACAACCGGGCACGTCGGCGTACCACGCCATCCTGGCCCACGAGTTTCAGCACCTGATTCACTGGCACCAGGATCGTAACGAGGAGGCCTGGCTTAACGAGGGAGCCTCCGAGCTTGCAGAGACGCTGAATGGCTTTACCACGTGGCGACCGACCATCGAGGCGTTCGAGCGGCAACCTGATCTACAACTCAACGCCTGGACGGACGAGCCGGACACCACAGCCGCCCACTACGGCGCCTCGCATCTCTTTTTGCGCTACACGCTGAACCGCCTTGGACCGGACACACTCAAGGCCGTGATCCAGAACCCCCATAACGGCATTCGGAGTTTCGATGATCCTCTACGAGAATACGATCCCACTCTCACTTTTGATGATCTGTTCGCCGACTGGGTGGTGGCCAACGTCCTGGATCAGGACACGTTGGCCCATAGGCGTCACGCGTATCCCGACGTGGATGTCAAAGTGGAGATAGGAGAACGGGTGGCGTCCTTTCCCCGCATCATCGAGGGAAGCGTCCATCAATACGGCGCCGATTATATGGAACTGGTGGGAAACGAAGCAGAGTCACCCACGACGGACACAGACTCCTCGTTGCGGATCACCTTTCACGGCACACCTGTGACCAGGCTGGTCCCCAACACGCCCACCAGCGGGCGTTTCCAGTGGTGGTCCAACCGGGGGGACGCCAGCCACTCCTATCTGGAACGGACCTTTGACCTCGGCGGCGTCAGCACGGCCACCCTCGCCTTCAATCTATGGTATGACATCGAAGAGAACTGGGATCACGTCTACGTGCAGGCCTCTACGGACGGGGGACACTCTTGGCAGATGCTTCGGGGAGGGCACATGCAGCACAAAGGGGATGACACCCTCGCCCTGGGCCCGAGTTATACGGGCAGGTCAGGCGTAGCGGCCGATGAGCCGGAACACGTCCAAGCACGATGGGTGCGGGAGCATCTGGACCTAAGCCCTTTTTGCGATCAGGAGGTGACGATCCGCTTCGATTATCTGACCGACGACGCGATAGCCGCCCCCGGCCTCTGCCTGGATGACTTTTACATCGCACCTCTGGGCTTCCATGACGATGTAGAGTCAGGAGAGAATGGATGGCGCGCCGAGGGGTTTTTGCGCCACGACAACCGCCTGACGCAGGACTATGTCGTACAGCTCGTCGAGTTCTCTCCCGTCCCCCGCGTGAGATCGATGCCCGTGAACGCCCAAGGACACGGTCAGGCCACCATCGAGGGATTCGGAGACGACGTACCACGCGCCCTCCTGATCATCGCCGCGACCGCCCCTGTGACCATGGAAAAGGCCAGCTACGAGGTGAGCCTAGAGGAGCTCCCGTAAGCGTCCAATCAGGGCCTCCTCCTGACGCGGGAGCACGGTGCGCAGGTCGAGAACCACCCGCCCGTCCGCGATGCGGGCCACGACAGAGGGTTCGCCCAAACGCAGGGACCGGGCCAAAGAGATCGTATCGCCAGCGGGCAGGGCGATGAGGGTCGTGGGCAGGGATTCCTGGGGCAGCGATCCACCTCCCACCATAGAGCGGCCGGTACGCAATTCACATTTCGCTCCCACCTCTCCCAGCGAGCACAAAAGCCCCCGCGCCCGCGAGGCGACGGCATCCTCCTCCATGGAGATCATGCGCCAGGTGGGAATCTCGGAGAGGGCTTCCTCCTTGAGATAATGTAGGAGATTGGCCTGTACCCCCGCGATGGTGGTTTTGTCCACGCGTAGAGCGCGGGTCAGGGGATGACGTCGCAGGCGGCGCATCAATTCCTCTTTTCCGACGATGATACCCGCCTGCGGGCCGCCCAGCAACTTGTCCCCGCTGAAAGACAGGACGTCCACACCCTCCTCCACGCTCTCCTGTACCGTGGGCTCGTGAGCTAGACCGAACCGCGCCGTGTCGATGAGGGTGCCGCTTCCCAGGTCGTGCAGGACGAGGAGATCGCGTTCCCTGGCCAGGGTGACCAGTTTCGACACCTCGGGTTGATAACTGAAACCGCCGATGGTGAAATTGCTACGATGGGCCCGCAGCAGAGCGCAGGTATCCTCGGTGATGGCCTCGGCATAATCGGAGAGATAGGTGCGGTTTGTGGTGCCCACCTCCACCAGGTGTGCGCCGCTCTGGGCCATCACGTCGGGAATACGAAACCCGCCGCCGATCTCCACGAGTTCCCCCCGCGAGATGATCACCTCCCGCCCTTTGGCCAGGGTAGAGAGGATGAGAAGCACCGCTCCCGCGTTGTTGTTCACCAACAGGGCGTCCTCCGCCCCCGTCAGGCGACACAAGAGATCCCGGGCGTGAACGTATCGGGAGCCACGCCGCCCCTCCTCGAGGTCGAACTCCAGGTTGCTATATCCCTTGCCCGCATCGTGCATGGCCTCCAGCACGGCGTCGCTCAGGGGAGCACGCCCCAGGTTGGTGTGCAATATCACTCCCGTGGCATTGATGACGGGGCGCAAGGTGGGCACGAGGATGGCCCTCAGCCTCCCCTCCACACGTCGGGGCAATTCCTCCCCATCATAGGTACCGCCGGCCAGGATATCGTCGCGCCAGGCATCAAGGGCCTCCCGTACCGCCTCTACCACGATGTCGCGTCCATACTGCTGCACCCATTGGACGACAGAGGCATGGCGTAAGACATCGTCCACGCTGGGGAGTTTGCGCAATTCGTCACGTGCCTTCACGATGCTTCCCCCACAACCATCAAATGCCATCCCACCGAAAGCGAGACAGATCGATGCGCCCCTCCTCGTCGAACACGACCCCTTCATCCTCCAGGAGAGCGCGTTGAAGGGACGTGCCAGAGGGGCGGGCGCGCCGACTGATCTTTCCCTGTGCGTTCACCACCCGATGCCAGGGCAGATCATCTGGGCATTCGCTCATGGCCCAGCCCACCGTGCGCGCCCCATGATGCATGCCCAGATGCTGGGCGATCTGACCATAGGTGACCACGCGTCCGCGGGGAATCCTGGCCACCACCCGGTGAATCCGACAAAAGACCTCCCCCATACCCGGCTCAGGCCAAAAACAGGCCGGGCATGGCATCCAGAGCAAGGGGGGCCCGTTCGCCGGCCAGATAACGATAGTATCCCGCCACGGCGACCATGGCCGCATTGTCGGTGCAAAAGACGATGGGGGGACACCGCATCGGTATGTCAAGACGCCGCGCCATCTCGGCACGCAAGTACCCGTTGGCGGCCACGCCGCCGGCAAGCAACACCTGCGCTGCATCGTGCTGCTCGACGGCAGCAACGGTCTTTTCCACCAGGGCATCGACCACAGCGGCCTGAAAACTGGCGGCGATATCGGCCAGAGGGAGTTCCATCTCGTCCTCCTCCACCGTAGCATCGGCCAGCCTCTCGTGAGCATCAACCTCGAGCCCCTTATCACGGCGCATCTCTTGCACCAATCGAAGCACCGCCGTCTTTAGCCCGCTAAAGCTGAAATCAAAGGGCCCCACGCTCAGCGCCCGAGGAAGCTGGAACGCGTCCGCATCCCCCCCTCGGGCGATCCGCTCGATGATTGGTCCTCCCGGATAGCCCAGTCCCAGCAGGCGTGCCACCTTGTCAAAGGCCTCTCCCGCCGCATCGTCGATGGTCTGTCCAAGTAACCGATACTCGTGATGCCGGGACATGAGGATGAGGGCCGTATGTCCGCCAGAGACGACGAGACAGATCAGGGGAAACGAGGGAGCCGTAAAGGTCTCGGGTGCCTCTTGTGGAGGGATCAACCAGTTAGCATACACGTGAGCCTCCAGATGATTGACGCCGATCAGGGGGATATCGCGGGCCCAGCCCAGGGCCTTGATCGTGTTCAGCCCCACCAACAGGGAGCCGGACAGGCCCGGACCATGGACCACTGCCAGAGCGTCCAGATCCTCCAATGTCACCTCGGCGCCCTCCAGGGCCTCCCGAATAACCGGCGTGATGGTCAGCATATGCTGCCGCGAGGCCATCTCGGGGAAGACGCCACCATATTTTTTATGCAACTCTGCCTGAGAAGCCACCACGTTCGAGAGCAGTATGCGCCCGTCACGCACCACGGCCGCTGCCGTCTCGTCACAAGAGGTCTCCACACCAAGGATCGTCGTCATATTGTCTCACCCATTCCAGTCCTATGTCAAAGAAGGGAGATTGGCCAGCCAGAGCGTCCTGTCGCTGAGCCAGAACAGCCGCCCCGAAGATTCGTCCACATAGACGGCCCGTAGCGCCTCCAGGCGGGTCCCTCCCATCTTGTCCCGAAACTGCCGGATATAATTGCCCGATTTGTCGAACTGGACGATGCGCCCGTTCCCCGTATCCGTGACGTACACATATCCCTCCGCTCCCTCCCCATCGGCAGAGCCGGAAACGAACAGGGTCGTGGGGCTGCGCATGGGGGAGGGCAACCCATTCATGGAAAAGGTCTTGGGCTCGCCCTCATAGAACTTTTCGATGTGACCATCCGCAAAGAGGATATAGACGTTGCCATCGATGGCCATATCCACCGCGCCCGTCAGATCTACGTCCAGCCGCGGCTCGAGATAATGGTCAGGAGGATTCGTGTAGGCGTTATTGGACGGCATGTATTTGAGCACATGCCCCAGCAGCGGGTCCAACAGGTACAGATTACCATGATAACCGGCGATGGCCTGCGGATTGAGCCACTGATCGCTGTTGGCCACGGGTAAAAGATCGACGCCCTGCTGAGGATCGTAAGCCAGCAGCGATCCCGCACGCTCCAGGGCCACGAAGGTGCTCAAACTACGCTGACCGCCGGCCTCGAGCCAGGTGATATCCACGATATCGCTAACGCGTACTCCTTCATGGGAATCACCCTTTTGCATGAGGATGGTATCCTTATCCGCAGACTGGAGTGCATCGCCCACATCGTTGAGCAAGAACTTGTACACGCGATCGCTGCCACAGTTCAGCAGGAACACGTCGATGTCATGCACGACGATACGGGAGGAATCGGTCTTGGACATATCCTCATCGTCCAGATCTCGCAGCTTCCACGGATTGTACAGACGCTCAACGCGATCGACCTGGTCCAAGCGATGTACGGCACGCCTTTTTATCTCCTGAAGCGTCTCTTCCTCCGGCCGGATAGCCAGCCCCTTTTCCACGGTATCCAGGGCGTCACAAAGTCCTTGACGAAGCTGTTCCTCATTATCCTCCGAGCGCATAGCCGCATCGTAGCGCGACTGGGCCAATCGGCGCAGCGAATCAAAGCGCTCCAAACGGGTTTTGTTATACTGGATGCGCGTCATAACGACGATGAAAAGCATAAGCAGGGGGATGATCAGGGCGACGACCACCAGGGCCCGCCCGCTCAGGGATATATCCTCCCGCGACTCCCTGCGCATCTCCGGGCGCTCGGGCGCTTCCTCCGGCAGGACACGGAGAAGGAAATCCTCCGTCCTTTGTCGCACCGTTCGCACACCGTTTCCCACCTGCTGTCGCACGCCCTCCAGATCGATATCCGGCACGCTCATGCCGCCTTCCCTATCCTGGACGTATTCCTCCTCGTCCTGCCAGGTCTCCTCCTGCTCAACGCGCGAAGCGTCTTCGTCCTCATCCATAGGGACAGCGGGAGGGGGTTCCTCGCCCTCAACCGCCTCTGGTTCCACAACGGGCTCTGGCTCCAGGATCTCCTCTTCCTCCCCGCCGACCGCGGAGACCTGCCGCGCAGCCCCCTCGACCACGATGACCGTCAGGTTTTGCCCAGAGGTCAATGACGTGAGCCCGTCCCTCAAAGCGCCGTCCTCAGTGCGAGCCGCCATCCCTATCAGATCCTCATCGGAGACCAGACGGGCCAGATTGGGGGTGGTGAGCAGCATCACGTCCTCTGGCGCGAACGTCTCATGGAAAAGATCGGGCTCCACGTCGCGCCGCAAGCCGACCGGCGGATCCCGTTTCAGATCAAAAGTCCCGGGCTCCTCGGCGCGCAGCCAGACCGTATCCGACGGATAGCGCACCACCTCATCCCCGTGGACGACAAGGAGGAAGGCCGGGCCGAGCTGCCCGATATAGATATCCTCACCGCGCAACACGGCACAGTTGATCCCCAAGACGAGGCGATGTTCCTCTTCCAGGCTTATATTCCTCTCGAACAGCAGCGTGTTCGCCGCCAGGAGGGCCGCGCGCAGCCCGCGGGTCACGCTGCCCCCCATGTCGTAATAGGTATCCTCTATCACGTCCAGCAGCGCCTCGCAGATATCCTCGGGCGGGGTAGCATCGGCGGGAGCGGTGACAAGGGCACAGAGATCTCCTCGGCGTCCCCTACGCCCGGCATCCTCGACGACCCGCAGGCCTGGGGGCTCCCTAAGCGAGCGTCCCCGATCAAGGCCGAAATATGCGAACGTTCTCTCTGATGCGTCCCTACGATCCGAAGAAGCGAACATCATTGCTCAAAAATGCCCCGCTATTCCCACTCGATGGTCGCCGGCGGCTTGCTAGAGATATCGTACACCACCCGGTTCACTCCTGCGACCTCATTCACAATGCGATTGGCCATGCGCCCCAACACGTCATAGGGAATCCTGGCCCAATCGGCAGTCATGCCATCCTCACTGTTCACTGCCCTTATGGCGACAGTGTGCTCATAGGTGCGACTATCCCCCATGACACCCACGCTGCGCAGGGAGGTAAGCACGGCAAAATACTGCCATATATCGCGATCCAACCCTGCCAGGGCGATCTCTTCCCGGACGACGGCATCGGCCTCCTGCAAAAGGGCCACGCGATGGGGCGTCACCTCCCCTACGATGCGCACGGCCAGTCCGGGCCCGGGAAAGGGCTGCCGATATACCACCTCGTCGGGCAGACCCAACGCCGCTCCCACTTCGCGCACCTCATCCTTGAAGAGATAACGCAGAGGCTCGATGAGTTCCAGATCCATCTTTTCCGGCAAGGCCCCCACATTGTGATGGGTCTTGATACGCGCGGCCGACGTGTCGGCCGATGTGGCGCTCTCGATGACATCGGGGTAGAGGGTGCCTTGGGCCAGAAAATCGACCCGTCCCAGTTTCCTGGCCTCCTCCTCGAATATGGCGATGAATTCTCGCCCGATGATCATCCGCTTGCGCTCGGGATCGGTCACCCCCACCAGGGCCTCCAGAAAACGCTCTCGGGCATCGATGTGCACCACGTTGCCCTCCAGGTAGCGGGAAAAGCGGGCCATATTCTCCCCGGCCTCTCCTTTGCGCAGCAGACCGGTATCCACAAAGATGGCCGTGAGCTGGTCACCGACGGCGCGGCGAACAAGAGTGGCCACCACCGTGGAATCGACCCCCCCCGAGACGGCGCAGATGACCCTGCCATCCCCCACCTGCTCCCGAATGTCCGCGATCTGCTTCTCGATAAAGGCGCCCGTGGTCCAGTCGCCCTGACAGCCACAGATCTCCAGACAAAAGTTGCACAATATGTCCTGCCCCCGGGGCGTATGCACCACCTCGGGATGGAACTGCAGCCCATATATCTGGCGCTCCTCGTCGCCCATGGCGGCGATGGGGGTGTTGGGCGAGTGCCCGATAACCTCAAAGCCCGGCGGGAGTTCCTCTATACGATCCCCGTGGCTCATCCAGATCTCCAGGGGGGAGTCCAATTCCCGAAACAGGGGAGATTGGACGTGATCCAGTTCCAACTGGGCCAGGCCATACTCCCGGGCTTCTGCCGGCGCTATCTCGCCCCCAAAGTAATCCCCCAGCAGTTGCATACCGTAGCAGATGCCCAGGATGGGCACTCCTTGCTCCACGATATGGGGCAGTAGTTGGGGAGCACCCTCATCATAGACGCTGTTGGGCCCACCGGAAAGGATGATGCCCTTGGGATTCAGTTCCTGCAGGGCCTCTGCAGAGACGTCCCAGGGCACCATCTCACAATAGACGCGGCATTCGCGCACGCGCCGAACGATAAGCTGATTGTATTGAGCACCATAATCCACCACTATGACGGTTTCGCGCTGTTTCGAGTTCAATATCCCACCCTTTGATCACTTGCTCGACGAGGAATGACAGACCTTGAAAATAACACGTTAGCGATTATACCCGCGATACACCATTCGCGCAAGTGCTAACACAAAAGTTTACGTCCCGCGACAACTCGAGTACACTTTTTACAGATGGTATGGAAGCGCCATCCTGTGCCCAAGAACACATATCTCTCCGCGGAGAAACGACACATGATCATCGTCGCCCTGGCCGATATGCACGGAAACACCCACCACCTGGAAAAGATCGCCCATGATCTGCGCGCCGCCGACGTGACACTCCTGGTCGGCGACCTGGCCACCTTTCGCCATGACGCCGCCGTGGAGGTCGTCGAGGCCGTGCGGGCCTACAACGAGCGCCTCCTGGCCGTGCCGGGCAACTGCGATGCCCCCAGCCTGGGCGATTACCTCACACAAGAGGGCATCAACCTGGATGGCAGGACGGCCGTCATAGACGATGTCGCCTTTGTGGGACTGGGCGGCTCGCTCCCCTGCCCCATCGCGACGCCCAACGAATACAGCGAGGAGGAACTCGAAGCGACCCTCCAAAGAGCCCTCGACGATCTCCCCTCCGACATGCCCCACGTGCTGGTCAGCCATCAACCCCCCTTTGACACCACGACGGATCTGGCCAACGCGGGGGAACACGTGGGTAGCAGGGCCGTGCGTTCGGCCATCGCCCGCCTTCAACCCCTGGTATGCTTTACCGGCCACATCCACGAGGGACGCGGCACGGACAGCATAGGCAACACCAGGATCGTGAATCCCGGCCCCTTTTGGCAGGGCACCTATGCCTACGCGGAGATAGACGACGG
>JAWLEV010000052.1:0-20307 GCA_041685915.1 Anaerolineae bacterium | reverse complement strand
CCACGTCGGCCGCCCTCTCCAGACGGGGATCGGGTTCCTCCAGTGGCCTCCCGGTGATGGCCCCTGCGGCGAGGGGACTCCAGGCCTGGATGGTGATATTATGCAACCGGCAGAACTCCAGAGTTCCCTCGTTGCGCCGGGGTGCCGGGTAGTCGCTCCTGTTCATGATGATCCCTTCGTCGATGAGATGGGTATGCACCACACTTAACTGTAGTTGATTCGCCACCAGGGGCTGATCCACCCATTTCTGCAAAAGACGGATCTGCGCCGCCGTGTGATTGCTGACACCAAAGTGAAGCACTTTGCCCTGCTCATGCAGACGGTCAAAGGCCCGGGCGACCTCCTCCGGCTCCACCAGAGCGTCGGGCCGATGTAGTAAAAGCACGTCCAGATGATCCGTCTTGAGGCGACTCAGACTGCCCTCCACAGCGGCCAGGATGTGCTCGTAGCTAAAGTCGTAGCGCTGAGGCGCCCCCTCATATGGATCCCCTGCGAAACGGATGCCGCATTTGGACTGCACGACGATCCTGCTGCGAAGTCCTGGCACCTCATCCCAGATGGCGGAAAATACCTTCTCCCGCTGCCCTCGCCCATAGATATCGGCATGATCGAAAAAGTTGATCCCCGCATCCAGCGCGGCACGGATCGTCTTCACGGCCTCGCGACGATCGGAGCTCAGGCGCATGCAACCCAAACCAACGCGCGATACTTCTAAAGACGACGTGCCAAATTTCATCGTTTTCATCTCTTACCCCCCGTATAGTTGTGCCAAGAATTCTCCCTGCCGAGAATACACAATGCATAAACCCCTTTGCATTGAATACACGAGCAAGTGTAACATATCGCCCAAGCATTCGCAACGTCTTCGCATCGCGTGTCTATGCGGCCCTGACTGCGGGACGAATGCCCTGTACACTCGTGCGAAAGGTGCAAGGACATCCAACATCTCGCCTTTGACGTGGTTCGCCGCTCCTGCTATGATGAGGCGGCGTGCAAAAGTAATCGAGGGAGGAATAGGGTTATGCCCAAAGTCGACGCTGAACTTCGTAAATCCTGGCGCAAGAATCCCGGCACCCACTTTGATCTGATCATCCACACCGAGGGCAATGGGGGGGAGCGACGCGAAAGCCTGGAGGATCTAGGCGTGGAGATCAAGCGCCGTTTCCGCCTGATGGGTGGTGTCAGTGTGCGCTGCACGGGACGCACGGCCCTCAAACTGGCAAGGCGGTCATGGATCACGCGCATCGAGGCTGACCGACCGGTCAGCGCCCTGGGGAGGTAGGCATCGTGACAGACAAAAAAATGACACGCGGCCTCTTGCGTACCCTGGCCGAGACGAAAGAGGAGACTCCCTTGCCCGTCATCGTACAGTACAGGGCCAGACGACACATCATGCATCATCCCGAACCACGACAAGGCGTTCAGGAGGGTTACCGCTACCGGCTGAGACCCTTTGTACAGATGTATGCCACGCCCGATGCCATACGGAATATGGAGGCCGACCCCGACACGGTCAAGATATATCAAGATGTACCTGTACATGCCTATCTGGATACATCGGTGCCCCACGTTCAGGTTCCTCGCATGTGGGATACGGGCTTTACAGGCGAGGGAGTACGCATCGCGGTCATAGATACGGGCATTGATATGGAACACCCGGACTTTGACCAGCGCATCACCGAGGTCACAGATTTTACGGGACAGGGCGCAGCCGACGAACATGGTCATGGCACCCACTGTGCCGGAATAGCGGCTGGATCGGGTGCTGCCAGCCAGGGCGTGTATAGAGGAGCAGCACCAGAAGCAACCATCTACTCCGCCAAAGTGCTTGATTCCAGGGGCGAAGGCATGATGAGCGACGTGATGGCCGGCGTCGAATGGGCCGTCCAACAGGGAGTGCAGATCATCAGCCTTTCTCTGGGCAGTGAGGGGCCCTGCGACGGAACGGACGCCCTTTGCGAAATGTGTAACGCGGCCGTTCGCGAGGGGGTGATCGTCTGCGTGGCCGCAGGAAACGAGGGTCCCGATGATTATACTGTAGGATCCCCAGGTTGCGCCACAGACGTCATCACACTAGGTGCCACCAACGACGTGGATCAGGTGACACAGTTCTCCTCCCGAGGCCCCACAGCCGACGGCCGTATAAAACCTGACATCGTCTTGCCGGGCGACGATATCATCTCTGCACGGAGCGAGGGCACCACCATGGGAAATCCCATCGATCAATACTATACTGCCGCGTCGGGCACCAGCATGTCGACCCCCCTTGCTGCGGGCATCTGTGCCCTGTTACTACAGGCAAAACCAAACCTGACACCACAGGAGATCAAAGAACGGCTGATGAGCACGGCGCTTGATGTGGGGGACACGGTCTATGCCCAAGGAAGCGGCCGCGCCGACGCCTGGCGTGCCTACCAAAAAGAGATTTCACCCGACCCCGAGCCTGAGCCACCGCCACCCACACCGACCCCTTCTCCCGGCCAGGGCTGCCTCGTCGCCCTGCTCCATGCCCTGTTTCTAGGTCGCCCAAAAGAGTAGACCGTGGACGACACCATACTTTTTGCCAGCCAACCCACAGAGAGGGCCAGATGAGCCAGGATCAGGACCACCCCACAACTTATTACGCACACACCATGCCCGGCCTGGAAAAAATCGCCGGCAACGAGATCCAGGAACGACTACAAGGGGCCTCCGTTGACGGCTTTAGGACAGTGCGAAACAAGAACGGCCTGGTACTTTTCGACTATGCCGGCGATCCCCAAGATCTATTGGAACTGCGCACCACGGAGGATGTCTTCGTTCTCCTGGCCCATGTGCCCGAGGTCACCCAAGGACATCGCGGCCTGTCCGTGGTGTACGAGACCATGCGGCGCGCGCCCGCGGTCCGCAGGGCCCTCTCCTTGCACAAACGGGCGACGGAGGCCAAACCCAAGAGCCATCTGTCCTTTCGCGTCATCTCTCGCATGGCCAGCAACCAGCCCTACAGGCGCATCGACCTGCAACGCCGTGTGGAAAAGGCCCTGCAGAAGCATGGACGCATTCCATGGCAAAAAGTCAATACTGGAGAGGACATAGAGGTCTGGGTCAACCTCATCGGCTCGGAATTCATCTGCGGCCTGCGCCTGTCAGACGCCACCATGCGCCATAGCACGTACAAGAAGGCCCATGTCCCCGCCTCCCTGCGCCCGTCGGTGGCCGCGGCCATGGTGCGACTATCCCAACCCGAAAAAGATGATGTGTTTCTCGATCCCATGTGTGGTGCGGGCACGATCCTCATCGAACGGGGATTGGCGGAATGGCATGCCCTCCTGCTGGGAGGAGACATCGACGACGAGGCGCTGCAAGCGGCAGCAGAAAACATAGGCCCCCAACACAAACCTCGCCAGCTGTTCAGCTGGGACGCCTGCCACCTGCCATTGCGTCCTCACACTGTAGACAGAATCGTGTGCAATCCCCCCTTTGGAGGAAAGAGCCACAGCCAACGCAGCCTCCCCGCCCTATACAAAGGCTTCTTCAAAGAAGTCGGTCGCGTGCTAAAGCCGGGAGGATTGACCGTGATCCTGACCAGCAAGGTCTCGCTCACCAAGGGTATGGTAAGGGAGGCCCCGACGCTGCAGATCATCCGGGACCAACCACTGCAGGTATTGGGAAGAAAAGCCACTATATTCGTGATCTGGCAATCCCCATAACAACCGCCGGCAGCGGTTTTTCAAATTGATCACAAGCGACAAGGAGTGACGATCATGTTCGAACGCCCCCTGTGTACCTGTTACCGTACATCTTCACCGATCTCCGTCGACGGGCGCCTGGAAGAAACGTCGTGGAAAAACACTCCTCCCATCCATCTCGTCCTGGCAGACACGGGTGAGGCGCCCCACCAGGACACCGAGGTGCGCCTTCTGTGGGATGACGATTATCTATACGCCGCCTTTGTCTGCCAGGATACCGACATCTGGGGCACCATGACGGAGCGGGATCAGGATATCTACAACCAAGAAGTAGTGGAAATATTCGTGGACGCCGACCGCGACGGCCATGGCTATGTGGAGATCGAGGTCAATCCCCTCAACGCGGTGCTCGATCTATTCATGCTCATCCGCGGCGAGCGACGCAAGGGATTGTGGGACTGGGACAGCGACGGGCTGCGTACGGCAGTAACCGTGGATGGCAACCCGCAGAGCCGATACACCGACGACCGTTCGTGGACCGTGGAGATGGCCATCCCCATGGTCGACTTTTTGACGGCTCCCAACCTCCCGCCCCAGCCCGGCGACGAATGGTATGTTAACCTCTATCGCATCGACCGCGCCCCCGAGGCGGACGAGTTCAGCGCCTGGTCACCGCCGGGACGCATCGACTACCATACCCCCGAACGCTTTGGGCGGCTCAAATTCTCGGCAAAAGAGGTATGACGTATAGGTCAAATGCGACTGGGAGAGATAACCAGACCACATAGGGCATGCTGCTCATCGCCGATCCCGATCTGGCGCCGTCTTCCTCACATCGCCGCCAGATGCTCCATACATCTATCATACTCTGGCGCCATGCGCGACCAATCATAGGGTGTCACCATGTGGCGCAGACTATGGTCCCGATGGCAGTCGACGTTTTCTATGGCCTGTTTCAACAGCGATACAAACTCCTCCTGATCCCCATAAAGACAGGTGTGCCGATACGCCTCGGGGATGAACTGGAGATAGTTCAATCGCTCGGGCAGGATGGGAAGGCAACCAGAGTAGATGGCCTCAGCTATCGAGGCCCCAAAAAACTCTTGGATAGCCGTGCTTACCACGATGTCGGCCCGCCAGAGCCAGCGGGCGTACTCGGCAAAGCCGTCCACGTAACCGAACTGCACGATGTGAGAACGCAACCGGCGCCGCGCCCTCGCAAATTCAGGCGGCAACTGGGCAAAGTTCTCCCCTAGAATGGCCACCCTAAAGTCCAACCCCGCTTCGTCCAAGGCATAGAGAGCCTCCAAGAACGCCTCAGGGTTCTTATCGTATTCCCAACGATGATTCCAGAGGATGATGGCCGGTCCCTCGGTGGATGTCCGGGGCCGGTGTGCGTCCAAAGCCTGCAGATCCACGCCGAGGGACAGAACCTGGCTTTTTGCCCTGAGGTCATCCACTGTATCCAACTCGTTATAGTCGGGGAAATGTTTGAGCAACCGCGGCAACTCCTCGAACCAGGAATCAAGGTGGTATTGGGAATTGAAAAGAACCTGGTCCGCACAGAGCATGGATACATAGTTTATGAACCCATAGTGTAGGTCTCGCGTCTCGCCAGGACGTATGGGATAGGCGAGCTGATTCTCATGCATGTAAATGGCCGCGGGCAGACTGTTGGTCACATCGCGGCTAAGAGCCAAAAAGGCAGATAGATCGAGCATGTCGGTGGCCAGGAGCAGATCAGGACGACTATCCTTGTGACGATATTCACGCGCCAGCGTCACTGCACCGCCATGCATGCGCCACTTCCAGAAACGCCCCTCCAGTGTCAATGGATATATATTATGGCGACTGTTTTCCTTGTATCCCTGCAGCCAGGCGTGGTGTGAGCCCGTATCGTACGGCTCGAGCAGGCAGATCCTCACACGGCCCCCTCTTCATGCATCGCCTCGATCTCATCCTGGGTATATCCCAACTCCTCCAATACCTCGTCGGTATGCTGCCCCAAAAGAGGTGGCGGCAATCGATAAGTGGCAGAGGTTTTGGAGAGATGAATGGGACAGGCCAGGCTCTGAATGGTCCCTGCCACGGGATGATCCTGCTCTATAACGAATCCCCTGGCCTGCATATGCTCATCCTGGAGCATGTCCGGCACATTATAGATGGGACCAGAGGGGATGTTGGCCTCCTCCAGGGCACGACACACCTCATCGACGGTCTTGTCGGCAAGCTGTCCCTCTATGCGCTCCGTTACTTCCTCGCGGCGCTCTACCCGATCCCGATTCCGGCGATAATGCGGATCCTGCATCATCTCCTCAAGGCCCAGGACGGAACACAATCTCTGCCAGATGGCCTCCGTGCCGCAGGCGATGATCAGATACCCATCCTTCGCCTTGAACGCGCCATAGGGCGCGATGGCCGGATGATCGTTGCCGATCCTTTCCGGCGTCTCATCACTCATAAAGTAGGCCGCCGAGTGAATGACGCTCCACCACGCCTGCGACTCGACCAATGCAAGGTCGATATACTGACCACGTCCCGTCCGTTCCTTCACCAGAAGGGCGGCGAGGATGGAACTGAGACCATACATGGCCGTGGCCAGATCGGCGATGGATGCGGGATAGCGCAGGGGAGGATCATCGCCGAGGCCAGTGAGGGGCATCATGCCCCCCATACCCTGGGCGATGATGTCATAGCCTGCACGCCCCTCATAGGGGCCGGACATGCCAAAGCCCGTGATGGAACAGTAGACTACACCCGGATTGCGCTTCGAGAGACTCTCATAGTCTATGCCCATGCGTACCCGATATTCCCGGCGGCGTTCGTTGGTCAAGACCACATCCGCCTCGTTCACTAACCGCCTCAGTACCTCTCCCCCCTCTTCCGTCTTAAAGTTGCAGGTGAGACTGCGCTTGTTGCGGTTGACGGCCATGAAATAGGAGCTCTCCCCTTTGGAAAAAGGAGGTCCCCAGCCCCTGCTCTGATCTCCTGTCCCTGGCCGCTCCAGTTTGACCACGTCAGCCCCCAGATCTCCCAAGAGCATGCCCAAATAGGGACCTGCCAATGCCTGAGTCAGATCGGCGACGAGAGCATCCTGCAGGACGCTCTTTGCATGCCTGTCTTCTTCCACTCTCTCCCTCCTCTACGCCGTTCCTTGCATAATGCCGGATACAAAATGTTCAGGAAAAACAGCACAGCCGGCTCCCCTATGTCTCTTTCGAACCGTCGGCTGAGTCGCCGGTACGCTCCGGATCGTGCTGGTGGATGTCCCGCACAGGCTTCTGACCGGGTAGCTCGGGCAGTCGCTTCTTTGCCCGGCGAGCTCCCTCCATCATCTCCTCATACACATGATCCAGCCCAATGGCCTCAAGACGCGCCCGCGTCGGCCATCCCGTTTCCACATCCCAGCCGCGGAGCCGATAGTATTCGTCCATCACCGGCATAAAGCGCTGGATATCCAGAGCCTTGTGCTCCCCGATCTTTGGATTAACCCAATTCTCGTCATAGGCAAAGCTGGGCAGGACGCGCTGGTCCATCTCGCGATCCCTGCCCCAATGTCGGACCACATTGGCACGCTCCAAATTGAGCACCCGCTCCGCCGCACGCTCGAATTCCGCCGTATCCCATTCCACTCCCGTTCCCGCCCGGAACAGATGAGAATCCACATCCGGACCATCGATATTCCCAATCCTGCAGAAGCGGTCCTCAGAATTATAGCTGTAGATCAAGGGGAAAACTTGATCGTCGGTGGGGAGACAGTCTTTCATCACCGAGCGCACCGCATGATATGCAGCGGGGATGGCCTTGCCCTCATAGCCGCTCGTGGGATCCAGGGTGTCGGCCCGTCCATAGATCCGCTCTCCGATCTCCCGCATATGGTCCCAGGTGATAGGGGCATCTTCATTGTGATAGACCTGAGTAAAGGGTCCCCAGTACATGACGTTTTGCACATAGCCATGGGCACTGCTGGCCGGATCGCGCGTATCCATGGCCCAGTGCAAAGCACCCACGAGCCAGAATGGATACACGATATGATTGGAAAAGCAGGCGTGTCCATCCCAATGTCCGGCATAGCCCCACCCCGTATAGTAACGTCGCATGAATTCCTCACCCAAGCCCAGTATCGAGGCCGCCCGCACGCCTCCCTCGGCCAACGCGTCGCCCATGCCTCTGTGATAGGCGATGTCCTCCAGAAACTGGGCCCAGAACTCTACCGAATTCCAGTCCAATGGCCGCCCGTTGAACTCCTGCAGCAATCCCTCGCGTTCGCAGATACGCAGCCAGGGAACGATACCCACAAGAAGTTCCCAATGGTTGAGCCCCAGACGATTGGCAAGCATATTCAACTCGAAACCGCCCCGGAAACCCACTTCCCAGTCATATACGTAATGCCGGTCCGATCCACCAAAAAGCCCACTTACACACAGCATGTCACCCGATACCTTGCCCTCAGAGAGCGTGGATTTCATGCCCGAGATGTGCAAGCGACAGGGTGTGGGACAGGAAGCCGTACAGGGCGACAGCCTGGCCCTTGCCCCTTCCGAGGCGAGTTCCTCGTTCAGTGCATCGATATGTCCCCGCCTGCCGCGCACATCACGCATCTCATCGCCAACGGCTTTGAAAAGATGTCGTAACCGTCCAGGATCGGCCACAGGAACCTGACCCGTTCCCAAGACAGAGACAGCCTTTAGTTTTTTGCTGCCCATGACGGCCCCAAAACCTCCCTGGCCCGCCACAGACGTGGTATCCGTATGCACCGTGGAGATACGGGAAAGATTCTCCCCCGCCGGTCCCATGGTCAGCACCCTCACACGCCTGCCATGCTCGTCCTGTATGGCCTCCTGCACCGCGATGGCGTCCAACCCCCAGAGATCGTCCGCCGCCAGGATAGACACCTCATCGTCACGGATGAGGACATGCACCGGCTCCTCGCTGGCGCCCGTGACCACTACCCCATCGTAGCCCGCCCGTTTAAGGTCGTGCCCCCAACGCGCGCCGATGCTGGCGCGTGTGAACCACTCATAGGGATAAGCCTGAGGGGCAAAGGCGCAAACGCTCGTGCGCCCCGAATAGGGGGAAGAGGTGCCCGTCAATGTCCCGGGCATGACCATAAAGGGATTTTCTGGAGCTAGGGAGCCGACGGGCTCAGGATACTCGTCCCACAAAATCTTGGCTGCCAACCCCCGCCCTCCAAGATAGTCAGGAACGTAAGGTGCTGTCTGTTGCGCCCATATCCGCCCCTCCGACAGGTCAACGCGCAAAATGCGGTTACGCCAACCGCACAGAGGCTCGAATCGCTCAAGATGTACCGTCTTTTCCTGCGTCATCTATCGTCCTCCATAGCAAACATGATAATCGCCGACGTCCAATGCTATCCCTCGTTTTCTTGTTTCTCCTATCCGTGCCCATGAACGTGACTGTGGCCAATCTCATCATCCCCATGTGCATGTCTGTGTGTGTGCTCGTGAGCATCCCCATGGACGTGATGATGTGCCCAATGACTGGAAGGAGCCTCGCTATCCTCTATAGCCTCACCGATCCATACCCGCACCACATTGGCCCAAGGAAATTCTTTGGTTCCAAATCCATATCCCACACGCTGCACGCGCATGGCGGGTTGCGAAAAAGTGGCCAGCGTCGTGAGCAGGGCCGCTCCCGTCGGTGTGACCATCTCCCCTTCCCCCTCGGAAGAGACCACAGGAGCATCGGCGGACGCGAGTAACGCCAGCGTTGCAGGGGCAGGTACGGGCACCAGTCCATGCTCTATCCGAACTGTCCCTTTCCCAACACGCAGCGCCGAGGTATACAGTTTCTCGAGTCCGAGACGATGTACAGCGCAACAGAAACCCACGATATCCACCAGCGTATCCACGGCTCCCACCTCGTGAAAGTGCACCTCATCCACGGACACGCCATGTATCTTTGCCTCTGCCTCTCCCAAGCGGCGGAATACCACCAGGCTCTGCTCGATCACCTCCGCGGGAAGATCGCTCTCACCAATAATCTCTTGCACCGCCTCTAAATTCCTCGCCGGACGATCACTTCCTTCAACGTGGACGCCAAATTTGGTTCCCTGAATCCCATGACGCAACTGGCGCGTCATCTCCAGTTTGTAACCGGACAGATTCAACAGCTTCAAATCCGCCTTCAACTGCTCGAAATCCAATCCGGCATCCAAAAGACTGCCCAGCAACATATCGCCGCTGGCGCCCGAAAAACAATCAAAATACCCAATACTGTTCGACATCACAACACCTTTCTCGATATCCGCACTGATGCAACCCGCCGCCTGTATCTGCATCGATTATAGTGACAGCGATCAGAAGCAGCAACTCCCCACGGGGATAGTCCGTATCGCAAGGTGGAATATGCTACCTATATTCCATCTTGACGGCTCCTCCCTGCCATGATAGATTGTCTTCAGTGTCGGACTCGATATGGTAATCTGCCAATATTCTTCAGAAGCAAAAAATGCTAAATAACAAGATATCACGGTGTAGACTCCTCAAGATGATAGGAGGTGGAAGCGGGAGCACATTGCTGGCAGCCTGTCATCAAGTTGATGAGAAGGTTGAACAAGTCATTCAAGAAACGGCCGAGATCGAAGAGAGAATCACACCAAAAGTCAGGAGGCACACTATGCGCATCACGGAACTGGAGACTTTTCTCGTCAAGCCCCGTTGGCTCTTTCTTAAAATGCACACCGATGAGGGACTTGTGGGGCTAGGCGAACCTATCCTTGAGGGCCGGGCGCGAACCGTTGCCCAGGCCGTCGAGGAACTGGAACCCTATCTGATCGGCAAGGATCCCACTCGGGTAGTGCATCACTGGCAGGCCATGTACAAGCATGCCTTCTATCGGGGAGGGCCCATACTGACCAGCGCCCTATCAGGCGTGGAACACGCCCTATGGGACCTGACCGGCAAAGCCCTTGGTGTTCCCATTTACAGGCTTCTGGGTGGTCCCGTGCGCGATCGTATCAAGATCTATGGCCATTGCGGCGGGGGAACGCCCGAGGAAGCGGCAGAGAGCGCAAGAAAGCTTGTCGACCAGGGTTTCAAGGCCCTCAAGACAGGCGTACGCGTGGGGCGCCCGGCACGTATCGTGGAGAATCCCGATTTTGTGGACGAGGCCGTGGAGAACTTTGCCGCCCTGCGAGAGGCCGCGGGCAAGGAGGTCGATATAGGTATCGACTTTCACGGCGCCATAAGCCCCCAGACCTCGGCCATCCTCATCAAAGCCCTGGAACCCTACCAGCCCATGTTCATCGAGGAACCGGTACAGTGCCAGAACGTGGATGTCCTCGCCAGCCTAGCCAAAAAGACACACATCCCCGTCGCCACGGGCGAGCGTCTCTTTACCAAGTGGGATTTCCGCGAGGTATTGGAAAAGGGCGCCGCATCCATCCTGCAGCCCGACATCGCTCACGCGGGAGGTATATTCGAGGGCCGTCTCATCGCGGGTATGGCCGAGTCCTACTATGCGGCCATCGCCCCCCATTGTCCTCTGGGCCCCATCGCCCTGGCAGCCTGTATACAACTCGACGCTTCCGTCCCCAACTTTTTGGCCCAGGAACAGGTCACCCTCGGCGAGGGATACCTAAAGGAGCCCTTTACGTTCAAGGACGGCTTTGTAGAATTACCCCAAAAGCCTGGATTGGGAATCGAACTGGACGAGGAAGCCATGAGGGATAAGATCGGACACGAATGGCAGAACCCCGAGAGATACGATCCAGATGATGGTACGCCTCTGAACTGGTAGCATGCGGCAAAGATTATGGCACACTGGCAGGACGTCGAGTTGTCGACGTCCTGCCTATACGATCCGAGGGCCACGCCATCCCTTCATCGGACGCCTCAAGAGGCAGCCACCTGTTCCACCTGTCCCTTGAACTGACTTGTATACAGCGTGTAATAGAATCCTTGACGTGCCAGTAATTCCTCGTGGGTGCCTCGCTCGATGATCTCTCCGTCTTTGACAACCATCACACAATCGGCATCGCGTATGGTGCTCAGGCGATGGGCGATGACGAAACTGGTACGCCCCTCCATCAACCGCATGAGCGCTTCTTGTAGATGTTCCTCTGTACGCGTGTCCACGTTGCTCGTGGCCTCGTCCAGGATCAGGATCTCTGGATTGGCCAGGATGGCGCGGGCGATGGCCAATAACTGCCGCTGCCCCTGACTCAGGTTGCTACCCCGCTCGCTGAGCTCGGTCTGGTAGCCCTGGGGAAGCCGGTGAATAAAGGTATGCGCGTTAGCCACCTGGGCAGCCTCCTCTATCTCCTCATCCGTGGCATCCAGGCGACCGTAGCGGATATTCTCCATGACGGTATCGGCAAAGAGGAAATTATCCTGCAGCACCAGCCCCAGATGTCCCCGCAGGTCGTCTATTTTGATATCGCGAATGTCCACCCCATCTATGCGAATGGAACCGCTATCCACGTCGTAAAAACGCGTGAGAAGGTTTACAATCGTCGTCTTTCCCGCGCCCGTCGGCCCCACCAGCGCGATCATCTGTCCCGGCTCAGCATACATGGTCACATTCTTAAGCACGGGCTCCTCCGGTTCATAACCAAAGCACACGTCCTCGAAAATAACCTTGCCTTCGATATGCTCCAGCGACTTTGCATCTGGAGCGTCAACCAGGTCTGGTTCCTCATCAAGAAGAGCAAAGACACGCTCCGCCCCGGCCAGCGCCGACTGAATCGTGGTATAGACTTGGGCAACCTGGTTCAATGGACGGGTAAAACGACGCGCATAACTGACGAAACTGGCGATGGTACCCACTGTGGCCAGCCCCTGCACGGCGAGCCACCCGCCTGTACCCGCCACGATGGCCCAGCTCATATTATTTACCAGGTTCATCAGTGGCCCCATGAATCCGGCAAAAATCTGTGCGCGCGTCGAGACTTCTTGCAGTGTCCGGTTGACATCATCAAATCCGGAGATCGCTTCTTCCTCACGCACATAGGCCTTTATCACCTGTTGACCGGTGACGTTCTCCTCGATGATACCGTTGAGCATCCCGAGGTTTTCCTGCTGTTCACGGAACCCCTTCCGCGTGCGCCGGCCAATGAGGCGCGTTATGAGCAACATGGGCGGCACGGTCAAAAGCGTCACAAAGGTCAACGGCACGTTGACGATAAACATCATAACGATCACGCCAACGATGGTCAGCACGTTAGAGATGACCTGCGTGCCACTGGACATGAGCTCATTGCTAACATTCTCCACATCGTTGCTCAGACGACTCATGACATCCCCATGAGCATGCTGATCAAAATAGCGCAGCGATAGCCTCTGTAACTGGGAAAAGAGATCTTTGCGCAAGTCGCGCACGACACGCTGGGCAATACCGGCCATGATAAATTGCTGCAGCCAGCTACCCACAGAGGCCAGTACAACAGCAGAAAGCATTATCAGCGCAATGCGCGCCAGCCCCGCAATATCTCCCTGCAGGATAAACCTGTCGATGGCCACCCCCATCAAGTAAGGCCTCAACAGACTCAAGACCGTGGTGACTAGCACTAAAAAGACCGTCCCCACAAGCACCCATCTCTCACGGCGTAGATAACCCCAGAGACGAAGAAGAGTACCTCTCGCATCCTCGGCCTTTTCAAAACCGCCAGCCCTGCCCCGCCCTCTACGCCCAAGGGGACTGTGTCCCCTTGGCGCCTCACGCCTTGATTTATCCTTGTCGTTCTCGTTAAACTGTTCTCTTTTCTCAGGCATTCACCACCATCCCATTACCCAGTTGAGAATCGTATATCTCGCGATAGAGTGGACTCTCTTGCATCAGTTCTTCATGGGTACCCTCGGCAGCGATTTCCCCGTCATCTAGCACGAGAATCCTATCCGCATTGAGCACCGTACTGATGCGCTGAGCGATCACAAAGCAGGTGCGATCGTCCATAAAGGTATCCAACGCCTCCTGAATTTTGGCTTCAGTCTCCACATCCACTGAACTCGTGCTATCATCAAGTATCAATATCCTCGGATCCATAAGCAGCGCCCGCGCGATGGCTATGCGCTGTTTCTGCCCACCAGATAAGTTCACACCCCGCTGACCCAGCACGGTATCGTATCCATCGGGGAACGAGGTGATAAAATCGTGCGCCTGAGCCATCTTGGCCGCGGCGACGACCTCCTCATGGCTGGCATCGGGACGGCCATAGCGGATGTTATCGCGAATCGTACCAGAAAAGAGCACCGTCTCTTGTAGGACGATACCGATATTCCGACGCAAAGTATCCTTATCCACGTCGCGCACGTCAACGCCATCTATCTTTACCTGTCCAGCATCCACGTCGTAGAAGCGAGGAATCAGATGTACCAGGCTCGACTTGCCAGCCCCCGTGTTGCCCAGGAGGGCCACCGTCTGGCCGGGTTCGGCCACAAAGCTGATATCCTTCAGAACCTCGTCGCCATCTCTGGAAGGATCATCCGCCAAAGGTTCTTCTGAAGAGGGTGTGCCAGACTCTTTTCCGCCATTGTAGCTAAAACGGACGTCCTCAAATACCACGCGGCCCTCCGGTGCAAAGTCCGAGAGTGCCCCAGGCTTGTTCTGCACGTCCGGATCAGTAGTCAACACCCCCGCGATACGCTCGGCAGAGGCCTGGGCCCGCGAGATCTGCAGAACGATCATGCTTACCATCACCAGCGATATCAACGTGCGTATCAAATAACTGGTAAAGGAAATGATCGCGCCCGCTCCCATGTTTCCCATGGTAACCTGCAATCCGCCGAACCAGATCACGCCAACCACTCCCACGTTCATGACCAGCATGACAAAGGGCATGGTCACAGCGACCACTCGAGCCACATGTATGGTCTTTGTCATCAAATCCTCATTAACTACGGCAAAGCGCTCCTTCTCATGATCGGCGCGCACAAAGGCCTTGATCACACGTACCCCCGCCAGGTTCTCCTGCATGACCGAATTCAGATGATCTAACTTCTTCTGCACAATACGGAAAAGGGGATAAGCCTTGTTGATGATCAACAACACCCCAATTGAGACGATGACCATCAGAATAAGGGGAATAAATGTCAACTGTGGTGTCGTTACGATGATCATCGCCAGGCTACCTATCAGCATAAGTGGGGCCCTCACCAAAATCCGAAGTAGTTGGTATAGTGCCGTCTGCACCTGAGTGACGTCGTTAGTCAATCGCGTCGTCAGTTGGCCCGTCCCAAACTTGTCCAGGTTACCAAAGGAGAACGCCTGCACCTTGCGGAAAAGGGCATCCCGCAGATCAGCGGCAAAGCCCTGCGAGGCCTTTGCCGCGAAAATCCCGTTGGTGATGCCACCCACAGAACCTATTAACGCCAGGCCAATCATCAGCAGACCCGTGCGCACCACCAGGATGAGATCCAGGTTAGCAATACCCTCATCCACGATACGCTCTACCATGAGGGGCTGCATCATATCCATCCCCACTTCCAACGTCATCAGCAAGGGAGCCAAAAGCGCCCATTGCCAGTAGGGCTTGAGAAAGCCTACCAGCTTTCGTACCGAACTCATAGCGTTCGCATCCTCCTCATTATATTTTACCGTCTAAATAATAGTAAAATTGAGCCATCAGGTACCTCTCTTCTCCTCGTCGGTGCACCGTAGATTATCACGCATTTGCAGCAAAAAGCGCCGTAAAAGGGCCCGCTCCACCTCTGTGAAGCCACAGAACGTCTCCTCGTCCAGTTCCCGCAATACCTCCATCATCTCCGTCTGTATAGCCCGTCCAGTCTCTGTCAGGTAGACGCGTGAGACCCGCTGATCCTCCTCATCCTGCTTCCGTCGCACAAAGCCCGCCTTTTCCATGCGGTTTATCATCTTGGTGATGGTGGCTGGCGTGACGTGCAAGCGGCTCGCCAGGTCGGTATGAGTCAACCCCTCCTGCTCTCGCAACGCGTGCAAAAGGGGCGGCTGCCCACGGTAGAGACCGAGATCCTCCAGCAGCTCTCGCGCCCTGGCGTAATGCAGCCGACACACGCGACCGAGGAGGAAATCCAGCGCTTCCTCTCTTCCCTCCGATGGCTGTGACACCACTTACTCCTCTCCGCAGTACTCATCGAATAATATACTTAGACGGCTTAATATAAGCCGTCTAAATTATACCACGATGTGAGACCTTGTCAAAACTGCCAAAGCAAGGCGTTTTGTCCCTCCCCCATGTTCCCCTCCTCAGGTTCTTTGACGGCGCCACGGAAAGTGAATAGAATCTCCCTCACTTGTCGGCATATCATTTCCATATCTTCGAACATGCTAGGAGATTCCCCCATGAGCAAGAGAAGGACCGTGGCCCTTTCCCGTTGGACCCAATTCAAAGATCTGGGGCGCGTCCTGCGCAACTGTTTGGCACACCTTGGCGGTATGGAAGAGTTTGTGCGCCAGGGCCAGACCGTGGTCATCAAGCCCAATCTGACCGCCGATGCCCCCGCAGAGTCGGGGGGCACTACGCATGTGGAATTGGTGAAAGAGATCATTACACATGTGCAACGCTGTCACCCCGGCCACATCATTGTGGCCGAAGGCACGGGACGCTTTGGCACGCGCCACGAGACCGCCTTCCCCACCGGAGGCTGGCGCGACATGGCTGCTCGCACGGGCGTCGAACTCTATAATCTGGACGCTGGCCCCCATACAGAGATCGAACCGGAGGATCCGTATTACCCCCACCCCATCCCCTTCTCCAAACTGATCCTGGACGCCGACGTGTTCATCTCCGTGCCCTGCCTAAAGACGCACGTCAGCGCTGACTATACGGTGGCCCTGAAGAACAGCTTCGCCCTGACCCCGCAGCACAACCGCTCCGAGATCCACCGTCAGCACCTTCTAGAGGAGGCCCTGACGGATCTTAACCGCATCCGCATCCCCGATCTCACCATCGTGGATGGCTGGGACGGCGCCGAGGGCATCGCCGGCGGCGTCGATTTCGACCATCCGGCGGGAGCACGCCTTATGCTGGCCGGCCCCGATGCCGTGGCCGTGGACCTGGTCTCGCGGGAACTCATGGACATCCACGCTCCCACCCGCTACCTGAACTGGTGCATTGACAAGGGATTGGGGACAGGTGACCTTCAGGCCGTCGAGGTGCGAGGGGACCCTTTGGAGATCTGTGTGCATCCCTTTATGTCGCCTGCCCAACAGCTCATGGACGCCATTGCGGCACTCGATGTCTGCGACCAGCACGCCTGCAGCGGCTGTCGCGTGGCCGCTCTTAGCGCCGTGAGTCGCTTCCGCCGTCAGAAGCTGCTCAAGCCTCTATCCCTCGTCTTCGGAGGTCAGGGAGCCTTGCCATCCCTACTCTCCAAACCCCTCCTGGTAGGTGATTGCGCACAATGTTATCAGGACGGCGAGCACCCTCACATCATCAAGGGCTGCCCCGCCTCCGCCTCAGAGATCATCGAGACCTTGAAAGCAAAAGGGTTCATCTGCCAGGAGTGCCGCAAGGTTGCCCAGCGCGCACTGGATGACGTATCCGCGCCCTTTGTACAGCACCTGCGCATCACCGTGGCAGGCGACGAGATGTTCAAGGGGAAGGAGGTCATACGGGGGACCTGGCACCAGGAGCTCCTGATAGGCGACTGCATGGCCCACTATGCCCAGGCCGTCAGGGAGCGCGCCTCCCAGTTCGACATGGACCCACAGCGGGACGTGCTCTGGCTGCAGGGCTGCCCCGTGGGAGAGGATGCCGTCGAGGCGGCCCTCTCCACCCTACAGGAGCGACAGGTACTTTGCACGACCGAATCGTAAATTGACGTCCTTCTCAAGTCATGGTACAATAGGGGCTGTCAGAGATGCCCCCATCGTCTAGTGGTCTAGGACACAGCCCTTTCAAGGCTGCGACAGGGATTCGAGTTCCCTTGGGGGCACAAACCATATCCCCGTCGATAAGCAGGGGGCAGGAGGCGGAACAAGATTCCGCCTCCTGCTTTTTTTCGTATCTCTATGCGCCCTGCAATGCATCGAACGCCGTCCCCAGCAACAAACCGCCTATCCTGAAAAGAGACGAACCAACCGTCGCATAGAAAACATTATATACACGATCAGGAGGATTTTTGAACATCTTGGTGTTGCCTCATACATTCCACGATCATCCGGAAAGCAGAGTGTAAAGGAGTGACCTCCAAACCCCAACAACCGCCGCCAATAGACCATCGCTGGTTCCGTGTCGCTGGCGTAATCCTCATCGCTTTCCTGGGCAGTGGGATGTCCTGGTACAGCATGGGCGTACTCTTCTCCCCCCTTGTGGAGGAATTTGGCTGGAAAAGCGGCACCTATTCGGCAGCCGTCAGCATATTTCTGATCTTGATGACCCTGAGTTCGATTCCCACCGGTCGCCTGGTAGACCGCCTGGGGGCGAGGCGGGTGATGCTCTACGCTGCCCTGCTCAATGGTTTATCCTGGGGCTTGATAAGCCAGATGGGCCGCTTGAGGATCCTTCCGACGATCTGGCAACTGTATCTGCTCTATGGCATGCTGGCCGTGTCCAGTGCCGGGGTGGGCGGCATCCCCATCAACGCTATCATCACCCACTGGTTCACGCAAAAGAAGGGATTGGCCGTAGGTCTTTCCATCGTCGGCTTTGGGCTACCTGGCGTGATCATGGTCCCTCTGTCGGGTCCCTTCCTCGCCACCCACAGTTGGCGCCTTTTGGCCTTGACATTCGGGGCCCTTTCGTGGTGTGTATCCGTTCCCTGTATCCTGGGAGCACTGCGCGACAGATCACAAGGACAAGGAACGTCGAGACACAGGAGCGCCCTGCCAGGAATCTTGGCCCGGGACGCGGTGCGCATGACCCCTTTTTGGATCATCGGCATCTCCTACTTGTTGGCCCAGTTTGGCTCCGTGGCCGTACAGATGCACGCCATCCCCTTTTTGACGGACAGAGGACTGTCTCACGAGATAGCCTCGAGCATCTGGGGGTTCCTGGCCCTGTCAGGCATCATGGGCAAGATCGGACTGGGCTATGCCGCCGATCATATAGCGCCCAAAAAGGTGTTAATCGTTTCTATATTGCTACAGGTTGGAGGCCTCGTGACGGCTCTGACGTGGCCAAGTCTCCCCGCTGCGTGTGTTTTCGCCCTTCTCTTTGGATTGGGTATGGGCGGTCTCTTTTCCACCCGTCCGCTACTGGTGGGAGAGTACTTTGGCATGCGCGCCTTTGCGACCATCCTGGGAATGATCGAGTTATTCACCTTGCCGGGCACGGCCATCGGCCAATCAGTCGCCGGTTTTTTGTACGATCTCACCAGTAGCTACGAACTATCGCATACGATTTTCATAGGCACCTTCTTCCTGAGCATGGCCATATTGGCCTCACTATCCGATCCGGAGCAGAATGACGCCCGTGACCCCGCATGACACCGCCCATTCACCCCCTTGGCCCTCTCCACGACGCCCATCGAAAACCAATGATTATGAATGACGAATATCACGTGATCCGATGGGACCTGGAAGCCTCTGTGGTCATCTTACCACTGCATCCGCTCGGATATGGGAACACTGTGCTTATGTCATGCGGCCAGAAAAGACTTCCAAAGTCTTAGACGTCTGGAAATAGAAATCAACAAGTGTTGAATCTCGCCTTAGCGCCGGGTTCTAGGCCGAGCATGTGCGGGACGTTCGTTCGCCTTCCAAAGCCAGCCCGTGAGGGCTATTGGCCCAACCGCCGGCGCGGACGGGGAATGGTGAGTCAGCTACAATACTTACGCGCATCGCCACAGCCAGAAAAAGATTGACACGGAACCCCTGCGATGATAGCATGGGATGCGCGATGAAGAATAGATACCTGAATACCCACTCGCCTCAGAACGGACTGTGGAACCTCAAGCGGATCACTTGGAAGATCAAGGAGTTTGAGAGATGACTGAACGCAAAAAGATCTTTATCACCGGCGCAACGGGAACCGTCGGCACCGCATTGCGCAAACATCTCAGGGATCGATACGACCTGCGCCTTCTGTTACACTCCACCATCCCGGACGATCTGCCTCCCGAGGATGAGGTGGTCGTCTCGGATATAACCAACTTTCCCGCCATGCTGGAAGCGACAGAGGGCGTGGATGTCGTCGTGCATCTGGCCCTGTCTGGGAGATGGCCCGGGATGCCCGACGCTGTAAGGGCGCAGAGGACGCTGGACGTGGACATGAAAGGGACCTATAAACTCTTTGAGGCCGCCCGCATCAACGAGGTCCCCACCATCGTCTACGCCAGTACGAACCACGTGACGGGCATCAACGAGAAAGAGGGAATCCGCTCCCACCCGGACGAGCCCGTGCGCCCGGACAGCATATACGGGGCGGGCAAGGCCTTTGGGGAGGCCCTGGGCCGCTACTATGTCGACGTTCACGGACTGCGCGTGTTCTGCCTGCGCATCGCCAACTTTAATGGGCGGGAAGATGATCCCGGACATTACTATGAGCCGGGACAGTCCCGCTGGTTGAGCCCTCGAGACCTCGCCCAGCTGACCTGGCGCTGTATCGAGGCCGAGGACCTGAACTGGGGGATCTTTTACGGCGTGTCCGGCGGCGCGGAGCAAAAATGGGATATCTCCAACGCCAAAGAGTTGTTGGGATACGAACCCCAGGATGACGGTTCGGCCCAAAAGTACAGACAGAGATACGCGTCGGAAAAGG
>JAWLEV010000051.1:0-20602 GCA_041685915.1 Anaerolineae bacterium | reverse complement strand
GCAGCCGAACGCACATTCTCTGCCTGGATACGGACCGGCTTAGCGATCCTGGGTGGCGGTTTGGCAATCGCGGGCGCTCTACCCGTCAAGGGCTATTTACACTATGTGGTAGCGCATGTGATTGGGGGACTGCTCGTAATCTTGGGAGCGGGCATCTTTGTATACTCGATCATTGGATATCGCCGAACATACCGGAGGCTGGCAGAAGGGGACTTTTCGAGAAGTTCGCTGGTGGCCGTAACACTGATGACGGCCATGCTTTTGGTCATCGCTATGCTGATATTTTGGTTTACGTTCCAATAAGTCAGGCCAGTAAAAGATGCCGTTGACACGACCTTGTAGTGTGATTATAATAGCGATCACTGTCGTAATAAAAGAGAGCGCTTTATAAGGAGGCACCCCAATGGGTCTCGATTCTAACCAGCAACCGAATCGTCGCAGATCAGAAGAAGATCTTTGGCCGACATGGATGTGGATCGCCGTACCTGTACTGGTCGTGGTCGTCGTAGGAGGGCTCTGGTGGGCCATATTTTATCCCTCCGAGACGGCTCAAGCCACACCCACACCCTCGCCAACGCTAGAACCTCTTCCGACACAACCCACCCAGTCGCCCACAGCCCAGGAGCTTGTAGAGCCCGAAGAGGAGACCACCCCCACCCGGGACATCCTGTCTCCTCCTGAAACGGACACGCCCACTCCGGAGACAGAAGCCACGCCGACGGAGGAGGCCGAACCGACAGAGGAAGAGGGCCTGACCGTCGGCGCCCAAGCCACCGTCTCTGGCACGGGGAACGTGGGCGTGAATATGCGCTCAGGCGCCGGGACATCCCACGCGCGGATCAAGACGCTATCCGAGGGCACCGAGGTGGAGTTGATCGGGGGACCCAAAGAAGCGAATGGTTACACGTGGTGGGAGGTACGCGACGACGCTGGCCAGACGGGGTGGTTAGTCGACGAATACTTGTCGGTGGAATAATATCCCCTCATCACTGACCCTATCGTCCAACGTACCATGAGGAGCAATTGATCCAGCGGCCGGGAAAGGAATCAGAACTGTCCCTTTCCCGGCCCATTGTGCTGGAGCAAATCCGTCACCACCTTCCCACTGTCTCCATGGAGCCTGCCACACGAGGGAGAATCGATGTCTGAAGATCTATGCGCCCGTGCGCAAAGGCTGCGCGCGTTGATCCGCTATCACAACTATCGCTATTATACGCTGAACGATCCCGAGGTCGCCGACGCCGAATACGACGCCTTGATGCGCGAACTGCGCACCATCGAGGAGACTCATCCAGAACTTATTACCCCGGATTCGCCGACGCAACGGGTGGGCGCTGAGCCGCTGGAGACCTTTGACAGGGTGGAACATCCCTATCCCATGACCAGCCTCTCCGACGCCTTTTCCAGAGAGGAGGTGAAGGGCTGGCTCGACCGCGCCCGGCAAATGCTACCTCAGGGAATCTCGCTAGAGTTCGTGGCCGAACCCAAGATCGATGGTCTGGCTGCTGCCCTGACGTACGAGGACGGTCTCCTGCACCGCGCCGCCACGCGGGGCGATGGTAGGATAGGAGAGGACATTACCGAGAACGTACGCACCATTCGCAACGTGCCCCTGCGCATCCCCGTGGGCGGCGACGTCGCGCCCCCAGCGCTCATCGAGGTGAGGGGAGAGATCTATATACCGCGAGACCTCTTTGAAACGTTGAACAGGAGACGCCAGGCGGAGGAAGAGGACGCCTTTGCCAATCCCCGCAACGCTGCCGCCGGCTCGGTCAGACAGCTGGACCCACGCGTCACAGCGGAGCGCCCCCTGCGCTTCTTCGCTTATGCCATCGGACACGTGGAGGGAACAGAGATAACAACCCAATGGGAATCCCTCCAGCATCTACGGGATCTGGGCTTTGCCGTCAACGAGGACATCCGCCTCTTCACAGACTTTCAAAAGGTCCTAAACTATTGCGAGGAGTGGATGGACAAGCGAGACCTCCTCAACTATGAGGCGGACGGCGTGGTGATCAAGATCAACAACCTGAACACCCAACAACGCCTGGGCATCGTGGGCAACGCGCCCCGCTGGGCCGTGGCCTACAAATTCCCGGCCCGAGAGGCCACGACCCGCCTGCAAAACATCGCGATCAATGTGGGGCGCACGGGCGTGCTCACCCCCTATGCCGTTCTGGAGCCCGTGCGCATCGGTGGCGTCACTATTCGCCAGGCCAGCCTGCACAACTTTGAGGATCTGGAACGCAAGGACATCCGCGAGAGGGATCTGGTGGTGGTTCGCCGCGCAGGAGACGTCATCCCCCAGATAGTGGGTCCGGTGGAGGGAGTGCGTGACGGTAGCGAAAGGGTATTCCCTCCACCAGAGGTCTGTCCCGTCTGTGGCGAGCCTGTGGTAAGTAGCGAAGGTGAGGTGGACATCTACTGTGGAAACCCCTCCTGTCCTGCCCAGGTAGTGCGCCGCGTGGAGTACTGGGCCTCCAGAGGAGCCATGGACATCGAGGGCATGGGAACCAAACTGGCCGAACAGCTCGTCAACGAGGGATTGATCGCCGACGTGGCCGATCTATATGCGCTGGAGAAAGCCGCCCTTTTGGAACTTGAGGGGTTTGCCGAGAAACGAGCCCAGAATCTACTGCAGGCCATCGCCGACAGCCGGGAGCGCCCCCTGTGGCGCGTCCTCGTCGGCCTGGGCATCCGCGGCGTCGGCAGCACGGTGGCCCGCGTGCTGACCGATCATTACCACTCCATCGACGATCTCCAAGAGGCCTCCCCGGAAGAACTTTTGGAACTGGAGGGGATAGGCCCGGGCATCGCCGAGGCCATTGCCGACTTTTTTGCGCAGCCAGGCAACCGCACTCTGGTGGAAAGGCTGCGCAAACGTGGCGTCAGCCTGCAGGACGAGGAGCGGGTGGAAGGCGGCCCCGCCCCCCTGGAAGGGGTCACCATTGTGATCACGGGCACCCTCCCTTCCATGAGCCGCAGCGAGGCAAAAGAACTGATCATGGCCCACGGAGGGCGAGTCACGGGCAGCGTTTCGGGCAAGACGACGTACCTCCTGGCGGGGGATAGACCAGGGCGCACCAAAACCCAGGCGGCGGAAAGGGAACGCGTGCCCATCATAGATGAGAACGACCTCTACACACTGATCGACCATTCTGAAACCGATAGCATGCCGCAGGGCGACGACGTAGAACAACCCTCTCTGGATCTATGACCTGCCCATCCTGCTAGGGAAATCGTGCTGTGACCGATCTACAGTTCGTTCGCCAGCAAATAAAAGATGATCCCCAGATCATGGCCAACGTAACCTCTTGGCGTACCCTGGATGCCAAGGGCGCCGCTTATGAAAAGGTGCCGGCCCGGTTGGATAGCGATCTAAAAACGCTCCTTCACAAGCGGGGCACACCACGGCTGTATCGGCACCAATCCCTTGCTGTGCGCCAGGCACTGGAAGACAAACACGTGGTCATCGTCACGCCTACCTCCTCGGGCAAGACCCTGTGCTACAACCTCCCCGTGCTTCAAAGCCTGTCGCGGCAGCCCGACACGCGCGCCCTGTACCTCTTTCCTACCAAGGCCCTGGCCCATGATCAGTTACACACCCTGCGCGGCGACGTGGGCCACCTGGGCCTGGAGGCCGCCATCGCGACGTACGATGGGGACACCCCTAAGAGCCGCCGCCGACGTATCCGGGACGAGAGCGGGATCATCCTGACGAATCCCGACATGCTCCATGTGGGCATCCTTCCCCACCATACCCAGTGGCGCGATTTCTTTTCCCATCTGCGTTATGTCGTCATCGACGAGATACATACCTACCGGGGAGTATTTGGCAGCCATGTGGCCAACGTCTTTCGGCGCCTGAAACGCATCTGCCACTTTTACGGCAGCGATCCCCAGTTTATCTGTTCCTCGGCCACCATCGCCAATCCCGTCGAGCTGATAAAAGGTCTCACCGCGGAGGAGGTCGAACTGGTATCCGAGAACGGCGCACCCCGTGGAAGGCGCGATGTGATCTTTTACAATCCTCCCATCGTCGATCGGCAGATGGGCCTGCGCCGCTCCCCCCTTTTGGAGGCGCAAGCCCTCACCGGTCGCATGCTTGACGCCGGATTGCAGGTGGTGGTCTTTGGGCGCTCACGCCGCACAGTGGAAAAGCTGGTGCTCCAGTTGCGGCAAAAAGCCGGACACCACGCTCTTTCAACGCAAGAGATCCGCGGATATCGCGGCGGCTATCTGCCAGAGGAACGCAGGCAGATAGAGACAGGGCTCAAGGAGGGGACGGTGCGCTGCGTCGTGGCCACCAATGCCCTGGAACTGGGCATCGATATAGGAAGCCTGCAGGCTTGCATCCTGGTCGGATACCCCGGCACCGTTGCCAGCACGTGGCAGCAAATAGGTCGTGTGGGACGGGGCAGAGAGGAAAGCATCGCCTTTCTGATAGCCTCCATGTCTCCCCTGGATCAGTATCTCGTCGCTCATCCCCGCTATTTCTTTGGTCGCTCGCCCGAGCATGCCCTGGTCAACGGGGATAACCTCCACATATTGCTGGACCACATCAAATGCGCCGTGGCCGAACTGCCCTTTACTGAGCGGGACGACTATGGGAGCGAAGATCTGCAGCGTATCCTGGCGCTCCTGGAAACAGAGGGGATCGTACGCAAATCACGCAAGAGGTGGTACTGGACGGCCGATGCGGCGCCCGCCCCCCAATTCTCTCTGCGCAGCGCACGGCAGGACGACATCGTCGTGTGCCACCAGGACGGCGACCAACGGAAAGTCATCGGGCACATCGATAGGGCGAGCGCCCCCGTATGGGTGCACGAGGGGGCCATCTACCTGCACGAGGGACAGCGATATCTTGTAGAATCCCTGGACTGGGAAGGTGGCCTAGCCCGTGTACATCCCGTAGAGGTGGATTTTTACACCGAGGCCAGCCAGAACACTCGTATCGATATCCAGGAAACCAAGGAAGAGCGGGCGAGGCCCCAGATGCACCTGGCAAGGGGGGAGGTGATGCTGACGACCCGCACCACAAGCTATAGGCGCCTGCGTATGGGCACCATGGAGCACCTGGGATGGGGAGAGATCGACCTGCCCGAGCAGAGCATGCTCACCTCCGCCTGTTGGCTGACCGTTCCGGAAGAGGTTGTATCGCGGTTGCGCGACGAGGGCTGGTGGGAGGAGAGGGAGGGGGGATCGCGAGGCCCCAATTGGCCCATCCAGAGCGAGAAAGCGCGCCGTCGCGATGGCCATCGCTGCAGGCAGTGTGGTGCCCCCCAGCGTCCCGGGCGCAAGCACGACGTCCACCACATCCGGCCCTTTCGGGAGTTCAACTGGTTACCGGGCAAAAACGAAAACTATCGGCAGGCGAATGTGCTCTCCAACCTCATCACCCTCTGCCCCAGCTGTCATCGCAAGGCGGAACAGGCGGTGGTCGTGCGGGGCACCCTGGCGCGCCTGGCCCACGTCCTGAGACATGTGATTCCCCTCCACCTCATGTGTGACTATCGGGATATCGGCGTTTTTTCGGACAGTGCATGCTCGCAGACTGGCGCCCCCACCATCTTTGTCTACGACCGCATCGCCTCCGGCGTCGGCCTGAGCGACGAGACCTTTTTTCTCTATGAGGAACTGCTACGTGGGGCCGCCGAAGTGGTTCGCGACTGCCCCTGCGAGGGGGGATGTCCCTCCTGTATCGGCGTGGCCGGGCTTTTCCACGGGCGCGAAAAGGCACAGGTTATGCGGCTTGTCCAAGGTCTACAGGGTTCCGGAACTTTGAAAGAGAAAAAAGATATCCTCTAAGCCCCCGACCCCATGCTAGTTTTATATCATATTTACGTCTATACCTATGAATTAGGCGCATCAGGTGCTATAATGTGTGATAGATACAAAAAGAATCCCATTTCTCCCTGGAAAAATTATGGATATCAAAGAGCGGTTACAAAAAGCGGGACTGCTAAAAGCCGAGGAAGGCGATCGCGATGGGCCGTCGCCGAGAAAAGAGCGCCCCACCCTCGCCTCGCTGACAGATGGTCACTGGATCCAGACTGCCCAGGGACGATGTCTTGTCGTCGAGCGAGAGTATTCCCTGGAGGAGCGACACGGATCCCCACAACTCTTGCACGCCCTGGGCATATCGGACGATACATGGACTCCCTTTATCATCGGCGAAAAAGACGATAACTTTGATCTACAAAAGGCCCTGTTTATCGACACAGAGACGACGGGACTCGACCGCGGAGGGGGGACGTACGTCTTTTTGGTGGGGCTGGGATTCTTTCAGGAGGACCGGTTCCGCCTCTTGCAATACTTTATGCCCGATTATGGCGAGGAGGGGGCACTGCTCCACCTTTTGGCGGAGCATCTTGTAGACCACCAGGGCCTCGTCAGCTTTAACGGGCGCTCTTTTGACTGGCCCCTGCTTCGCACGCGCTATATACTGTCCCAGGGGAAACTCGCCTTTGACGACACCCCACACCTGGATCTGCTCCTCCTGGCGCGGCGACTGTGGAGACGGATCCTGCCCTCGTGCGCCCTGTCGTGTCTTGAAAGCACAGTGCTCGATGTGGAACGAGAGGGCACAGACGTGCCAGGATACGAGATTCCCCAGATCTATACCGATTACGTGGAATGGGGATGTACGAAACGTCTGGCCAACGTCTTCTATCACAACAGGATCGACGTGCTCTCCATGGTAGCCCTCGCGGCGAGGATCGGTGCCACCCTCGAGGCCCCCTTTACGCGGGATGACGATCCCTACTGCGACTTTTTGGCCCTGGGGAGAGCCTACGAGGCCATGGGTGAAACGGACAGGGCCATCCGCGCCTACCAGAGAGCCCGCCAGCAGGGCGAGCGCCAGACGCGGGATGCAGCCTGCAAGCGCCTCTCCTTCCTTCTCAAGCGACTGGGGCGATATGAAAAAGCCGCCCAGATATGGCAGGAACTGCTTGACGGGAACAAAATATATCCCTATATTGAGCTGGCCAAACAGCTGGAACACAGGGATCGCGACTATATCGGGGCCAAACGGATGACCCTGGAAGCCATGGCCTGCGCGGATCCAAAAGACAAAGAAGTACTACAGGCACTGGAACACCGCCTCGAACGCCTACAACGACGCCTCAACAAGACCGCGAAAGGGTAAGAGATAATGAGCATCTTGAAGATCGACACACCGACAATGAGGAACAGGATACTCGAGATTTCCCATTTCGGGAGAAGCGTTCATCATATCCTGGAGGAATCCCTACAGGTTCTGGTAGAGCAACTTGACGCGGAGGTGGGCGCCGCCTATCTGGAAGACGAGGGGATGCTAAGGCTGGAAGCCACGTACGGTCTGGATGGCCAATTCTCACAGGAAGAGGAACTGAATTTGGTTCCTCCTGCGGCGAGCACACCCGATATCGTGTCGCTGGATGAGGAGACTGGCGATCATCCCCTCAAAGAGGCGCTGCCCCCCGTATCCTGTACGTCGGTCCTGTCCCTGCCCCTGACCCACACGGATATCCTGGGGTATCTCTTTGTCGGCCTACCTAGCAGTATGAGCATGGGGGAACAAGACCTCGACCTGCTCCATTGTATCGGTCAGATTCTGGGGCTTGCCATAGAGAACGCCCGGCTGCGGGAGCGTCTGGCGCGGGAGGGCCGTCAGAGCCAGACGATATACGACATCAGCCGCGCTTTTGTATCCACCACCAGCCTGGACGACCTGCTGGATCTCATCGTGCACTCGGCAGTGGACACCATCGAAGGGGCAGATAACTGTGTATTGCACCTTTTCGACCAGGAGAGCGGGGAGCTTGATCCCCGCGCCCTATCCTTTGCCCAGGTACGGCCCCATGCAGAGGGCAAGAACCATCTGCGCATCGGGCGTGGCGTGGCGGGCGTCGCCCTTCAAGAAGGACAGGTGATGAACGTGCCCGACGTATCGCGTGACCCGCGCTTTGTGCCCTCTGACGGCGGGCGCTCCTTCATCTCCATGATGGCCGCTCCCCTCAAGCTGGGAGAACGACGCATCGGTACGCTAAGCGTTGACTCACAAGAAAGAAATGCCTTTTCCGACAGCGATGGCCGCCTGCTCATGACCCTGGCCACCCAGGCCGCTGCGGCCATCGAGAATGCGCGCCTGGTGAGCGATCTGCAGGAGAGCCTCGAACATCTCAAGACCACCCAGGACCAACTGGTACAGTCGGAAAAACTATCTGCCCTCGGACAGTTGATCGCGGGCGTGGCCCATGAGCTAAACAACCCCCTGACGGCTATCATGGGCTATACACAGCTCTTGCAGATGAGCGACCGCTTTGACGAAAAGGCTCAAAAAGACCTGAAAAGGGTCCATATACAGGCCCAGAGGGCAGCAGAGATCGTGGAAAATCTCCTCACCTTTGCCCGCCAGCACAGGGTGGAACGCCAGTACGTCGATGTGAACGAGATCATCGAGCGCACACTGGAACTGCGCAGCTATCAGTTGCACGTGGAAAACGTCGAGGTCGTCAGGGAACTGGACGAAAACCTGCCCCGCACCATGGTCGATGCCAGCCAGATGCAGCAGGTATTCCTCAACCTCATCAACAATGCCCAGGATGCCATGATCGAACATGACGGTGGCGGCACGTTGACCATTCGCTCCCAAGCAAAGGGCGACAAGATACGGGCCAGCGTCTCGGACACCGGTCCGGGACTATCTCCCGAGGCCGAGAAGCACCTCTTCGAACCCTTTTTCACCACCAAGGAGGTGGACAAGGGGACGGGTCTCGGTCTCAGCATCTGTTTTGGCATCGTCGATGGGCACGATGGAAGGATCTGGGCCGAGAATGCGCCGGGAGAAGGGGCCACCTTTATCATCGAACTCCCCATCGTTGGCCCCACAGAGGAGACGAAAGAGGAGAAAAAAAGCGCCACCCCCATAACAGATAAGAGAATCCTGATCGTCGAGGACGACGATCACGTCGCCTCGGTGCTGGAGCGCCTACTGTCTCAAGACGGTCACGACACGGTATGGGCACGGAATGGAACGATGGCCATCAAGGCCCTGTCCCAGGCCGGGGAACAGGACGAGCCCTTTGATCTGCTGATAAGCGACGTCAAGATGCCCAAGATGAGCGGGGTCAAGCTCTATGAGCACATCTCGGAGCAGGACCCCGAGCTCGCCAAGCGCATCCTCTTTATCACCGGGGACACCATGAGTTCGGGCACGCGCGAATTCCTGCGCCACATCGGCCTCCCCTATCTCACCAAGCCCTTCAAGATCGAGGAGATGAGGCTAGCCCTGGATCGCCTGCTGCCCCAATCGTGAGGCGAGGGTGGCCGCATCGCCCCGCAATACCAGATATTCTCCCACGTTCTCATAGCCAGCGGCCACCAGCGAGATGGGAGTTTCGCTCGCTCCCTGGTGGGGAATCAGGTACCCCACCTCATCCACATCCAGCGCTTTGGCCCGCTCGGCCAGGGCGCGGGCCATCCACTCTGCAGTCCTCCTGGAGGGGGCCTCGAACTCTTCCACCCATAATCCCGCATAGGCCATAGTCTGCACCTGCAGACATTCGGCCGCCGCCACCAGATTTCCCCGCGCATCCTGCAAATGGTGGACCTCACGCCCCGGCCCTGTAGCCTCGAACGTTTGGGACAGAGGGGGTGCCCTCAGCGATCCCGCGAAAAAGGTCCGCCATGTCCAGCCCTGGGGCAAAAAGGACAGGGGCGTGCGCCCACGCACCTCGTATACCATCATGTCCACAGCGGATTCCCGGGTAAAGCCGATCTCTTGAAAGGCGCGCTGAGAGGCCACGTTATCCGCGGCAGCCACGGCACGGAAACTGCGCACGCCCCGCCCCACGGCCTTTCTGACGCCGAGGGCGATGAGAGATGAGCCGATTCCCCGACGGCGGTGCCCAGCCACCACCCCCAGCATATCGATCTCCAGTTGTCCCTCCCGTCCCAAAGGCGTCTGTATGCAAGAGCAAAAACCCGCGGCCTCATCTTTCACAAAGGCCAGATAGGCATAGTGTTCGGGACGTGCGAGCACGGAGACGACCTGGCACGGAGAATAGGGGCTGTCCCCCAGGCTCTCGTGCTCCACCGCCAAGAGCGCTCGCGCATCGTCGAGTTCAGGTTTGGCCCGCCGAATGATACAATCCTTCTCCATGGGTTCATTATGGTCGTGCTCTTCCCCGCGTCAACTTGACGCCCGACGCGCAGCGTCGATATAATGTGCCCAATGATCCATTCAACGTGGAGACGCATGGGCATCTATCAGGATTACGCGTCCCTCTATGACCTATCGGGACAAAAGGCATTCAGCCAAAAAATGCTGCCCTATATCCGGCGCATCCTGAGGCGCCATACGGTGGAGGGCAAGCGGATGGTGGACGTGGCCTGTGGTACGGGCACGGTGGCCATCTCCCTGGCCACGGCCGGTTGGTGCGTGTACGGTGTGGACGCCTCCAAGGAGATGCTGGCAACAGCGCGGGCCAAAGCAGAGGAAAAAGAAGTCACGGTGAAATGGAGCCAACAGGACATGCGCGCGTTCGCCCTGCCCGAGCGGGTGCATCTGGCGACCTGTCTGTACGACAGTATGAACTATATGCTGACCGAGGAGGACATCAAAGCCAGTTTCGAGCGCGCCTTTGAGGCCCTGCGCCCCGGAGGACTGTTTCTCTTTGATATGAACACCATCAAAGCGCTCCGCGAGGCGTGGAATGACAAGACTTATTTTATCGACTCCGATAACCTTTGTATGGTACTTGAAAGTCGCTATAACCAGAGACAAAAACGGTCACGCGTCGAGGTGACCTGCTTTCAACGGGTCGGCACCCTCTACCGCCGCGTTACAGAGGAGCATGTGGAACGGGGCTATCCGAAGCAACGGATCAACGCCCTGCTGACGGAGGCGGGATTTTCCGTGGAGGGGACCTACGAGTGCTTTTCGTTCCAACCACCGAACGATCAGACCTTTCGCATCATGTGGGCCGCCCGCCGCCCCCGATAGAGGGCCCCCTTCCTGTAGCGATCGCGCACGCTTGGCAAACAAGAGGAGAATGTGAACACACATACCGTATTGGCCTTTATCGCTTCCCTTCTTCTTCAGGTAGGATGCCCCCTGGCTGCCGTCCTATATTACAGGCACAAAACGCGCGCAAGATGGGAACTCTTTGCCTATGGGGCCATCATCTTTGCCGTGTTTCAATTATTCACCTGGTTGCCCCTGAACGTCTATCTGAACGTGGTGGTGGGGAGCAGATTGGATACAGATCTGGGGGCCTTTATGTGGCTTTTGGCCCTGGCGTTGGGCACGGCCCTGGCCGAAGAAGGGGGACGTTGGCTGGGGTACCGCTATCTCTTTCCACGGGGATCCTTTGGGCTGACGTGGCGCAACGGGGTGATGTACGGCCTCGGGCAGGCATTCGTGGAGACCGCCCTCTTTATCGCCGGCCTCACCTTTATGATTTTTATGGCCTACATCTTTTTAGGGCGACTGGATGCCCAGGTCGCCACGCGGTCAAGCAGTCCAGAGACCAGCGCGGCCTTTCAAGAGACCCTGGAGACCATCCGCAACACCGCCTGGCACCAACCCCTCACCATAGCATTGGAACGCATCCTATCCCTCCCCCATCAGGTAGCCTGGGCGCTGCTGGTGATGCAGAGTCTCGTCTTCTCGGAAAGGCGCTGGTTCCTCTTTGCCGTCCTCTACCATGCCTCCATCGGCATCATCGTGCCCGGGCTGGCCCGCCTGTCCGGCTTTTTTATCGCCGAGGCCGTCAACGTCCTCCTGGCCCTTGCCAGCCTGTGGATCATCATCAGGTTGCGCGCCCTGTCTGAGGGAACCGGTAGGGAGACCTGACGCTATCGCTCCTCCTCCACGATGGCTCCTCGGGAGACCTGGTATTTTTGTAACACCGCCCGCGCCTCCTCGGCACCCCGCCAACCCTCTACAACGCTCTCCTTATCCTCAAGGAGCTTGTAGGTATCAAAGAAATTCTCGATCTCGCGCAACCAGTGCACGCCGATATCATCGAGTCCTTTCATCTCTTCAAATCGAGGATCGGCTACCGGCACACCCAGAATCTTTTCGTCGATACCCGCCTCGTCGCGCATGAGCAACACGCCTATGGGACGGATGCGCATGCGACATCCAGGAAAAGAGGGTTGTTCGACAATGATCAGAGCATCCAGGGGATCTCCATCGGCCGCCTCTGTACCGGGGACAAATCCATAGTCGGTGGGATAGTGCACCGACGAATAGAGCACCCGATCGAGATAGATGGCATGCCTCTGATGATCATATTCGTATTTGTTGCGACTGCCTCTGGGAATCTCGACGATGACTTCTATCTGGGCAATTTGATCTTCCATACGACCTCACTTGTATCCGCTAGACAAAAATAAACACATGTATAATATGCTATGACGATGCGGTACTGACGTCAACTTGTGTCCCCAAGGGCACCCCGTACCCCCTACTCCACAGTCACGCTCTTGGCCAGGTTTCTGGGCTGATCGACGTCGCAGCCCCGCAGGACACCGATATGGTAGGCCAGCAACTGCAGGGGGATGGTGGCCAGGATGGGGGTGAGGTAGCGCGACGTGGCGGGGATAAAGATGACATCGTCCGCCTTGGCCGCCACCTCCTCGTCCCCCTCTGTGGCCACGGCGATCACCCGGCCCCCACGGGTTTTGACCTGCTCCATATTGTTGAGCATCTTATTCCGCACCCTATCTCGAGGGCAGATGGCCACCACAGGCATCTCATCATCGATGAGGGCGATGGGCCCGTGCTTCATCTCTCCCGCCGGATAGCCTTCGGCGTGAATATAAGATATCTCTTTCAGTTTGAGGGCCCCCTCCAGAGCGATGGGGTAGTTGATACCCCGCCCCAAGAACAGAAAATCGTCGCAGTTCATATAGCGTCGGGCCACCTCCTCATAGCCCTCGTCGTCACGCAGTACCCGCCCCACCAACTCGGGCAGTTCGGCCAGATCCTGCAACAGATCCAGCCTGCGCTCCTCTTTCAGGGTATCGCGCACCTGCCCCAAATAGATGGCCAGCAGATAGGCCGCCGTGATCTGTGAGGTAAAGGCCTTGGTGGAGGCCACACCGATTTCGGGACCGGCGTTGAGATAAACCGTGCCGTCGGCCAGGCGGGCCGCCTGGCTGCCCACCACGTTTACCAGGGCGATGGACTGCATGCCCCGCTCGCGGGCCGCCTCCATGGCCGCCAGGGTGTCCACCGTCTCTCCCGACTGACTGACGATCAACACCACACTTCCGGGCTCCAGAATGGGATCGCGATAGCGGAACTCGGAACCATAGTCCACCTCCACGGGCAGACGGGCCAGATCCTCGACAAGGAACTTGGCCACGAGACAGGCATGCCAGGCCGTGCCACAGGCCACGGCGTGCAACCGACGCAGATGGGGTAACACGGGCTTTAGGTCATCAAGATCGGGCAGGCGCACCACGGCCTCGTCGAAATCGACCCGTCCCCGGATGGCGTCGGTCACCGAGCGGGGCTGCTCATAGATCTCTTTGAGCATAAAGTGCTTGTACCCCTCCTTGGCTGCCGACACCGGGTTCCAGGATACGCTGGTGGCCGTCTTTTCCAACGCCTCCCCCTCCGGGTTCGTGAACTCGGCTCCCTCCTTTGTGACCAGAGCCACGTCCCCGTCGTCCAAAAAGATCATCTCCTGGGTGTAATCGAGGATGGCGGGCATATCCGAGGCCACAAACATCTCATCCTCTCCCAGGCCAAGCACCACACCCCCCGCGTTGCCCAGTCGCGCCGCCACCAGCCGGTCGGGTTCCAGCGCGCTCATCACCACCACGGCACTGGGCCCCCTGAGTCGTTGCAGGGCCCGACGCACGGCGGTGACCAGATCCTGCGCCCCATCGTCGTAATATCTACTCACGAGATGGGCGATGACCTCGGTATCGGTCTGGGAATCGAAGACGAGACCCTCGTCGACAAGTTCTTGCTTTAACTGGCGATAGTTCTCCACGATGCCGTTGTGCACGACAGAAATGGTGCCATCGTGATCCGTATGGGGATGACAGTTGGCCTCCGTCACATCGCCGTGGGTGGCCCAGCGCGTATGCCCCATGCCCACCGGGCCGCACAGGGGCTTTTTTTCGAGCAGCGCGCCGAGGTTGCGCAGTTTTCCCACACTGCGCCGCCGCGCGATGCCCCGTTCCGTGGCCACGGCCAGGCCGGCCGAATCGTACCCACGATACTCGAGGCGACGCAGACCATCCAGGACGATGTCACAGGCGTTGCGATCTCCTACATAGGCAACGATACCACACATCAGAGGACCTCCCTTTTTGAGGTTGCATGAGATTATCCATGGCAGCACCAGAGCACACAGCGCTGCCGTCATCCTTGTATTTCACCGCCATCCCTTTGTGCCAGGGTCACCCCTGGGATTTGCGGGACCGGCTTATTATTCGGGAGGAAAGGATAAGGGGCGTGACACCCCTGGAGGCTTCCGCTGATCTCTCGATTTTCCCCACACGGGCGTATGGGTTAGCCCCGTCTCGCGACGAGGGACCTCCACCTCGTCAACTGCCGTCCGGGACGGCAGTCCGCGCGCTTGCTCCCTCCCTCGACCCGTACCACCTCCTCTTCCACTTTTTCACCACGACCATGGCGATTGTAGCACAGCACCTATGCTACGACAAAGGACGGGGTCAATGCACACGATTGTCGTCGCGCGTCTTTCATGCTAGAATCGCTATGGTCTCAAGAAGAAAAAGGCTGACAGGATCGTTATGAGAATTCCTGCACCCCACGACGATGCAATATAGTATATCGTTTCTTCCCTGGCTGATTCCCTGCCTGGGAGCCGGTCTGACGATAGCCCTGTCTCCGTCGATCATATCCGATCGTGTCAGGCGCTGGGCACAGGTGGCCATCCTGCTGGTAACCTGCATCACCCTCGCCCTGGTGCAGGGGGCGACAGATCCCACATGGAGCCCGCCACAACCGCTCATGGATCAGTTCGAGCCCCTCGCCTTCTCCTACGATCAACGGAGGACGACGATGGCCTGGCTCCCCCTGGGATTGCTCGCCCTCCTGAACCTGGGGTTGATGATGAACCCCCTGGAACACCCCAAAAGCGCGAGACAACTGGCGCTGGTGGGCATGGTGCTGGCTACCATCGCGGCCGCCAATCCCTTTACGCTGGGGATCGTCTGGGGGCTGACAGACCTGTTACTCCTGGCCCTCAAGCTTCGAGACACTCCGCAGGAGGAACCCTATCTCCTCATACGTTACGGGGCGGGCAATCTGTTGTCCATCATGGCCCTCGCCGTGGGCACCGCCTTCACAAGTGGGAGGGAAAGGGCTTTTCTTACCAACAGCCTGGTCGGGCCGCCGCGCGCGTCGTTGCCCTGGTTTGCCCTGGCGGCCTTTTTGCGCCTTGGGATATATCCCCTGCCCCAGCATCATGGAAAGGCATGGGAGATCGATCTGACCTCCCTGTTCACGGGCATCTATTTGTGGCTACAGGTGGGCATGCTCCAGACCCTGATCCTCACACGTCTGCCCGTGCTGTTCATCGCCCTCCTTTTGCTGGCCATGGGCCTGCTGGCAAACCGGGCCGCGGATTTCAGTTCCGCATGGCCCTATGTGAGCATGTACGGCATTCTCCTATCGCTCTTTCCCATACTGGTAGGGGGCAATGCGGGCGCTGCAACGACGCTGTCGCTGGCCTCCCTCTGGGCCCTTGGGCTGACCCTGCGCCACCTGTATATCCGCGCCTCGGTACCAAGAGATATCTCTCCATGGTTGCGGGCGCCCATGATCGTGGCCCTAGCCGCCCTGGCCGGTTTGCCCCCCAGTCTGGGATTCATGGCCCGCTGGTCACTCTTGCAACTCTGCTGGCTCCACGGGCACTGGGGCGTGATACTCGCCGTGTCCACAGCCTCCCTGTTGATCTCCATCCCCCTGTGGCGACAGCTCGACGAGTTGCTGACCTTTTTTGGAAATTACGAGAGACTACAGGGGATGGAACTGATACCCATAGTCGTGGCAGCGCTCTGGGCGACGGCGTTGCTGGTGGGCGGCATCTGGCCGGGGACAGGCGCCATACGCGGACTATTGTCCCAGCCCTTGACGGGGAGCGTCCTACTCCTCCTCGCGCTGCTCCCCCCCGTGGGAGGGTATCTCCTGCACGAGCCACGGAGACGTTCCTACACCGCGCCCTGGGCCCAGCGACTGGCTCCCGCGATGGACCTTGAGTGGCTTTACACAGGCGTGGAAAGGGCGTCGCAAAGGGTGGACGCCTGGCTCGTGACGCTATACACGACCCTCGAGGACTCGCTGGGATTGGGCTGGATCCTGATCTGGGGCCTGGCCCTCGTGCTGTATCTGGTGGAGAGATAAGATGCCCAACGTGCCCATCGCGCAACAATTCCTGAGCCACGTCGTCCTGCTATCCCCGCGCCAGATTCTCATCGTCGTGGTCTCCACCTCGGCGGCCATGTTCCTGATGACAAGATACAGGATCTCCACGGTGTTGCTCCTTCTGCAATACATCCTGCTCCCCCAACTGCTCAGCGAACGCCTCTACCCGAGCATATTCTTCACCCGGCTGGGGGTAGGATTCTCCATCTGCTTCATCCTCTATCTCACGGCCGACCACGTACAGAACGCCGCCCCTCCCCTAACGTCCAGGAGCGGGGCCGACGACGATTCCAACGAGCATTCAGAAGGTGGACGGCCAAGGAGCATGGGGCTGCCCTTTTGCGCCCTCACATTGGCGCTGGGGGGTTTCACAGCCTATCATCTGTGGCGCCGATACCCCCTGCCCCCCATGCCCCCAGAACTGACCCTGACCGGTTACTGGCTGATGATCGGGGGCGTACTTGTGACGCTGGTGAGCCTGGATCCGCTGCGCATAGGCTTTGGTCTGCTGAGTTTTTTGAACGGCTTTACAGCCCTCTATCTCTTTTGGGAGCCCGGCTTTTTGGTGACAGCCCTGCTGAATGTGGTCGAGGTGCTCTTTGCCATGGGAGTCGTTCTCTTTGCCGAGGAGGGATTACAAACGTTCATAACCGACGTGGAGGCAGAAGAATGATCCTGTGGTTCATCATCCTGCTCTTGGCCGTCGCTATTGCAGTCAGCCTGCTATCCAGATTCCCCCTCACGGCGGCGCTCCTCTCCACCATCACCCTCCTGATCACAGCCGTCCATCTGGCCACCGCGGGAGAGGTACCGGAACTGCTCCTCATGGGACGACGGCTGACGTTCTCGCCGGAAGCACGTTTGGGGTCCGCCTTTTGCTTTGTCCTCCTGGCCTTTGTGCTGGCCCATACGTATCGCGTACCACAGGGCGAATTCTCCTACGCCCTCACCCTGAGCGCGGCGGGACTCTTTGCCGCCTCCCTCATCATCCACAATGACACCCTCAAAATCCTGACGCTGGAGATGGGAACCATCATGGCCCTCGCCCTGTTCCCCATACGCGAGCGCCAGGACGCCGTGCTGGGCGCGCGCGCCCTGGTGCTGATAGCCCTGGCGGGGATGCTCCTCCTCGTGGGGGCGTGGACCATGGAAACCTACGGCCCGGAAATGGAGAGGATGACCATGCTGCAACTGAGCACGGCCGTCACCATGATGGGCTTTGTCCTGTTGCTGGGGGTGGGGCCCTTTGGACTGTGGCTGACGCCCCTGTTCCGACGCGGCGCCTACCTGGCCGGCATCTTGCTACAGATCGCCCTCGGGGGCGCGCTATTGTTCTTTTTGAGCGGCGTCTTTCGGGAGGAAACCTATGCCGGGGCGCAGGAACTGATTCACATCCTCCTGCTTGCCGGGGGTATAGGGACGTGCCTCCTGGGAGGGGTGGCAGCGATGGCGCAGCGCTCGGTGAGCGGGGCCCTCTCCTACGCCGCCCTGGCTGATCTGGGCGTGATCCTCGTCGCCCTGGGCCTGGGCGCACCAGAAGGCGCCACCATCGGCATCCTGCACTTTATGTATCATGCCGTGGGCGTCGTCGTCGTGGCCATGGTGGCGGGATTCCTGCGCTACCACTTTGGAGGAGATGATCACGAACATCTGGCGGGAATCTGGCAGCGGGCGCCCCTCCTCGTCATCGCCCTGACCATCGGGGGGCTTTCCCTGGCGGGGCTCCCACCCATGGCGGGCTTTGGTACGCGGCTGAATCTCTATCGGATGCTGGCCGTGGAGCACAGCGCCTGGATACCCGCCCTCCTGATGAGCAGTCTGGGGCCGGCATGGGCCTTTGGGCGCTGCATCCTGGCCACGCTGAGCCCTCCCCTCATCCCCCGCGGCGGACCCTCCCCCCGCTACCCCGGCCTCCTGGCCCTGCCCCTGGGATTGTCATTACTGGTGCTGGGGCTGTTTCCGCACCTGCTGATGCTTCTGCCCTCTGCATGGCTTGACCTGTTGGCCTCGGCATCGGCCTTTGTCCCCTAAATGGTAAAGAGGGAAAAGGCGACGCCTTTTCCCTCTTTTTACTGCATGGGCTTGATTATGCAGCCTACCTCAAAAGTTCGGGAAATCGACAAGGGATTTGCTTTGGCAATTCTCCACAGTAAAGTAAAACAGCTTGTTCAATACGCGAGTTTTGGAGGCTCCGCCTCCAAGTCGGAACGGCTTTCCGACCTACGAGAAAGCAAAGTGGCGGGGGGCGGTGCCAAAGGCAAAAGAATGATGGGAATTACCCGCCCAGATAGCGCAGGGCGGCGAGGATGCGCTCGTCCAGTTCCTCCACCTCCTCGGGGATGCCCGAGAGGGCGCTGCGGGCCTCGGAGACGCTGTAACCCAGGGCGGTGAGGGCATCTATCACCTCCGTATCCCCCTCCTCCATACCGGGCGCCCAGGCCTCGGAAACGGTCACCCGATCCTGCAGATCGAGGAGGAGACGCTGGGCGGTCTTGGGACCGATGCCGGGGATGTGGGTCAGGGTGGACGCGTCGCCCTGGGCGATGGCGCCGCGCAGCACCTCGGGGGAAAAGGTGGAGAGCACGGCCAGCGCCGTGCTCGGCCCGACCCCGCTGACGCCGAGGAGGGTGCTAAACAGTTCCCTCTCCTCTGCGCTGAGAAAGCCATAGAGAGCGATGCGGTCCTCGCGCACGTACATATGCGTGAACAGTTCCACGTCCTGCCCCACGCGCGTGACGCTTTCCAGAACGTCGCTCACCACGTGCACCAGGAATCCCACCCCACCCACCTCCACGACCAGGGCATCCTCCCTGATAGCCTTTACCTGGCCAGAAAGGCTGGCGATCACCGTCGGGGCCTCGCTGTATCGTTCTCCTGTATGAGCCCGGACATCCGCGCGGCGTGTTGATGGCAGATGGCCACGGCCAGGGCATCGGCGGCATCGTCCGGGCGGGGCACCTCTTCCAGGCGCAACAGGATGCGCACCATCTCCTGTACCTGGCCCTTCTCGGCGCTACCGTACCCCGTGATCCCCTCTTTGATCTGCAGGGGCGTATATTCTGCGATCTCCAACCCTGCCTCGGCCAAGGCCAGGAGCAGCACGCCCCGGGCCTCGCCCACCATCATGGCCGTGCGCACATTTTTGCAGAAAAAAAGTTCCTCCACGGCAGCGACGTCGGGATGATATTCGTCCAGCAGGCAAGACATCTCGCGATGAATCCTGACCAGGCGCTCACCGATGGGCGTATTCGCGGGGGTGCGTATCACGCCGTGAGAAACCATATCCAAATCTCGGCCATCCCCCACCACCAAACCATAGCCGGTGGTGGCCAATCCCGGATCGAGGCCCAGAACCAGCATACGACGTCTCAAGCCGCCTGATCGCTCTCGTACTTTTCGATCATCTCATCCTGAAGATCCAGATTAGAGTACACGTCCTGAACATCGAGCAGATCTTCCAAGGCCTCCACCAGCCGCATGACCTTCATGGTATCCTTTTCCGACAAGGTCTTGGTGGTCTGGGGCTCCCACAAAAGTTCGGCGTTATCGATCTCAAACCCGGCCCCTTCCAGGGTATCGGATACCTCCTTAAAATCCTCAACGGCGGTATAGACCTCCACGCCCTCCTCGTCGATCTCCACATCCTCGGCGCCGGCGTCAATGGCCTCCAGGGCCACCTCCTCGGGATCCATGGCGCCGGGATCAATGGCAATGTACCCCTTTTGGGAAAACATCCAGGAGACGCAGCCGTCGGAGCCCAGATTCCCCCCATGGGTGGAGAGAACGTGGCGGATCTCGGAGACGGCGCGATTCTTATTATCGGTCAGATAATGGATCATCAGGGCGATGCCCTCCGGCCCATAACCCTCGTAAAACCCCTCTTCCAGGGCCTTGCCATCCAGGGATTTACCCGTTCCCCGGTCGATGGCCCGCTGGATGTTATCCTTGGGCATATTGGCATCCCTGGCCCTATCCAGGGCCAGGCGTAGACGAAAATTGTATTCTGGGTCCTCTCCACCTTCTCGTACAGCAACGACGATCTCGTGGGCAAGTTTGGTAAAGAGCTTGCCACGCTTTTGATCATTGGCCTTCTTCTGTCGCTTAATGGTGGACCATTTGCTATGTCCAGACATTTTAACCTCCCATCAAGCCATGGGAATAGAAACAACATATTCCCGACAATATCTCTTATTTATTATA